>JANQJE010000124.1 GCA_028281795.1 Cohaesibacteraceae bacterium | reverse complement strand
GCTCAATGATGACTACACGCCCATGGAGTTCGTGGTTCACGTGCTTGAGCGATTCTTTCGCAAGACGCGCGATGAAGCGACACAGATCATGCTGCACGTCCACCAGAACGGCGTCGGTGAGTGTGGTGTCTACACCTATGAAGTGGCGGAAACGAAAGTGACTCAGGTCATGGACTTTGCCCGCCAGAACCAACATCCCTTGCAATGCGTCATGGAAAAAAAGTGAGAGCCGCCTGTGCCAACCTTTTCCCGTAGTCTCGAAAAAGCCCTGCATCGCGCGCTTGCCAGCGCCAACGAGCGCAACCACGAATATGCCACCCTTGAACATCTTCTGCTCGCGCTGATGGATGACGAGGACGCGCTCGGTGTGATGCAGGCATGCAGTGTCGACACGACGGCATTGCGAGATGCCGTGTCAGATTATGTCGACCATGAACTCGTCGACCTTACAGCCGAAGAAGGCGATGAAGCCAAACCCACAGCCGGTTTTCAGCGTGTGATCCAGCGCGCCGTCATCCACGTGCAATCCTCAGGCCGCGACGAGGTGACGGGTGCCAATGTTCTTGTGGCCATTTTCGCTGAACGCGAGAGCCATGCAGCCTATTTCCTGCAGGAACAGGACATGACCCGTTACGATGCGGTGAACTACATCTCACACGGCATCGCCAAACGCCCCGGCGCAAGCGAACCGCGCACGCCGCGTGGTGCCGATGATGAGGCCGCGGACGGTGAAGGCCGTGAGGCTAAGAAAAACGAAGCGCTGGAAGCTTACTGCATCAACCTCAACCTGAAGGCTGAGGACGGCAAGATCGACCCGTTGATCGGTCGCGCGAAAGAGATTCAGCGCACAGTGCAGGTGCTTTGCCGCCGCCAGAAGAACAATCCGCTGCTCGTTGGCGATCCCGGTGTCGGCAAGACAGCCATTGCCGAAGGTCTGGCCAAACGCATCGTCGACGGCGATGTCCCTGAAGTGCTGTCCGAATCCACCGTCTTCTCGCTCGACATGGGTGTGCTGTTGGCCGGCACCCGCTATCGCGGGGACTTTGAAGAACGGCTCAAGCAGGTCGTCAAGGAGATCGAGGCCTATCCGGGCGCGATCATGTTCATCGATGAAATCCACACTGTTATCGGGGCCGGGGCAACGTCTGGCGGAGCAATGGACGCGTCCAATCTGCTCAAGCCGGCGCTGGCCGCAGGAACCCTGCGCTGCATCGGCTCAACGACGTATAAGGAATACCGTCAGTTCTTCGAAAAGGATCGCGCGCTGGTGCGCCGGTTCCAGAAAATCGACGTGACCGAGCCGAGTGTGCCGGATGCGATTGAGATTCTGAAAGGCCTCAAGCCTTATTTCGAGGACTATCACAAAGTTCGCTACACGAACGACGCCATCAAGACGGCGGTCGAACTGTCGGCGCGGTACATCAACGACCGCAAGCTGCCTGACAAGGCGATCGATGTGATCGATGAAACCGGTGCCTCTCAGCAACTCGTCCCGGAGAACAAGCGCCGCAAAACCATCGGTGTCAAAGAAGTAGAAAACGCCATCGCGCTGATGGCTCGCATCCCGCCAAAGAACGTCTCCAAGGACGATGCCGAAGTCATCAAGGGCCTGGAAACGAATCTGCGCCGCGTGGTGTTCGGTCAGGACACAGCGATCTCGGCACTTTCGGCAGCCATCAAGCTGTCGCGGGCCGGTCTTCGCGAACCTGAAAAACCGATCGGCAACTACCTGTTCTCAGGACCGACCGGCGTCGGCAAGACCGAAGTTGCCAAGCAGCTTGCGGGCCTTCTCGGGGTCGAACTTCTCCGCTTCGACATGTCCGAATATATGGAGCGGCATGCCGTTTCACGGCTTATCGGCGCGCCTCCGGGCTATGTCGGTTTCGACCAGGGCGGTCTGCTGACCGACGGTGTCGATCAGCATCCATACTGCGTGCTTCTGCTCGATGAGATCGAGAAAGCCCATCCGGATCTTTTCAACGTGCTCTTGCAGGTCATGGATCATGGCAAGCTGACCGATTCAAACGGCAAGGAAGTCGATTTCCGCAATGTGATCATCATCATGACCACGAACGCGGGCGCACAGGACATGACCAAGCCAGCCATTGGCTTCAAATCCTCGCGCCGCGAAGGCGAAGACATGGAGGCGATCAATCGCCTGTTCGCTCCGGAATTCCGCAATCGCCTGGACGCGATCATCCAGTTCGGTCATCTGCCGCAGGAGGTTGTCTTCCGCGTGGTCGACAAGTTCGTTCTGCAGTTGGAGACCCAGCTTTCAGACCGCAATGTGGTGATCGAACTGACCGATCAGGCACGCGAGTGGCTTGCCATTGAAGGGTATGATGAGCATATGGGTGCCCGTCCGCTGGGGCGGGTCATTCAGGAGCACATCAAGAAGCCGCTGGCCGACGAGGTCCTCTTCGGCAAGCTCATTAAGGGCGGTGTGGTGCGCGTCGATATCGACCAGAACGAAAACGGCAAAACGGTTGGCCTCAAACTGGAGGCCGTAGCCGAGCCGGTCAAACCCAAGCCCGACCCTGTTCCCGCCAAACGCAAGGCGCCGGCCAAAGCGAAGGCAGCCGCCAAAACAAAGACCAAGGCAACGGCAACCAAACGTACCAACCGCAAAAAGCCAGGCTCCAAGGGCGGTGGTCGCGGCGCAGTGCCGAAGGTGCCGCTGAAGACCTGAAGCCGTTGGGCCGCAGGCCCGGAGCAAGCAGATAAGGCGATGCATGCGCAAAAAAGCCCCGGAACTCTGGTTCCGGGGCTTTTTGGATAAACCAAGAAAGATTCAGGCAAGCGCTCTGCGATAGCGCTCGGCGTGCTCAGCCAGCAAAGCCTGGTCGGCCATCGCACCGGTGTGCGGACGCAAGGGCACGCCCATATGGCGCGGGATAACATGGACGTGCAGATGAAAAACGGACTGTCCGCCTGCAGCCTCGTTAAACTGCTGGATGGTCACACCGTCCGCCTCAAACGCCGTTTGGGCAGCCTTTGCCACACGCTGAACAGCACTGAACAGCGCGCCAAAACCACCCGCATCGGCATCCAAAAGATTGCGTGACGGGGCTTTAGGAATCACCAGCGCATGCCCTTCGGCTTGCGGCATGACATCCATGATCGCCAGAACATCGTCATCCTCATAAATCGTCTGGCTGGGAATCTCGCCGCGCAGAATCTTCGCGAAGATGTTGTCGGGATCATAAGCGCTCATCATTGCATCCTTGTTCAATCAAGACAGTCACTCACCTTTGCGAAACGGCGTACGCTGTTCAAGATACGCCGTGTCGAACATGACCTGCTCACGCTCGCCAACCAGATAATCAGACACCGCACGGCGAAAGCTTTCATTGGGAATGTGATGCATAGACGTGGTGATGACAGGAACATAGCCACGGGCAAGCTTGTGGGCACCTTGCGCGCCTGCTTCAACCCGATCGAGCTTGTTAGCAATCGCATAATCGATCGCTTGATAGTAGCAGAGTTCGAAATGCAGAAACGGATGATGCTCCGAGCATCCCCAATGCCGCCCGTAGAGAGCATCTGAGCCTTTGAAGTTCAGTGCGCCTGCGATGTAGCGCCCATCGCGTTTGGCCAGCATCAGTACGATGTCGTCAGCCATGCGCTCACCGATCAGAGAAAAAAAGCTGCGCGTGAGATAGGGCTGACCCCATTTGCGGGCACCGGTGTCCTGATAGAACCGGAAAAACGCATCCCAATGCTCTTCGCAGAGGTCCGACCCCGAGAACCATACAATCGAGATGTCATTGGCAAACGCCTCGCGGCGTTCCTTGCGCATCTGTTTTCGTTTGCGCGAAGCAAGCACGGCTTCAAAGTCCGAGAACGTGCCATAGCCGTCGTTGCGCCAATGGAACTGCTGGTCATGCCGCGTCAGAAAACCATGGTCTTCCAGCAACCGGGCTTCTTCTTCCCCCACAAAGGTGATGTGCGCCGATGACAGGCCGAGCTTCTCCACCACGGCCTGTGACCCCTGGGCGAGCAGCGACGAAAGCGACGCCCATGTACCGGCGCCAACCGTCAACAGTTTGGGCGCACTTGCCGGTGTGAAGGGAATGCTTGACTGAAGCTTGGGATAGTAACGCCCGCCGGCGCGTTCATAAGCGTCGGCCCAGGCGTGATCGAAAACATACTCCCCATAGCTGTGCATTTTCAGATAGGCTGGCATGGCCGCTTCCAGGTTTCCGGCAGCATCGCGCACAACAATGTGCGAGCCGATCCAGCCTGTTTCCGGCTCGGCTGATTTTGAGTCCTCAAGCGACGACAAAAACGCATAGGAAATGAAGGGGTTGTAGGGTGCGCCCTTACGCTTCCGGACACCTTGTAGCCGGTCCCACACATCCTGCCCGAGATCACCAAGGCTCTCTACTGTTTCCAGCGTTCGGCTCCCGGCTGGGCCCTCGTTTGGCTCGCTCATGGAGCAGTACCGTGCGGATCAAACCCTTCAAACGTGATGGCATCCACATAACGTGAAACACGCTTTGCCGTCACAGCATCTTTCACCGTCCAGCAGAGCAGCGCTTTGCGCCCCAGCCATTTAGCCAGCAGCGGAGAGAGTGCCGGAAGGCTTGCTTGATCGTAGGAAACGAAATCGCTCCAGAGGCCTGGCCCATGAAGCAGCGCGCCATGGGTGAAGCGCTGCCAGGCCGACAGGCTGCCCCAATGCGCATACCCCATCGGCGCGGACACGATGCCGAGTGGGCGCCCAGTCTTGTGGAAACGCAGCCGTGCAACAAGCGCCGGATCGAACGACATCAAAGCCAGCGGACCCGGATACGCCGCAATGGCTCCAGCCGCAGCATCGGCCAAGGCGAGCTCGCCGTCGAAACGACTCTTCAGTTCCATGACCAAAGGTGTGCGCCCATCCACTTCCGCAAGCACTTTGGCGAGCGATGGTATGGTTGTATCCGATCCCTTGATGGGAATGGCCTCCAGTTGCTCGCGCGTGCGTGCGACAACGGGACCGGCCTCCAATGTCAGCCGCTCCAGCGTGTGATCATGGAACACAACGGCATCGCCGTCCGCCGTCGGCTGTAAGTCCAATTCGATCGCAAACCCACGATCTATTGCCGCTTCGAAGGCCGGAAGCGTGTTTTCCACCAGACCGCGCGCCGCATCGTGCAGCCCACGGTGGGCAACAGGACGGGCAGTGAGCCAGGGGGGCGTATTGGGCATCGCAGACTTAGGACGCCAACTCAAAAATGGCTTCCACCTCGACGGGCACACCAAAAGGCAGGGATCCAACACCGACGGCAGAGCGTGCATGCCGGCCCTGGTCGCCAAGCGCCTCAACCATGAAATCACTGGCCCCATTGATGACCGCCGGCTGATCGCCAAAGTCAGCGGTAGCGTTGACGAAACCGACGAGCTTCACCAAACGGCCGATCTTCGACCAGTCACCCCCCGTTGCCGCTTTGGCTTGGGCGAGAATACCGATTGCACAAAGCTTTGCCGCAGCTCTGCCACCTTCCACATCCATCGTATCACCCAGTTTGGCAGGTGGATGCAGCGTTCCGTCAGCCAGGAACGGCACCTGACCGGAGATGAAAAGCTGATGGCCGGTGATGACGAAAGGCACATAATTGGCCGCAGGAGCGGCGGGGCTTGGCAGGTTAACGCCAAGATCGGCAAGTCGTTGCTCGATGCTCATGGGACGTGTATCTCAAAATCTTGTGTGAAACAGACCGGCCACAGGACCTGATCTTCGCGTGCTGCACTACCATTTAACGACGCACACCGGAACGTCCAGAGGTATCGTCCACGGTTTTTTGGCCGGCACTGCCCTGGCACTGGCCGGGACCGGCGTTTCACCAGCGATGGCCGAACCGTCGCAGTTCGATCCGCTTTCCCATCGTGCCGTCTATGAACTCTCACTCATTGAAAGTGAGCGGGACTCAGGCGTGGAAGATGCCGGCGGCCTGTACATTTTTGAAGTGGATGGATCGGTGTGCGCAGGCTGGACCCTGAGCAGTGACATGGTCCTTTCCATCCAGGGACAGGCGGGCGGTATGATTCGCACGCAAACCAGCTATCGCGCCTTCGAAGATGGGGCAGGGGAGGTTTTTACCTTCCAGACCAACACCGAAACCGTGGGCGAAGACCCCATCGCCGTAACGGGTGCTGCCGAACGGCAAACCGAAGGCGGTCTTGCGATCCGCCGCTTCGCCGAAGAAGAGACAACCACCAGCGCCATCGCTGAAACACTGTTTCCCAACCAGTTGACGGACACGATCATGGCGGCCGCCCTGGCTGGCGAACGGCTTGTCTTCTCCACTGTGTTCGACGGAAGCCATGAGTCAGGCCTCGCCCAATCTTTGACCGCCATCATTGGCAACCCGCAAACGCCCACGGTGCTTTCACCTTTGCAGGCAGACAGTGAAGAAATCGCAGAGGAGGGCGCAACCGAGCGCTTGGACGACTTCCCCGTCCCGACACAAGCCTGGCCCATCCGGTTGAGCTACTTCGATCCGCTTGATCCCGATTCAGCCCCGAGTTTCATCGTATCCTACACGTTGGACACCAATGGTGTCGCCGATGAGTTGGTCCTCGATTATGGCGCCTTTACATTGCGCGGAGTGCTCGCCGGTTTTGAGCCTTTGCCTTCCCCATCCTGCCCCGACTGAGGGGTACCCGAAGGCTGGTCGGCCTGCTTGGGCGAGCGCGCGCCGAGCACGAGGCCGACATTGACCGCTTCATCACCGAAACGCTCGCGCAGCTTGTCCATCGCCTTCTCGGCCTGCGTGCGCCGCGCCGCATCGGCATCAGCCAGATCCCTGTCGTCGGCTTCATGCCCATCGCCGAGGTCTGAGACCCCGACCCCGAGCAGCCGATAGCGTGTTCCATCAATGACGCCATCGAGCATCGGCTCCACCGTGCGGAAGATTCGGTCTGCGCTTTGCGTCGGCCGGGGCAGGCTGTGAGACCGTGTCAGTGTCTTGAATTGAGCCGTCTTGATCTTAAGAGTGACGGTTCGTCCGCTGAAGTCCTTGGCTTTCAATTGTTTGGCGACCCGTTCGCAGGCACTTCGAGCAATCACGCGCAACTCATCCCGCGTCGCAATATCATCGTTGAAAGTCCGCTCGCTGGAAACGCTCTTGCGCTCCCGGTCTGGTCTTACCGGCCTCGGATCGACGCCGCGAGCGAGATCATACAAGCGGCCTCCATGCTCTCCGAAACTGCGCCAGAGTCTTTCCGGCTCGGCCTCCTGAAGATCGGCAAGCGTTGCATAGCCCTCTTTCTCCAGACTGCGCGCCATTGCAGCTCCAACTCCAAACAGCGCGCGCACCGACATCGGGGCCAGCAGAGACAGTGTTTCCGCCCTGCCGATAACCGCAAACCCGCGCGGCTTATCCATGTCAGACGCCATCTTCGCCATGGACTTGTTGTGCGACAGACCGACGGAAACCGTGACACCAACCTCATCTTCGACCGATTTGGCAAAACGCAGCAGGGAAAGGGCCGGTGGACCGCCGTGCAACCGTTCGGTCCCCGTGAGATCGAGAAAAGCTTCGTCAATAGACAAGGGCTCGACCAGCGGGGTCAACGCAAACATCCGCTGACGAATGTCCCGTCCAACTTCCACATAACGCGCCATGTTCGGCTTGATGATGACAGCTTCCGGACAGAGCTTGCGCGCCTTGAACATCGGCATGGCCGAGCGCACACCCTGAATACGGGCAATGTAACAGCATGTGGAAACCACACCGCGCTGTCCTCCCCCGATGATCACGGGCTTGTCGGCAAGCTCGGGGTTGTCGCGTTTCTCGACTGCAGCGAAAAACGCATCGCAATCGACATGGGCAATCGAAAGCGCTTCAAGCTCGGGATGGCTCAAAAGCCGTGGAGAACCACAGGACACACATCGGCTGCGGGCTGGCGTGCTGGGTATCTGGTCGGCCAGGCAATCCCGACAGTAAGCCACGCTCCCCGCCACAGCCTATCCCCATGTCTCCTGGTTTTCGACCAATCGAACAAAAGACACCGGATCATGGCCGGCTTCCTCGCAAAATGCCAACAGCAAAGGCTCGTTCATCATCACATAATCCAACAGACCACGCTGGAAGCCCGGGTCTGTAAGTCTTGTGCGCAACTCTGACGGCGCCACACCTGACACAGTGAAGAAGCGCTCCAGATCATCCTGACGACCACCAAGGAATACCACAAGACTGGTAACAAGTTCGATTTGGTTAGCGTTCATTAACGCTGCCTCTCGTTAGTGTTGAAAGATCGGCCGATATGGTCCTTTTGCGATCGAGTGCTTGCCACCCTTTGCTTTTTCTTCAAGTTTGAACGGCATAGATGGCGCACAGGCAACCGTAACGTGTTTGGCCAACAAAGAACTGACGCGGCCTCACAATTGGGACTGCCACCTGGAGAGCCCTGAATGAGCAAGACGATCCTCATCGTTGAGGACAATGAACTGAACATGAAACTGTTCAGCGATCTGTTGGAAGCCAAAGGCTATACAACGGTCAAAACCGGCAATGGTATGGACGCTATGGAACTGGCGCGCGCCCATCAACCCGATCTGATCCTGATGGACATCCAATTGCCTGAAGTTTCCGGCCTCGACGTTACGCGATGGCTGAAAGAAGATGATGACCTGCGGCACATTCCGGTTGTGGCCGTGACAGCTTTCGCCATGAAAGGCGACGAGGAACGCATCCGTTCCGGCGGCTGTGAAGCATACATCTCCAAGCCGATCTCCGTCTCGAACTTCCTGGACACTGTCCGCACTTTTGTTGGGGAGGCTTAAACCCTGCCATGACCGCCCGCGTTCTTGTTGTTGATGACATCGTTGCAAACGTAAAGCTGCTCGAAGCACGCCTGAAGGCCGAGTATTTTGAAGTTCTCACGGCCACGAGCGGTTTTGAAGCGCTGGACGTCGCCGGCAAATCGGACTGCGACATCATCATCCTGGATGTCATGATGCCGGGCCTTGACGGATTTGAAACATGCCGCCGTCTGAAGGCCGACCCCAAGACGGCCCATATCCCAGTGGTCATGGTGACGGCTCTCGACCAGCCGAGCGACAGGGTCGCCGGACTTGAAGCAGGCGCCGACGATTTTCTGACCAAACCTATTCGCGACGTCGCACTTCTCACACGCGTGAAGAACCTGGTGCGCGTCAAACGTCTGATCGACGAACTGCGGGGCCGGGCGACGACGCGCAACGCTCTGGCACAACCAGCCACCTACAAGGCAAACGAGGAGACGGTTACCGGGCGTCTGTTGCTCGTTGATGACCGCCCAAGCTCTTATGAGCGTTTGAAAAGCTCGCTCGACAAACGTTTCGATGTGCACGTCCATACCGATGCGGATTCGGCACTCTTTCACATCTCAGATCATGCCTATGACGTTGTTATCGTGAGCCTCAGCCTGCGTGACTATGATGGCTTGCGCCTGTGCTCCCAGTTGCAAAACCTTGAAAAGACGCGCGCGCTGCCGATCATCATCATCTCCGAGCCGGAGAACGACGCCAAGGTTTTGCGTGGCCTAGATATGGGCGTCAGCGACTACATCGTCAGACCCATCGATTCCAACGAGCTGATGGCCCGTGTTGTCACTCAGATTCGCCGCAAACGCTACGCCGACCAACTGCGTGAGAGCGTCGAACAGACGATGGAAATGGCAATCATGGACGGGCTGACAGGCCTCCACAATCGCCGCTATTTCGACACGCACTTCAAGACACTGACACAGCAGGCCGCGAGCCGCGGCAAGACACTGTCACTGGTTCTAACCGACATCGACTTCTTCAAATCGATCAACGACACACATGGCCACGATGTCGGCGACGAGGTGTTGCGCGAGTTTGGAGACCGCATCCGCCGCTCCATTCGCGGCGCCGACATGGCGTGTCGCTACGGTGGGGAAGAGTTCGTGTTGATACTTCCCGATTCCGACCAGCAGTCGGCTGCCGCCATTGCCGAGCGGCTTCGGGCCCGGATGGACCACGATCCCATTCCGGTCGTTGGTGGCCAGAAGAATCTCACCATCACCATCTCGCTTGGCGTCGCGACGATCCAAGGACCTGAAGATACAGCTGAAGCGATCCTGAAGCGCGCCGATGAAGCGCTCTACAAGGCCAAACGAGATGGCCGAAACCGTGTGATGCTTGCCGCTTAACCTTACCGGCCCGCTTTAACCACAACAGGTTAGGTTAACAGCATGAATCAAGCTAAATAGCCTAACAAAAACAGCGTATTGGCTTGCGTTCCAACCATCTTATGCGGCTTATCAAAGATACCGCCAAGTGCGGTTCCCAAACTGCGTTTCGGGTCCGCCGCACACCCCGGAACGTATGGGATGGCTGGCGCCGAACTCCGCCTTTGGCCTCCTCAAGCCAGGAGATAGGCGTCAGCCGCTCACTGCTCTCATCCAGAGATACACATGAAAAAACGCGCCCCCGAAAATCAGGAGCGCGTTGAGAACGTATGGTCGCGCCGGAAAAGGCGATCGACGAACGAAGCTTACTTGATTTTTGCTTCTTTGAACTCGACATGCTTGCGCGCGACAGGGTCGTATTTGCGAACAACCATCTTGTCGGTCATTGTGCGCGAGTTCTTCTTGGCCACGTAGTAGTAGCCGGTGTCGGCCGAGGAAACGAGCCGGATCTTGATGGTCGTGGCTTTTGCCATGCGAGGGCCTCGATCTTGGATCGGTGAAAAGAATACCGACCGTCAGACGTGCTGACCACCAGATTGGCGAGGTCGGGAGATGCGGTGCTATCGTGGGAATCTGTCGAAATGTCAAGAGCCGGCCGACAGCTTTGGCCGGTTCAAATGTCCTGGTTCAGGGCTTTCAGGTCTCTTGACCGCTGGGGCGGCAATCCCCGCCAAGCCTTCGGCTTCCGATCGGCGACCAGCAACCGTTCAATTGGCCGTTTCGGAGCGTTATTGATCGCCAGCGCGTGATGCAAAACGGCAAGCGTCACGTGGTGCAGCTTCTCCGACTTCAGAGCTTCTTCGTCGTACCAGTCCGGCGAAAGCAACTCGCCGTCACCGGGGTTCAGAGGTCGCGGCGGGACGGTGCCTGCTATGATCTTCGCCAGAAAAAACCGGGTGTCATAGCGAACCGGCAGCGCAGGCGGTGTGATTGCGCGCGCGACATACTGCAGGGGGCCGGCAAGGTGCGGGGCAATGGCAAGTCCTGTCTCTTCCTCGCATTCGCGTAAAGCGGCACGCACGAATGCACCGGTGCCAAGACTACCCTCCAGATCAAGCACGCTGACGCACCGGTCAGCAAGATGAAACGCTGTCATCTGCCGGTCTTGTGCTTCGATCCGCCCACCTGGAAAAACAAGAAAGCCGGGCAAAAAACGCAAGGACTCATGCCGGCGGCCCATGAAGACACGAGCTGTCCCCGTCGGACCCTGCCAGACTGCAATGATACTAGCCGCCGGCTTCGCCCTCGCGGCCATGGCTCAACGCCCCTTGGCTTTTCGCACGGCCTTGCGCGCATAAGCAGCCGGCGATTGCGAGCGTTTGCGTGTTCCAGGCTTGGCCCTTCGGGGAGCGCCGGCCTTTCCAGGCCGTCCACCGCGGCCAACGGGCTTGCCTGCCTTGCCTTCGCTCAGCATCTCGAACCGGAGAGCGCCAGCCAAAGGCGCCACCTCGACCAACCGGACCTCGACAGCATCACCCAGTTGATAGGTGATCCCCGTAGCCGCCCCAACAAGCCGCTGCGCCACCTCATCGAATGCAAAATAATCGGCACCGAGCATAGCAGCGGGGACAAAACCATCGGCACCTGTTTCCGAAAGGCGCACAAACAACCCGGCGCCGACCACGCCGGTAATCCGTCCTTCGAAGCGCGCACCTACTTTGTCGGAGAGATAGGCCGCTATCAAACGGTCCGTTGTTTCCCGTTCGGCCAGCATGGCACGGCGTTCGGTGCCTGACAGATGATCGCCCATACGCGCAAGAACATCACGGTCCGCAGCGTCCGCATCATCGTCGTCACCCAAGCCATACGCTTTCAACAACGCCCGATGGACCATCAGATCGGCATAGCGGCGGATGGGCGAGGTGAAATGCGCATACCGCGACAGGTTCAAGCCAAAATGTCCGATATTGTCGGGCGTGTACTCGGCCTGAGCCTGGCTGCGCAGAACCATCTCATTGATCAGTTGCTCATTCGGCTGACCATCGGCGCGCGCCAGGATTTTGTTGAAGTCAGCCGGACGAAGAGAACTTTGGCTGGCAATCGAAATGTTGAGACTTTTCAGGAATGCTCTCAGCCCCTCGAACTTCGCCATTCCCGGTGCATCGTGCACGCGGTAGAGGCACGGTGTTTTCTTCGCTTCGAGCAGTTCGGCAGCAGCCACGTTCGCCTGGATCATGAACTCTTCGATCAGCTTGTGGGCATCCAGGCGCTCAGGCACATGCACACCGCGTACCTTTCCATCCTCATCGAGCACCAGTTTGCGCTCCGGCAGATCCAATTGCAGCGGCGAACGTTTGGAGCGGGCTTTCAGAAGCGCCGTATAGGCCGACCAGAGTGGTTTCAGCACATCCTCAACAACGACCGACGGGCAGGGGATGACCCCTTCCGGCGGTTCGACTCCGTCAATGGCTGCTTGGGCTGCTTCGTAGGCAAGACCTGCATGCAACCGTATCCAGACGCGATGCAGCGAATGGCCCTTCTTCACGCCATCTTTGGAAAAGACCATGCGGATGGCAAGAGCGGGCCGATCCTCACCCGCCCGAAGTGAGCAAAGGTCCGTCGACAGCCGTTCAGGCAGCATCGGGATAACCCGGTCCGGGAAGTAAACCGAGTTGCCACGCGAACGCGCTTCGCGGTCAAGCAGTGTGTGCGGGCGTACGTAGAAGGCGACATCGGCGATCGCAACGGTGACGACGAAACCGCCTTCGTTATCCTTGTCCTCATCAAGGGTCGCATGGACAGCATCATCATGATCTTTCGCATCCGCCGGACCGATGGTGATCAGAGGAAGCTCTCGCCAATCTTCGCGCTCTCCCATGGCAGCGGGCGCAAGGGATTCCGCATGCGCCAGAACATCGGCAGGAAACACATCCGGCAGGCCCTGGCGAAGTATGGCGATCTGGCTGATCGCCCGCTCCGAGCCCAGCTGACCGAAGACCTCTTCGACTTTGCCGTTAGGTGAACGGCCTCGTCCTCGCCCCGGCAACCGTATGGCCGCAACCAGGTCACCGTCCTCCGCCGCGCCCATGTCGTGTTTGTCAACCTGAAGCGTATCGGCCTTGCGCTCGACCGGCTCGATATAGGCACCGCCACGCGACGACACCCTCAGGACACCATAATGGCGCACATCACCTCGACCGATCGCCTTGATCAATTGGACCGAACCGGGCTCGCCGTCAGCGCCTGCAGGTTCCACCACTCGGACCAGAAGCGTATCGCCGACACCTGGCGGCTGATCCACACTGGACCGGGCGCCACGACGTCGCGCACCCCGCTTTTCGGTCAGAACGAACCGATCGGGTGTCCCATCTCCGTCCAACTGGATGCGCGGAACGACGAGCAGATCGCCTTCATCATCCACCGAGACAACCTGCGCCGGAAAAATGGGAGGAAGAGTATCAGCCTTGCGGAAACTGTTCCCGTCCTTGACGATCACACCGCGATCTTTCAGCGCCTTCAGGCGCTGCTTCAACGTGATACGGTCAGACCCTTTGATGCCGAAAGCGCGGGCCACTTCCCGCTTGCCGGTCTGGCCCGGATTGTTCGTCAGAAAGTCAATGAGCGCCTCATCAGAGGGAAACCCGCTCATTCCGCAGCAGCTGCCTTCTTGGCAACCGGCTTTTTGCCGGCTGCTTTCTTCACAGTGGTCTTCTTTTTGGCTGGAGCTTTTTTCTTGGCAGCAGACTTCTTGCCGGCCTTTTCGGCCCGCGCAGCAATCAGACCAATCGCCTGCTCCAGCGTCACGTCCTCAGGTGCGGTGTCTTTCGGGATCGTTGCATTGACCTTGCCATGTTTCACATACGGCCCATAGCGGCCGGAATGAACGGTGATCGAACCGCCATCGGGATGATCACCCAAGGTCTTCAGCGCCTGCGGAGCACCGCGGCCACGCCCGCCGTTGGCTGCCTTTTCCGCCAGAACTGTCACCGCACGATTGAGACCAACCTCGAAGACCTCATCGACGGACTCCAGATTGGCGTACATCCCATCGTGCAAGACAAACGGACCGTAGCGCCCGATACCGGCCTGGATGTCTTTGCCGGTTTCAGGATGGGCGCCGACAAGACGGGGAAGCGAAAGCAGCCGCAAGGCCTTTTCCAGATCCATGGCACTG
>JANQJE010000105.1 GCA_028281795.1 Cohaesibacteraceae bacterium | reverse complement strand
TGAGCGCGCGAGGTGATGATCTCGACCTCGTCGCCGTTCTTCAGCTCCGTCAGAAGGGGCGTCAATTGACCATCGATCTTCGCGCCCACGCAGGTATCGCCGATCTGCGTGTGGACCGCATAAGCAAAGTCGATCGGTGTGGCCCCGCGCGGCAGCGCGATCACCCGGCCCTTGGGCGTGAAACAGAACACCTGGTCGCGGAACAGCTCAAGCTTGGTGTTCTCAAGAAACTCTTCGGCTGTGTCGTCACCATCGAGCATATCGACGGTATGCCGAATCCAGGCGAATGCCTGACTGTCGCGTTTGACTGTTTCCATTTCCTTGCCGTTTCCGGCCATACCGTCCTTGTAGAATCCGTGTCCGGCAATGCCGTACTCGGCAACGGCGTGCATAGCATGATCCCGAATCTGCAGTTCCACACGGCGTGAGAATGGTCCGATCACTGTGGTGTGCAGTGACTGGTAGTCATTCTGCTTGGGCACCGAAATGTAGTCCTTGAAGCGCTCGGGAACGCATTTCCAGGTCGTGTGCACAATGCCCAACGCCCGGTAGCAGGCCGCCGGGTTCGCCACGATGATCCGAAAGGCATAAAGATCGGAAAGCTGTTCGAAGGAGAGGCCCTTCCGCAGCATCTTCTGATAGATCGAGTAAGCGCGTTTCTGACGGCCGGTGACTTCCGAGGCCAGACCATATTCAGCCAGTTTGGCCTGTACGGTTTCTATGATGGTCCCGATAATCGCGTCAGACTGCTCCATCTGCTCTGCTAACCGGTCAAGAACCATTTGCCGGCTTTCCGGGTCGAGGATCTCGAACGCCATGTCCTCTAGTTCCTCGCGCATGGACTGCATGCCGATGCGACCGGCCAGAGGGGCGTAGATCTCCATGGTTTCACGCGCGATGCGCCGGCGCTTGTCCTGGCGCATCGCGCCAAGCGTGCGCATGTTGTGAAGACGGTCTGCGAGTTTGACCAGAAGAACGCGAACGTCGTCAGAGATTGCCAGAAACAGTTTGCGCAGGTTTTCGCCCTGCTTGGCTTCAGAGGAAATGAAGTCGAGCTTCTTCAGCTTGGTCAGCCCATCGACCAGCTTACCGATTTCATCGCCAAACAGACGATCGATCTCATCGCGCGTCGCGTCGGTGTCTTCAATCGTGTCGTGCAGAAGCGCGACGGCGACCGTTGCATCGTCAAGCTTCAGATCCGTCAGGATCGCCGCTACTTCGAGGGGATGCGAAAAATACGGGTCGCCGGACGCACGCGTCTGTGTGCCATGCGCGCGCATGGCATAGACGTAAGCCTTGTTCAGCAAGGCTTCATCGGCATGGGGGTTGTAGCGGAGAACCCGCTCAACCAACTCGTACTGACGCATCATGGTGTTGGCTCGGATGGATACCGCTTACGTGCCTCATAGGGACAGCGTGCATCAAAGAACTTAAAGTGGTCTCACCGGCCTTTGAATGCAAACAGGAAAAGAAAACGCCGGCTTGGAAGTCCAAACCGGCGCCTCGAAAGCATAGAATCTGCGTGAATGCCTCAGACGTCGTCTTTGCGCTCCGGCGGCACGATGCCTTCCAGACCGGCGAGTAGCTCTTCCTCGGTCATGCGCTCGAACGACATGCCTTCATCCGGCGCATCCGCACCACCATCAGCGGCCCCCATGGTGCCTGCCATGGCTTCGGGCGATGGGATCATCGGCACAACATCGGGCTCCGGCTCGTCCACTTCGACCTGTTTCTGCAACGAATGGATCAATTGCTCCTCCAGATCGCCGGGCAGGATGGTCTCCTCAGCAATCTCACGCAACGCCACCACCGGGTTCTTGTCGCGGTCGCGGTCAATGGTGAGCTCAGCGCCCGACGAGATCAGGCGTGCCCGATGGGCAGCCAGCAGCACCAGGTCAAAGCGATTTTCGACTTTGTCGACGCAGTCTTCGACAGTCACACGAGCCATGCGGCCCTCCTCATAAGATTTGTGGATTGCGGTCGCTATAACGCAGGGTGGCGGGCAAAGGCAAGCAAAAGGCAGAATTACTGTCTTGTGCGGCGACAGAATCTTGCATAGCCAAGCAACGGTACTTCGCTAAGCCGCGGCATAAGTGGCAAGCTCCCTGTTTCTCAACTCTTTTTTGATGACGGAGATGTCCGGCGATGCCGTCCAACTATCCTTTCGATATGCGCGAGCGTGTGGCCTTCTTCATCGATGGCGCCAATTTCTACCAGACCGCCCGCACGCTCGATATCGATATCGACTACCGTCGCATGATCACGAGCTTCGTCGGCGATGCCTACCTTTTGCGCGCACATTATTACACAGCGATGGCAGATGATCAGGAGTTTTCCTCCTTGCGGCCATTGATCGACTGGTTGGACTACAATGGCTTCCAGATCACCACCAAACCGATGCGTGAGTTCACCGACAACAGCGGCCAACGCCGCCGCTCGCGCCCGGGACTGGATGTCGATCTGACGGTCGATGCGCTGACGCTCGCCGATCAGGTGAATCATATCGTGTTGTTTTCAGGTGACGGAAATTATCGTCCGCTGGTCGAAGCGCTGCAAAGAAAAGGCGTGAAGGTCACCATCGTGTCATCGCTGAAGACCAATCCGTCCATGGTGTCGGACGAAATGCGCCGCAAGGCCGACCATTTTCTCGATCTGGCCGACCTGACCGACCGTCTGGGCCGCGATCCGTCCGAGCGGCCTGCCCGCCGCGAGCGGCAGGACGATGAAGAGTATGACGATTACGACGATTACGATGAATGACCTACCTGGCGCGCAGCAGGGCTCGGCAGCCGGCTTCCCGCCATCGAGCGAACCGCCCCTTCCCTGCACACTCTGCCCGCGTCTGCACAGCTTCGTCACCTCTCAACAAGCCGAGCATCCCGACTGGCACAATGGGCCCGTACCGACTTATGGTGATTCAAGCGCTCAACTTCTGATCGTGGGGCTGGCCCCTGGTCTGCGTGGTGCCAACCGGACCGGGCGGCCCTTCACTGGCGATTATGCCGGCGATCTTCTCTACGCAACGCTTGGCGCTTTCGGGTTTGCAAAAGGCACCTACGATGCTCGGCCCGACGACGGCGTGACACTGCACAATGTAGCGATCACCAACGCCGTGCGTTGCGTTCCACCGCAGAACAAACCGGTCGGGGCGGAAATCGCTACCTGCAACACGTTCCTGACCGAGCTCTTGGCGGGCATGCAGAACGTTCGGGTCATCATGGCGCTCGGCCGCATTTCGCACGATGCTGTGTTGCGTGCCCTCGGTCTGAAGCGCTCGGCCCATACGTTTGCCCACAACGCCGTGCACCGGCTGATCGATGGTCTCACGCTGATCGATAGCTATCACTGCTCACGCTACAACACGAACACGGGCCGCCTCACCGTCGCCATGTTTGAGGCGGTGTTCGATAGCATCCAGGTCAATCTTGAAGGTTAGCCGCGCTCGCGCAGCAGCCGTGCCTTGTCGCGCTGCCAGTCGCGATCCTTCTCGGTTTGGCGCTTGTCGTGGATTTTCTTACCCTTGGCCAGGGCGATCTCGATTTTGGCCCGGCCCTGATCATTGAAGTAGATCTTCGTCGGCACGATTGTCATGCCTTCACGCTGTGTCGCCCCGATCAAGCGATTGATCTGACGGCGATGCAGAAGAAGCTTTCGCGGGCGGCGGGCTTCGTGATTGAACCGATTGCCTTGCAGATATTCAGGGATATAGGCGTTGATCAGATAGATCTCGTCGCCCTCGGCGCTGGCATAGCTTTCCGCGATCATTGCCTTGCCTTCACGCAGGCTTTTCACTTCGGTGCCCTTCAGTTGCAGGCCCGCTTCTAGCGTTTCGACAAACTCGTAATTGAAGCGCGCCTTGCGGTTGTCCGCTACGGTACGCCGCGGGCCAGCCTTCGCGCCTTTTTTCTTGGGAGCCATGGTAGGTTTTAGATGATCTTCCCCGGCTAACTGTTCAAGAGGCCGGCGAACTGCATCGCTTCGTGCACCTGCGTGCGTGTTGCCTGCGAAACCGGCACCATAGGCAGGCGGACATCGGCTTTGCATTTGCCCAGCATTTCCAGAGCCACTTTGACCGGAGACGGATTGGTCTCCACGAACAACGCCGTGTGCAGCGGCATCAACATGTCGTGAATGTCGAGCGCCTTGGCGTAATCGCCAGCAGCGCATGCGGCTTGCATCTGCGCACAGAGGTTTGGAGCGACATTCGCCGTCACCGAGATGCAACCCTGGCCACCATGGGCGTTGAAGGCGAGCGCGGTCGCATCTTCACCGGAAAGCTGAATGAAATCACGGCCCACGGCGGCGCGCTGTTCGCTGACACGCACCATGTTGGCAGTCGCATCCTTCACGCCGACGATTGCGCGCGCTTCCTTGTGCAGGCGTGCCATGGTTTCCACGCTCATGTCGATCACCGAACGGCCGGGAATGTTGTAGATGATCGTCGGCAGGTCGACGGCATCGTCAATCGCGCGATAGTGGGCATAAAGCCCATCCTGCCCCGGTTTGTTGTAGTACGGCGTGACGACGAGGATCGCGTCGGCGCCAACACTGTGCGCATGCTGCGCGAAGTCGATGGCTTCGGCGGTGTTGTTGGACCCTGCCCCGGCAACGACCGGTACACGTCCGCCAGCGCGTTTCACCACACATTCCACAACCTGTTTGTGTTCATCATGGCCAAGTGTCGGCGACTCGCCGGTTGTTCCAACGGGAACCAGACCGGACGACCCTTCGGCGATCTGCCAGTCCACGATGCTTTCCAGCGCGTCGAAGTCGATCGCATCGCCGTCAAACGGCGTCACGAGCGCTGGAATGGAGCCGCCCAGGGTGAGCATGGCGTCTTCTCCTTCAAAGACAAGAAAGGCCGCCACGCATTTCGGGGCAGCCCTGAGAAAGGTTGCCGGACAATAGGTAGCTGTGCCCGATCCCGCAAGCGGCGTCTGAGGATTGGCTGACATCCATCATGGTTGATGATCGGTTGATATACATGAGCCGCCCGTATGCCGCCATGTTCACCGGGTTTTCACCAAGACCGGGCCATGATGCATTCGCGTTTGTTCTTGCCGCACTTCGCTGCCTCCGCCCCGCCAAGCTTTCGCCACTTTATGCGCGAGCTTGCTCTCTTATGGGATTTCTCGCCGCAGACCGCCGTGGCGCCGTTTTGAAGGATCGTTGATCTCGTGCCGGTTTTTCCGTCTTCCCGCCCTTGTCACGCCAAGGGTACTCGACTGGAGCGTATCGCGCTTGCGACTGTGCTCATGTTCTCTGCGACCATCCCAAGCTATGCCGCGCAACGTTTCGCGCCGCCCAACCCGGTTGCCCATCCCGGCATACCGGCCACAGCGCAGCCATCGGCCGCTCTACCGGTTGCGGTACAGACCGCCCCACAAACCGTACCCTTGTTCACAGGCAGTATCGGAACCAGTGCATCGGCTGCAGCCCGCGCCCTGCAACCGCTCTCCGAGGCGCTTTCCAATGATCAGGGCCAGCGCGCCTATGGCATCGCACAGTCTATTTCAGACCCGGCGACCCGTGATCTTGGTCTTTGGATGATCGCACGGACGCGGGCCGACGATCTGCCGCTGGAACTGCGCACCGCGTTTCGCGATGCATTTTCCGGCTGGCCGGGTGCAGGCATCATAGCCCGGCAGACCGAAACCGCGATCATGGCACGGTATGGTGCACAGGTGCCGCCAGCTTCGCTTTTTGGTGCGGAAACCGCCCGCACTCCGGAAGCGCAACTTGCCCAGGCACAGGCTTTGGCCCAAGCCGGACAGACGCAGGAAGCCCGGCGCATCGTTGCCGATCTCTGGCGTAGCGATGTGCTGGATGACGGGCTTGAAGGACGCTTGCTGTCGACGCTTGGCAACCTGCTTACCCAGGATGATCACCGGCACCGCGCCCATTGGCTGCTTTACCGTGATCGCGTCACGGGTGCTGAACGCCTGAGCCAGTATCTGACAAACGCCGACCGCGCCTCCATCACGGCGCGCGGACAGGCCATCCGTAACGGGGCAAGCGCCTTATCAGCCGTGCAGCGTGCGCAGCAGGCCAACCCGCGCGATGTTCATCTCATCTATGAACTTGCCCGCCTTCATCGCCGCGCCGACCGGCCCCGTCAAGCAGCAAGCCTGTTGCAGTCGGTCCGCACCACCGGCGATGCATTGGTACGCCCGGACGTCTGGTGGCGCGAGCGACGCATCGTGATGCAGGATCTCATCGAGGCACGCCAGCCGGATCTTGCCTATCAACTTGTGGCCACTCTGCCGGGCTCCAGCGCAGGGGACGATGCAGAAGCGGCGTTTCGTGCCGGATGGATTGCGCTTCGCTACTTGAACACTCCAGGCCGCGCCGAACCGCATTTTCGTCAGATCCTGGAGATCGGCACTACGCCGATCACACGTGCTCGCGGCTATTACTGGTTGGGACGTGCCCTGTCTGCACGAGGCGACACGACCGGGGCCAACCAAGCCTATGCACAGGCAATGAACTATGGCGAAACTTTCTACGGTCAGGCGGCCTCGACCATCACCGGCCTACCTATCCGCTTTGAACAAGTGCCGCGGTCGCAAGCCCCTGATCACGGTTTCTTCGCTTATGCCGACACGCTCTACACGCTTGACCGGCGTACAGATGCTCGGCTGTTCCTGTATGCTCTGGCGCGGGATGGCGCGACCCCCGCCCAGATCGCGGCGATGGCTGACCTTGCCGAGCGTCATGGCGATGCAACCAGCGTCGTTCAGCTCGGTAAGATCGGTGCTTTGCGACACCGCTCACTGGCCCTGCTTGGCTATCCGACCGGAGCCTTTCCGCAGAACGCGCGTATCCCGGAGCGTTTGCCACTGGAAGTGGCTTATGCGATCTCCCGTCAGGAAAGCGGGTTCGACGCCCGCGCGCGCAGCCATGCCGGTGCGCTCGGGCTTATGCAGCTCATGCCGGAGACCGCAAGGCGCATCGCCGGCCAGGTCGGCGTATCACACTCCACCGCCCGTCTCACCTCCGACCCGGCGCACAATGTAACACTGGGCGCTTATCATCTTGATGAACTGATCGCCGAGTACAACGGGTCCTACATTTTGACCTTTATTGCCTACAACGCAGGACCACGCCGCGTGCCGCAGTGGATCGAACGGTTCGGTGACCCGCGGTCAGGCCAGATTGATGTCATCGACTGGATCGAACTGATTCCCTTCTCGGAGACACGCAGCTATGTGCAGCGTGTTCTGGAGAATATCTTCGTCTATCAGCAACTGACGGCGAATGGCTAAGCACGGATGAATAAGGCGGGCGTTCGGCAGCTTACCGTTCGCGCCAGCGATGGCTTGCGGCTGTCAGTCGAGGACGCCGGTCCACGGACAGGTACCGATCGTTCGCCTTTGCTTTGCCTGGCCGGGCTGACACGCACCAAGCGGGATTTTTACGATCTGCGCGAGCGTTTTGCTTTCCATCCGACAGAGCCACGGCGGGTGATTCTTATGGACGCCCGTGGACGTGGGGAATCGGACTATGCGTCCGAGGCATCCCATTACGATGTTCGGCGTGAGGCGGATGATGCCGCACAGGTGGCTTGTGCGCTCGGGTTGCATGACGTCGTGGTCGTCGGCACATCGCGCGGTGGTATCCTTGCTATGGTCCTTGCGTTGACCAGACCCGGACTGATTGCGGGAAGCGTCCTCAACGATATTGGCCCTCGGATTGCCGGTGCAGGCCTTGCACGATTGAAGAGGCAGCTTGATGGGCGGAACATGCCTTCCAGTTGGGATGAGGCTGTCGTTCGGATCAAGGCATCCATGGGAAGCCAGTTTACAGCGTTCGACGATGATGACTGGGAGCGTTTTGCGCGGCTCACATTCGCGGAGAAAGACGGAAAGCCTGCCCCGTGTTTCGATGCAAAACTCCTCGAACCGCTTGCTGAGCTGCCGGACGGCTTGCCATTCATCGACCTGTCCGGTCCGTTCAAAGCGCTCGTAACACGGCCCACACTGGTGCTGCGCGGCGGAAATTCGGATCTTCTGGACGACGCCACACTGGAGGATGCGATTGCGCTGGGCGCAGAAGCGCAGTCAATCCCCGGCGAGGGCCATGCGCCGAGCCTGCGCAGTGCGACATTAGACGTGATCGCAACGTTCCTTGAAGGTCACAGCCTTTAGCGCCTGAGGATCGCGTCTTCATCCGTCATTAGCGAGTGTTTTTGCCTGGCCGATCCAGTCTTCCCGCTCGATCCGGCCTGCAAAAGACAGGAATGTCCCGACCCAGCGCGCCTCGGACGGAGTCCATGTGCCGATCTGGCTGAAATGGTAGATGCCAAGATCGTTGAGCTTGCCCTCGTTCACCTTGCCGATACCTTTGATGCGCTGAAGGTTGTCCTCTTTACCGCTCTTTGGTGCGGCAAGGCCTGCGGGGCGTGTGCCAACGGCATTGGCCTTGTCCTCGTTGCTGGCATCGGCCGGCAGTGCGGCAAGAGCAGCCTCGACCGCCGCCTCATCCATTGAGGCTTTGGCAGATGCGGCGGCTTCTTCAGCGGCCTTGGCATTGACAGCTTCAGCTTCAGCACGGGCTTCGGCGTCGCTGATCGACGACGTTCTCGCCGCAACCGTTGCAGCAGCGGCCGCAGCCGCCGATTGGGCTGGGGTCGGTCGCCCCGGGCCGCGAGAGACCTGACCGGTGGAGACAAATCGCTTCAGAAGACATCCGACAATCGCGCCAAGGACAAAGGCAGCCAGGATGAGGAGAGCCGTGTGGAGGACCAGATAAAACATCCGTGCGGCCTATCTGCTGTCATCGCGCGTGGAAGGCGTTGTGAACCAACCAGTCGCGATGCCGATGAGGAAAGCGATCAGGAGAAACAGCCAAAGCTGCGACATGAGATAGAACATGGCTCTGCCTTCTTATCTTTGGCTCTTCATAAGGGCTCGCGGGGAACGGTCAATGGCTCGCTCTCACCAGCGGTGATATCCGCAGCAACGGAAAGGGCATTGCCGGCAAGTGCAGCGATCCGCGCTTCGACGGCCTGCGCTTGCGTGCCTTCGGATGTAACACCGGCAATCGTCAGACGGTCGTCGGTGAGAGTGGCAGTCCCCTCCTCCAGGTCCTCCAGGATCGACACAATCCGGGCAAAAAGATCACCAATCGCGATGCCCTGCGGTGCTCCACGCGCCACCGTTGCCGTGTCGACTACCGCCCCGCCCTGCCCTTCCAAAGCGTCTAGCAAGACAGCGCGCGCCGTTTCATCGGGCAGCCTGCCCGACAAGGCGTAGCCATCCTCGGTCCTTTCCAATGTCGTCACAAAGGGATCAGCAAGCGGCGGTGTGATCCGCCCGGACAGGCTGTCAAAACCCGCCGGCAGAGTGCCGAGAAAGCCGTTGGCCGCCCTGTAGGCTTCGCTGGTCGCGGCATCGCCCGTCAGACTGAGTTCGCGACCGGTGATGGATGCCGCCGCGTTTTCCAGCCCTCTCATCTGCTCAAGCAGAATTGCCGCCGTAGCTGCAAAACCATCAGGCGCGCCTTGCCCCATCGCCATATTGTCCGTGACCGGTCCCTGTTGGCTCGCTGCCGACAGGATTGCCTCTCGCGTTTCCATGTCCGGGACGTGACCGGACAGCACCACGCCCGTTCCGATCGCCTCGGCTGCCCATGCGTAGGGCGAGATCAAAGGTGGCCTGAGTGTGATGTCGCCAAGCATCAGATTGTCAGGCGGGTTGGCAAGCCGGGTCAGCTCGGCGTTGTAGGCCTCGGAATTGATCACATCGCCCGCTACGGAAAGCGTTGATCCTTCGAGCGTGATGGTTCCGCTTTCGAGTGCTTGTAAACCGGCGCTACCGAAGGCCGCTAAAGAGACAAAACCGACCGGCGCTCCCCGCGCCAACTGTGAGTTATCCACCAACGCGGTCGAGCCAAGCGACGCGCGGAGCGTATCGAGAAGCGCCACGCGGGTTTGTCCGTCCGGAAACGATCCTGTCACCGTGATCGTGTCCTCAGCTTTTTCAAATATCAGAGTGTAGGGATCGGCCAGAGGCAAGAGACCAAGGTCGGACGTATCCACGCGGTAGATACCCTGAACCCGCTGCGCTGCGGTCATCGCAGCCTCGCGCGCTGCTTCGGTTGGCGCTGTCCCTGTCAGCGCAACATCGCGGCCGTCCACCGTTGCCGAAGC
>JANQJE010000090.1 GCA_028281795.1 Cohaesibacteraceae bacterium | reverse complement strand
GATCACGTCTGCACGCACTGAGATCGATCTCGACAGGCGCCAGGCGATCTACGAGCAAGTCGTCGAGTATGCCCACGAGGAAGCACTTCTTACGTTCCTTCTCAACATCAATAACATATGGGGCATGAGCGAGCGCCCTGATTGGGACCCACGGGTGGACGGCAAGATGTTCGTCAGCACAATGACCGTGGAGTAAGCGCAACCAACTGGTACGGAGACGATGAGCGGGTTTGTCATCAACCGATTGTGGCAGGGTGCGATTGTCGTGCTCTCGGTTGTGGTCGTCGTCTTCGTGCTCACTCGATTGATCGGCGACCCGGTGCGCGTCATGCTTCCGTTGGAGGCGACGGCTGAACAGCGCGCCGCCTTTGAGCAGCAGTTGGGCCTCGACCGGCCGATCCTGGAACAGTTCGTGACCTATGTTCGCGATGTCGCTGTGCTCGATTTCGGGGAGTCTCTGTGGCAACGGCGTCCGGTTTTTGAAATCATCGTCGAACGCGCGCCTGCTACGCTCGTGCTGACCTTCACGGCGATTGGTATTGCAGTGGCCCTTGCGGTTCCGCTTGGGGTCATCGCTGCGCTTCGTCCGGAAGGCCTTGTAGACCGCGTTGTGGTCGTCATCAGCCTTCTGGGGCTCTCCATTCCGCAGTTCTGGCTGGGGCTGCTTTTTATCGTCCTCTTCTCACTCACTCTGGGCTGGTTGCCCACTTCCGGCGCGGGAGGGCTGGATCATCTTGTTCTGCCGGCCCTGACGCTGGCGCTGCCGGCGATGACACGGCTGGTCATGGTGGTGCGCTCGACGATGATCGATGAGCTCAACGCACAATATGTGAAGGTGCTGCGGGCCAAAGGCATGTTGCCGTGGCGGGTTATCGGTGTGCATGCGCTGCGCAACTCAGCTGTGCCGATCCTGACCATCGCAGGCTGGGAACTGATCCGCATCGTGTCGGGGTACACGGTGGTGGTCGAAACGGTTTTCGCCTGGCCGGGACTCGGACTGACCGCCATCCAGGCCATTGAGAGGCAGGACCTGATCCTCTTGCAGGCTATCGTGTTCGTGACGGCGATCCTTGTGGTCGTGCTCAATCTGATCCTCGATATCGTCTACAAGGTGATCGACCCGCGCATCGAAATGAGCGCCAAATGAGCGTCGCCGACTCCGACAACACTCTGGGCGGCGATGTTGCCGCCCCTCCGGTTTCGGATACGCCACTGGCCGGTGGCTATTGGGCCGATCTGCGTGCCGATACGCCTGGCCTGATCGGTGTTATATGCCTGGGAACTCTGTTCTTTATCGCTGTTTTCGCGCCGTTTCTGGCACCGTACGATCCTGCCGCTCAGGACATCATCTCGCGGCTTCAGCCACCGGTGTGGATGGCGGGTGGAAGCTGGGAGCATCTGCTGGGTACCGATCATCTTGGCCGTGATGTGCTTTCCCGCTTGCTTCACGGGTCACGCATTTCGCTGTTTGTCGGTTTCGCCACCGTTCTGCTGGCTGGTACGTTCGGCGTCTTGCTGGGCCTGATTTCCGGATATGCCGGTGGCCGCACAGATCAGTGGATCACCGCCATCATCGACACGCAGGTTGCGTTTCCGGGTCTCTTGCTGGCGCTTCTGATCCTGGCGGTGATCGGCCCGAGTATGACGACTGTGATTGTGGTCCTCGCGCTCAATGGCTGGATGGTATATGCGCGGATGACGCGCAGTGTGGTGCTCGGCCTGCGTCAAACGGCGTTCGTCGAAGCGGCAGAGCTTCTCGGTTGCCGCACTGGGCGCATCCTTATCCGCCATCTCCTGCCTAATCTTGCCGCTCCTTTGTTGACGCTCGGTACGCTCGAGTTTGCTCGGATCGTGCTGGCCGAAGCGGCGCTCTCGTTCCTCGGCCTCGGTGTTCAGCCACCGGCAACTTCCTGGGGCCTCGATGTCGCTCAAGGCAAGGATTACATGTTCCGGGCCTGGTGGCTTGTCACCATTCCGGGCCTTGCCATTGCCTTCACGGTGCTGGCCATCAACCTGATCGCCTCCTGGCTGCGGGTGACGACCGATCCGGTGGAGCGTGAGAAACGCTATGCGCGCCGGTTTGGGGCCGCCGGATGAGTGAACCGCTGCTGACTGTCGAAGGACTCGAAGTCGAGTTCTTGACCAGACGTGGCCGCGTGCAAGCCGTCCGTAATGTCTCGTTCGGGCTTGGACCCGGTCAGGCCCTTGGTCTGGTGGGTGAATCCGGCTGCGGCAAATCGGTGACATCGCAGGCCATCATGGGGCTTGTACAATTGCCTGGCCGGATCGTCGGCGGTGATGTGCGCTGGAAAGGCCGGAGCCTGATTGGCCCCGATGCTGCCGATTACCGTCGAGAGGTCTGCGGGCGTGACATCGCCATGGTGTTCCAGGACCCGATGACCAGCCTCGATCCGCTGTTCGCTGTCGGCGATCAGATTGCCGAAGTGCTGGTCCGTCATCGCGGTCTGTCGCAAGCAGCGGCACGGGCGCGCGCGATTGAACTGCTCGATATGGTTCACATCTCCGAGCCGCAAAAGCGCGTCGATCAGTTCCCGCACGAGTTTTCCGGCGGTATGCGTCAACGTGTTTTGATCGCCATGGCGCTGGCCAGCGAACCGGAACTGCTGATCGCGGACGAACCGACGACGGCGCTTGATGTGACCGTGCAGGCCAGCCTGCTTGATCTGATTGCGGAGTTGCAGCAGCGGCTTTCCCTGGCCGTTTTGATGATCACCCATGATCTGGGCGTGGTTGCCAAGCTCTGCCGTGATGTGGCTGTCATGTATGCCGGGGAGATCGTGGAGGACGGACCTGCCAGCCGCATGCTCCACACGCCATCTCATCCCTATACGGCGGGTCTGGTCGCCGCGACGCCCACTCTGGCGCTTACCCGTCACCGGCTGGAAACGATCGATGGGCAGCCACCCGATCTGCGGTTGCCACGAACGCAATGCAGTTTCCGGCCGCGCTGCGCCAATGCGACGGAGATTTGTTCCGTGGCCCCTGACCTTTTGCCGTTGGGTGATGGCAAAGGAAGGCTTGCCTGCCACAACCCGGTCAAAACGCAGGCGCGTGCTGCCATCGCGAGCGATGCCGTACATGAGGCGCACACTGCGTCGTTCGATGCCCCTCTGTTGAGCGTGAACAACCTATCGGTACATTATCCGATTGGCCGTCACGGACTGTTCGGCCGCCGCGACGTCCTCAAAGCGGTCGATGATGTGAGTTTCGATATCCGGCCCGGCGAAACACTTGGACTTGTTGGGGAGAGTGGCTCGGGCAAGACAACGACGGGGCGTGCGGTTCTGCGTGCCGTACCGGTGACCTCCGGCTCCATCGTTTTTGACGGCCAGGAGATCACGGTGCTCGGACGCGAACCGTTGCGCCGGCTGCGGCGCGACATGCAGATCATCTTTCAGGACCCCTACTCCAGTCTCAATCCACGGATGACGGTGCAGGATATCGTTGCCGAGCCGTTGATCGTTCATGGTCTTGAAACCGAGCCTGGCCGGCTGCGTGATCGGGTTGCCCATCTGCTTGAACTGGTCGGCCTTCCTGCGGATGCCGCCGAGCGTCATCCCCATGCGTTTTCAGGCGGCCAGCGCCAGCGCGTCGGCATCGCACGAGCGCTGACACTGGAACCGCGGTTCATCATTGCCGATGAGCCGGTATCGGCGCTCGATGTGTCGATCCGCGCTCAAGTGGTCAATCTGATGCAGGATCTGCAGAGCCAACTGGGGCTCACCTACCTTTTCATTGCCCATGATCTGGCCGTTGTCCGCCACATCGCCGACCGGGTGGCAATCATGAAATCAGGTAAGATCATCGAGATCGGGCCTGTCGAAGACATTTATTCCAGTCCGTCTCAGGCTTACACGCGCGCGTTGCTGGAAGCCGTTCCAGAGATCGCAGACAACGCGTATGGTGTGACCGGTTCCAACGGAGCTCCGTCATCCCTCGACGCACCCGTCGTCTGACCGATATGGACGTCTTGGGTGATGGCGATATTCTGTCCCTTGTGTTTGTGGCGGGCTTTTTTGCGGTTTTGTTCGCAGCGCTGATCCAGTCTTCAACCGGCATCGGTTTCGGGTTAATCGCCGCGCCGGTTCTGTTGCTGATCGACCCGAGGTTTGTTCCCGGAACCGTTATCTTTCTTGGGACCGCTGTGAGTTTTCTTTCGTCGGTGCGCGATCTTCAGCATATCAACCGGGGTTATGTTGCTGCCGGTATTGCCGGGCGGCTTCCTGCGGCGATTGTCGCGGCATCTCTGCTTGCCAGCCTGTCGCCCACGCTGTTTCAGATTTTGTTTGCCTGCCTGATCCTGTTTGCGGTCGTGATGTCGTTATACGGCCCGACCATACGTCCAAGTGTGCCGGGCGTTGCTTTTGCCGGTGTGCTATCGGGGTTCATGGGCACGTTGACGTCGGTGGGTGCGCCGCCTTTCGCTCTGGCGTTGCAAAACGCTCCAGCTCACCAGATGCGGGCGACGATGAACGCCGTTTTGCTGCTGGGCGCCTGCGTTTCCATGGCCTCTCTAGCGGCGTTTGGCAGCTTCGGATGGCCTGAAATTCTAAGGGGTCTGGCACTGATTCCAGCCGTTTTGCTTGGATTTTATGCGGCGCGCTTCATTATTGCTGACCCACGTTCGGCGCCGCGGATGCGTTACGCGGTGCTTGGTTTTTGCGTTCTGGCAAGCCTGGCCCTTTTATTCAGGGCGGTGGGCGCGCTCGCTTGAAGACCAGCTAACGACAGATGTGTTCCACGCATCGGATCAGCCATTTCAGATAGCAAAAAGGCCTGGAGCTTGCCTCCAGGCCTTCTGATTGTGGTGCGGTCGAGAAGACTCGAACTTCCACCCGTGTTACCGGACAGCGACCTCAACGCTGCGCGTCTACCAATTCCGCCACGACCGCAAATGATTGTCTGAAAATGGCTTCAGAGCGGCGCTGATACCAAAGGCAGGCCGCAGGCTCAAGGGCTGGCTGTCGTGGGATCGCGCTTTTTTTGCTTTGCTGAAAAAATCAGAAGCAGATCAGGGCTTTAAGGGTTGGCCTTACCAAGTTCGGTAATGGAAACGGCAATGGCGTCCCCGCTCACGACAACCTCGGCTTCGGCAATCTGCATGTTGTTGGCCAGCACGATGACATGCTCGTTGGCCAGGGTGTCCAGTTCGATAACGGCACCGCGCCCCATGCGTAGAAGCTGATGCACCGGCATCACGGTTGCACCGAGTTCGACGGCGATGTCGACGTTGATGTCTTCAATGGGGTTTTGCATCGCAGTGCGAAACTCACTAAATCTCTGGAATCTTCTACACCCACCATTGGGCGTTGAAGGTTAACGCATGTTTAAGGTTTGCCGACGGGCCAACCAACCAGGCGCGAAAGACGAGGCAAGACCCATTCAACGTGCACAAGCCCTTCAGCCTGACAGGTTTTTCGATGCCGCTCGTCTAATCGAATGGCGCGTCGAGCCGGGTCTGGTGGATTATGAAACTGCCGTGGCGACCATGGAAAAGCGAGTGGCCGACATCGCCGCCGGTGATGCCGATGAGTTGATCTGGCTGGTGGAGCATCCGCCGCTTTACACCGCCGGTACCAGTGCTGATGCAGGCGATCTTGTCCAGCCGGACCGGTTTCCGGTTTTCAAAACAGGGCGTGGCGGCCAATACACCTATCACGGGCCGGGACAGCGGGTTGCCTATGCGATGCTTGATCTTACCCGCCGTGGCAAAGATGTCCGTGCCTTCGTAGCCAGCCTTGAAGCGTGGATCATTGCGACGCTCGACCGGTTCAACGTTCGGGGCGAACGACGAGAGGATCGGGTCGGCGTCTGGGTGCAGCGTCCGGAAAAGGCTTCGCCTGTCGAAGGCGTTGTTGCCGAAGACAAAATCGCGGCCATCGGTATTCGCGTGCGCCATTGGGTGAGTTTTCACGGCATCAGCATCAATGTGGAGCCGGATCTGGAGCACTTTTCAGGCATTGTGCCGTGTGGTGTGTCCGAACACGGTGTTACGAGTCTTGTGGATCTTGGCTTGCCGGTGACGATGGACGATGTCGATGTTGCACTCAAAGCCGAGGCACAGAAGATTTTCGGACCCGCCGGCTCAACCTAATTGGCAACGCGTTCCCAAGGCCAGGTTCGCTGCTCGAAGCTGCGCCAGACCCGGAAACCGGCTTCCGCCGTATCCTCTTCTATTAATGCTATGGCGCCATGATTGCGCAGCACCGCTCTGTCGATGACCAGCGGTGCTGAACAATCTTCTGGTGCCTCAAGCGGTGTGATGAGGATGGTGGCCAGCGTGCAATCCTCCGCAAGAGCCGCTACCTCAAGGACATGTGCCACCAGACGTTCGTCCTTCAGTGGCAGGATGCAGCCCAATGGATCGCAAAGCCACCGACTGAAATCGACGTCACTGGAAGGGATTGCAAGACGTTGATGCCACATGTCGACAGCAAAGGTGTTGCCGCGTCTGACCGACCGATCGAGCTGGCGATCCTCGCCTTCAGTCACATGAGCAACGGTTGCGCCGGACCTCTCGATGATCAGCGTTGGAACCGGCTGCCAGATGCCGATGATGGGCATAAGCAGGAGAACCGGAAGGGCGACTAGCCGCGCTTTGCCGACAAGGAATGCCGCCAGACATCCAGCAAGGGTCAACAAGACCAGTGTCTGCGGGGTAATGGCTGGTATCGCGACGCGCGATGCCTCCATGGCCGCCACGCTGTGCGCGACCATCATGACCTGATCGATACCAAACCCCATCACTGCAAGGGGCAAGCCTTCAAGCGCGAACGGGGTCAGAAGAAGGGCCAGAAGCCCCGCTGGCATGATGATGAGCGAGACGAGCGGTAGGGCAAGAACATTGCCGATCAAGCCAAGTGGATTGCCGACTGAGAAGTGATAGGCCGCAAACGGTGCGGTCGCAAAACCGGCGATGAGGGACGTCAAGGCGATGCCGCCAACAAGCACCAATGGCCTGGACATCCAACGTCCCGATCCACGACGTGCGCGCATGCGCATCCGCCATATCGAGCTGGAACCGTTGATAGCACCGTACACAGCCACCAGAGCGAGGGTCGCGGCGAAGGACATCTGAAAGCTTGGGCCAAGCAGGCTTTCAGGATGCAGTGCCAGAACAATCAGGGCGGCAAAGGCGACGGCGCGTATCGTCAAGGCACGGCGGGTGGCCATCATGGCAATCAGAGCGATGGTGATCATGACAAAGGCGCGTTGCGTCGCTGTGCTGGCCCCCGACAGCATCAGATAACCGGTGGCGACCAGCAGGCCTGCAACACCGGCCCACCGAAGTGCACTGGACGACGCGGAGATCGATGGATGAAACGCCAGCAACAGATGCAGAACGGCGATGGCGGATAACGTCATCATGGCCATGTGCATGCCGGATATCGCAAGAAGATGAGCCAGGCCTGCACGCCGAAGGGCTTCATAGCTTTCGTCCGAAAGCCCGTCGCGTTTGCCGACCAGGAGCGCTGATGCCAGGATTCCTGTATCGCCGTCAAGTTGACCACGGAACCGTTGTGAAAGCGCAAGGCGCGTCTGCGCTATGGTTTCGCCTGCCGATTGCCAGAGCGAACCTGATTGAGCCGGTGTCGCTAGAACGGTTGGTCTGCCATAGCTGAAGCCGGTGGCACCGATGCCGGCAAAGTAGAGCTCGCGCCGCATGTTGCGCGCACCGGGCATCACCGGTTCAGGCGGCGGGCCGAGACGCGCCAGCACGGTGATGCTGTCGCCTGGCGCAAGGTCGCCGGGGCTTGCAATCACAGTCAGGCGGATCCGGCGGGGCGTGTTCTCGCTTGCGGTGCGTTCCAGGCTTACATCGTCAAGTGTCAGCCTCGCACGATTGGGCGTGCGCTGTTCCAACCTTACGATCCGCCCGGTCACAGTGCCGGTCGTTTCCGTCAGAAGTTGCGGTGCATCGGCCAAGCGTGCCTTGCCGGTGCCCAGGGTCAGTCCAAGCACGACGGCAAATATCATCAAGCTGATATAGAGCCCGGATCCGGCACGGGCCTTCCAACTGATGACGGACAGAACGGCTGCCGATGCAAGGAGCGCCCAAAGGTTCGGTTCGTTCGGCAGCGAGAAATAAAGAACCAGCCCTCCGCCCAACGCGAATACCAGCCAGGCGACGCCATGCCCCATAGCAAGCGAGGCATCGACGGCACGCGCGCAAGCTGCCCGCAGGTCAAAGCGTTCCGGTTTGGATCGCTTGCTCCTGGGATTGGTGGATGCCTGACCATCGGTGATGGTTCGCAGTTCTTTTTCAAACGTGAGGGCCGACTCGTGACGTGGCTTCGTGATCGGATTGTCAGCGGTCATCGAACCTCACCGATCCGACCACGGTTGTCTGATGCGCCAGACGTGATAAGTGCGAGCGCATCATCCTTGTCATTCCCCTACCCTGTTACGCTGAGCCAGCCGTGTTGCCAGCCAGCTTTGCACAAGTGAGCCTTTCCAGCCATGAGCCAATCCGGTCAGCCGCCTGTCGTCACGCGTTTTGCCCCATCGCCCACGGGCTTCTTGCATATTGGCGGTGCACGTACGGCACTGTTCAACTGGCTTTACGCCAAATCCGTCGGCGGAGTGATGCGGCTGCGGATCGAAGACACGGACAAGGCGCGCTCGACATCCGAAGCCATTGACGCGATTCTCGACAGCCTTGCCTGGCTGGGGCTCGATCACGATGGCGAAACGGTGTTCCAGTCCCAGCGCGCGGACCGTCATGCTGCAGTCGCCAACGAGCTTCTTGCGGCCGGCAAGGCCTATAAGTGCTACGCGACACCGGACGAACTGACGCAAATGCGCGAGGAGGCGCGCGCTGCCGGTAAGCCGCCGCGCTATGATGGGCGGTGGCGCGACCGCCCCGACACTGACGCGCCAGAGGGAGCCCCCTTCGCTGTCCGCATCAAAGCGCCGCAAGACGGACTGACGGTGGTCGATGACCAGGTTCAGGGACCGGTGAACACGCCGAATAAGGATCTCGATGACTTCATCATTCTGCGTTCCGACGGCACACCGACCTATATGCTCGCCGTGGTGGTTGACGATCATGAAATGGGCGTCACCCACGTTATCCGCGGCGATGATCATCTCACCAATGCGGCGCGACAGAGCATTCTCTACGATGCCTTGGGCTGGCAAAGGCCGAGCTTTGCGCACATTCCGCTGATCCACGGCCCTGACGGGGCCAAGCTTTCCAAGCGTCATGGTGCGGTCGGTGCGGAAGCCTATCGCGCTGACGGTTTTTTGCCGGAAACGATGCGTAACTATCTTGCCCGGCTTGGATGGGCTCATGGTGACGAGGAGATTTTTTCCACCGATCAGGCCATCGCCTGGTTCGGGTTTGACGGCATGGGCAAATCAGCAGCCCGTTTTGATGTGCAGAAGCTGACGGCGTTGAACGCCCACTATATGCGGTCGATGGATGACGAAGCGTTTGGCGAGGCGCTCAGGATCAGCCTGCCGCATTTGCCGAACAGAGACCGTTTGCCTGATCCGTTGGTTGGCGAGCCAAAGGCCCGTTTTGAAACAGCCCTGCCTGGCCTGAGGGAGCGTGCCCGCACGCTCGTCGAGCTGATTGACAGCGCGGCTTTCCTGTTTGCCGACAGGCCGCTGGCTATGGACGACAAGGCCGCAGGTCTGCTGACCGATGAAGCACGAGGCCATCTTGGTGCCCTGCATGAGATTTACTCAGGTCTCAGCGAGTGGGATGTCGACGCGCTCGAGGCGGCAACAAAAGGCTATGCGGAAAAAACCGGCATCAAGCTCGGCGCTGTGGCACAGCCGCTTCGTGCGGCATTGACCGGTTCGAAGACCAGCCCTGGTATCTATGATGTGCTGATGGCGCTGGGGCGCGAAGAATCCTTGGCGCGCATAAGTGACCAAACCGCAGCGTCATAAGCTCTCAACCTGCTGATATTATAACGATTTCCCGCCGATTTGGACGCATTTTGCAGTGCAGTATGCGTCCTTTGGCGGCTTGTGGGTGACCGGTTAATTCGCTACCCACTCCCCACAGCCTGACCAAAGGGTGGTTTGCGGCACATTCGTGCGTTTTTCCGCGTGCCGAGACGTACAACATGTCAACGACATGGCACCCGTTTCTTGGTCTCCAAACAAGAGGAGAGCGCCACGATGGGCGATTCAACCGGCGAAAAAATTGCGGGTCTCAGTCTAGAGGGCCAGACACATGATTTCCAAGTCCGATCAGGCAGCATTGGTCCGGATGTCATAGATATATCAAAGCTTTATGCCACGACCGGTGCTTTCACCTATGATCCTGGATTCACATCGACGGCCTCTTGTGAATCCGAAATCACCTACATCGACGGTGACAAGGGCATTCTGCTGCATCGCGGTTATCCCATCGATCAGTTGGCGGAACATGGTGACTTCCTGGAAACGTGCTACCTGCTGCTCTACGGCGAACTGCCCACCAATGCGCAGAAGGCGGACTTCGATAATCGTGTAACCCGGCACACGATGCTGCATGAGCAGATGGCGCGCTTTTTCACCGGCTTCCGCCGGGATGCACACCCGATGGCCATTGTGTGCGGTGTTGTTGGCGCTCTTTCGGCCTTCTATCACGACTCCACCGATATCTCCGATCCGCATCAGCGGATGGTCGCTTCGTTGCGTATGATCGCCAAACTGCCGACCATTGCGGCCATGGCGCTGAAATACTCGATCGGCCAGCCGTTCGTCTATCCACGCAACGATCTCGATTATGCGGCTAACTTCCTGCACATGTGCTTTGCCGTGCCCTGCGAGGAATACAAGATCAACCCGGTGCTTGCCCGTGCGATGGACCGCATTTTCATTCTGCATGCCGACCATGAGCAGAACGCGTCCACATCGACGGTTCGGCTTGCCGGCTCATCCGGTGCCAACCCATTTGCGTGTATTGCCGCCGGTATTGCCTGCCTTTGGGGACCAGCCCACGGCGGTGCCAACGAAGCGGCGCTGAACATGCTGGCGGAAATCGGTTCGGTTGAGAACATTCCCGGCTATGTTGCGCGTGCCAAGGACAAGGATGATCCGTTCCGGCTGATGGGCTTTGGCCATCGGGTCTACAAGAACTACGATCCACGCGCGAAGATCATGCAGAAAACCTGCCATGAAGTCCTCGGCGAGCTTGGAATCACCGATGATCCGATGCTGGAAGTGGCTATCGAACTGGAGCGCATCGCGCTGACGGATGAGTACTTCATCGAGAAGAAGCTCTATCCGAACATCGATTTCTACTCCGGTATCACCCTCAAGGCGCTGGGCTTTGCACCGAATATGTTCACGGTGCTTTTTGCCTTGGCGCGCACGGTCGGCTGGATCGCTCAATGGAAAGAGTTGGTTGAAGATCCGCAACAGCGTATCGGCCGGCCCAGGCAGCTCTACACCGGGCAGGAGCAGCGCGACTATATTCCGATGTCGCGGCGGAAATAGCCCGCCTGATCAGTTCGCACCGAGAAACCGGCCTTCAAGGGCCGGTTTTTTGTTGCTCATCCGGAATGAGGAATGTGTCGACCACAGAACGCGCCCGCTCGGCAGGTGAAAGCCCATCTGCGCCTTGCATCAGCGCATCCAGTTCTTCAAAGGCCTGAACCTGTGCCCGCCGGTCCGGCGTGTCCGTGCTGAGTGCGAACAGGGCTCGTGCCAGCACCTCCGGCCGGGCCATTTCGTCTACGTATTCGCGAACAACCGGCCGCCCGAGAACCAGATTGGGAAGCACGATCGTCCAGACTTTCACCAGCCTGCGGAAGATGTGTGCCAGAAGATCCAGCTTGTACAGGACAACCATTGGAACGCCAGCAAGCGCCAGTTCCAGTGACACGGTGCCGGAGGCCGCAATGGCCGCATGGGCCTGGCGCATGGCTGCTCGCTTGCCGTCCTGGCTGGCCACAACCTCGACAGGAACCGGCCAATCCTCAAGCATGACCTTCAGAGTCGCCGCGTGTTTGGGAAGGGTTGGAAGTATGTAGCGCGGAGGTGCACGATCGGCGTCCTGGAAGAGGCTTTGCGAGCGTACGATCGTTTCCCTGAGAATGGGCATGTGTCGCGTGATTTCGCCGCTGCGGCTGCCAGGCAGGATGAGGATGTTGGGCGCTTGCGTGCTGGAAAGACCGGGCCTCTCGCCTGTTGTTTGGGGTCGCAGGCTTTCCAACTCATCGACCAGGGGATGGCCGACATATGTGGCGGCCGGACCGGCCAGACGTTGATGGGCTTCCACTTCAAACGGGAGAAGCACCAGAAGGTGTTCCATATAGCTGCGCATCGCTTTGGCGCGTCCAGGCCGCCAGGCCCAGACCGATGGGGATACCCATCCGATGATGGGGATGTCAGGTGCACGCTTTCTTACCCGCCTGGCAACGCGGTGCGTGAAGTCCGGACTATCGATCAGGATCACAAGGTCCGGTCGCGAGGCGGTGATCGCATCGCTGGTTTGCCGCAAACGCCGAAAGATTGTTGGCAGACGCGCAATCACCGGGCCGAGCCCCATAACCGCGATGTCCTCGATGTCAAAAAGACTTGTGACCCCGTGTTCAGCTAGACCGTCGCCACCCAATCCTTCGAACTTGACGGTGTCGCCGTGAGCTTGTCTGAGCGCGGCCGCAAGCGATGCGCCCAAGCGATCGCCTGACGCTTCGCCAACGACAAAGAAGATGCGTTTCGGTCCGTCCTCCGTTCCGCTCATGGCGCAAGTTCGTCCAGACGGTCCGGCGGCACGAACACGCTGCGCGCTTCGGCAATCAAAGCAACGCCGTGACTTTTGCAGGTGTCTATGGTCGCTGTTTTCTCGCCGATGAGAACCTTGCCTGCTTCGACGGCCACGATCGACAGCCCTGCTTTGGCTGCGTTCTCGATCGTGCGCGGACCTATCGTCGGCATATCAAGCCGCATGTCCTGGTTTGGACGGGCGCACTTGGCCAGCGCGCCGCAGCGACCTTTCGCGCTGAAGCGCTTGTGCGAACGCATCACCTCGACCCGTGCAAGCAGACCATCCGTTCCCTCAGCTCCTTCCATGGCGACGAGGCGGCCGGAAACCGCCACAGCCCCCTGCCCCATATCGAGATGTCCAGCGGTCCAGGCTGCCCGGGCCGCCAGTTTTGAGTCTTCCAACATGGCATCGGATGGTTTGGGTCCGGCAACATGCCCTTCGGGGGCAAGCAGAGAAGGAGCGACATCATGGGCCCCGACCAGATCGAAACCCTTTTCGGAAAAGAGCTTGGCAACCTTGTCGAGAACGGTGGTGTCCCCACCCGACAAAACTGTGTTGAGGATGCGTGGCAACATCTGAACCGCGCCCCAGTCCAGCTTCAGGCTCCTATAGTCCGGTCTCTTCGATATGCTACCGATGATCACCAGCTTCTGCGTGCCGAAGTCCGTCAGTGTGCGCATGAGCGTGCCGACCTGTCCCCATCCCACCTCAGCAGTTTCGATGCCGGTACTTAGCCCGGCCAGATCGGCCTCGCCTGCAATGCCGACGACGAGTACGGGATGCCCGTTTGCCTTGGCAGCATGGGCCACCTCCAGCGGCAGGCTGCCACCCCCAGCAAGAACAGCAAGGTGCGGAAGTCG
>JANQJE010000087.1 GCA_028281795.1 Cohaesibacteraceae bacterium | reverse complement strand
CGCGTTCGTTGGCGAACCGGCCATGGGCACGGGCGGCATTCTGCCTCCACCCGATGGCTATTGGGCGCGCGTCCAAGAAGTTCTCGACCGCCACGATATCCTGCTGATGGCCGATGAAGTGGTCACAGGCTTCGGGCGCACAGGCGATATGTTTGGCTCTAACCATTACGGCCTGCGTCCCGATTTCATGACCATTGCCAAGGGCCTCACCTCAGCTTACGCGCCGCTGTCCGGCTCCATCATCTCCCAGCGGGTCTTCGACGTGATCATGCAGGGCACGGACGATTTTGGTCCGCTCGGTCATGGATGGACTTATTCGGCCCACCCCGTAAGCGCCGCCGCAGGGATTGCCACCCTCGATCTGGTCGACAAGCTGAACTTGGTCAAAAACGCCCGCAACACCGGCCCCTATCTGCAGGACGCTCTGGCCAAAGCTGTCGGCGACCATCCCAACGTCGCTGAAGTTCGCGGCGTGGGACTGATGGCAGCCGTTGAGTTCATGGACGACCCGGGCGAGCGCCGATGGTTCCAGCCGATGAGCGTCGCGCCGAAGATCGCCGAAGCCATGACACGGCGTGGTGTGATCGCGCGCGCGATGCCCCAGGGGGATATCATCGGCTTCGCGCCGCCTTTGTGCATCACGCCCTCCGAAATCGATATCCTTGCTGCCGCACTGCGCGAAGCGACCGAAGAGGTATTGCCCCGATGAATCTGCATGTCACAGGCTTTTCCGCCCTGGTCCGCAAAGCGAACCTGATCAATGGCGAGTGGGTCGGCGCTGATGATGGCAAAACCATTGACGTGACAGATCCGGCAACCGGACAGACCATCGCGACGGTTCCCAACGCCGGTCAGGCCGAAGCCAGCCGGGCGATCGACGCCGCGCACGACGCCTTTCCGGATTGGGCAGGCATGCCTCTCGGCCAACGTGTGGCGCTGATGCGCCGACTGCACGATGCCATCCAGGACAATCTGGAACCGATGGCGCAAATGCTGACGGCCGAACAGGGCAAACCGCTTTCGGAGTCGCGGGCCGAAGTCGGCTCGTCGGCCGCCTATGTTTTATGGTTCGCCGAAGAGGCGCGCCGAACCAACGGTTCTGTGATCCCCTCGCCTATCCCCGGACGCAAACTGATGACCACCCGCCACCCGGTCGGTGTTGTGGCAGCCATCACGCCCTGGAACTTTCCCTCCTCCATGCTGGCCCGCAAGCTTGGACCGGCCCTGGCAGCAGGATGCACCGTTGTCGTCAAACCGGCGTCGGCAACGCCATTGTCCGGCCTTGTCTGGGGCCATCTGGCAGAGGAGTGCGGCTTTCCGGCGGGCGTGATCAACGTGCTAACGGGCAGCGCGCGTGCCATCGGTGGAGAGATCACGGCCAACCCGAAAGTGCGCAAGATCACCTTCACCGGCTCGACGGAAATCGGTAAGCAACTGCTCGCTGAAGCCGCCGGAACGGTCAAGCGCATGTCGATGGAACTGGGCGGCAACGCGCCATTCATCGTCTTTGATGACGCCGATCTCGACGCAGCCGTGGACGGTGCGATCATCGCCAAGTTTCGCAATGCTGGACAGACCTGCATCTGCACCAACCGTCTGTTCGTTCAGGCCGGTATCTATGACCGCTTTGTCGAGGCGTTTGCGGCGCGGGTTGCATCGCTCAAAGTCGCTCCCGGCGGGGAGGATGGTGCTGAACAAGGCCCGCTGGTCGATGATGCGGCTCTTGAAAAGATTGAAGAGCTGGTCGCCGATGCGCTTGCCAAGGGCGGCAACCTCGTGACGGGCGGAGCCGCCCATGAACGGGGCGGTTTGTTCTACCAGCCGACGGTCATCGCCGAAGCCACGTCTGCCATGCGTGTCACGACCGAAGAGATCTTCGGCCCCGTCGCACCGGTCTACCGTTTCGAGACGGACGATGAGGCCATCGCGGCTGCCAACGACACCGAGTATGGGCTGGCGTCCTACGCCTACACGACCGATCTGGCCCGGATGTTCCGCCTGCAGGATCGCCTCGAATACGGCCTGATCGGCATCAACGAGGTTCTCATTGTCATGCCGGAGATACCGTTCGGCGGCCTCAAAGAATCCGGCCTTGGCAAGGAAGGATCCTGGCAGGGCATCGATGATTATCTGGAAACCAAATACACCTGTATCGGCGGCATGTCGGGGTAAGAGAGTGTTCCCCCCGAGACGCCAAAGCACTAGGCGTGCGCCAAAACAGTCCGCTTGTGAGTCCTTGACGGTCTATGCCGATCGGCCATCGGCATAGGGCGACGGAATCTTGACGAATTTGGCCGGTATGATCGGCGCCCGGGACCAAGCAAGTGTCCGTGCACCTTTACATCCTCTGCACCGGTTAATCGTGCGGCATCATAGAGGGCACGACGATGTGCCTTAACCCCTTGCTTCACGCCCCTGTAAGGCGGACACTTCAGTGTGCCCCCACAAAACAGGAAAGGAACCAGCATGGCATTCGCTCTCAACCGCCGAACCTTTCTGGCCGGCACCGCGAGTCTGATCGCTCTTCACCCCTTCTCCGTGCGCGCCTCGGCCAACCAGGCGCATCTTCGGATCATGGAGACGACGGACGTGCATGTGCATGTGTTCCCCTATGACTATTACGGTGACCGGCCGCGCGACACCGTGGGTCTGGCGCGCACCGCTGCCCTCATCCAGGACATACGTGATGAAAGCACGAATTCTCTGCTGCTCGACAATGGCGACTTTCTGCAAGGCAACCCGATGGGCGACTACATTGCCTATGAGCGTGGGATGGCCGAAGGCGACATGCACCCGGTGATTGAAGCCATGAACGTGCTGGGTTTCGATGCCTCGACGCTGGGCAATCATGAGTTCAATTACGGCCTGTCTTTCCTCGCAAAATCGTTGGCGGGCGCCAACTTCCCGGTGGTTTGCGCCAATGTTGCGACCGAGATGGGCGGTTCACCGACACAGGATACAACGCTGATCCCGCCCTACATCATTCTCGACCATACGGTCACTGATGGGGCGGGCGTTTCACATCCGATCAAGGTCGGACTAATCGGCTTCGTACCACCCCAGATCATGACATGGGACCGCCGACACCTGGAAGGCAATGTGATGGCCCGTGACATCCTCGAAACGGCACGCGCCTATGTCCCGCAGATGAAAGAGGAAGGCGCGGACATCATCATTGCCCTGTCGCATTCAGGCATCGGAGAGGCCAACGCCACCGAGGGGATGGAAAACGCATCGGTACCGTTGGCTGCGATCGACGGGATCGATGCCATTCTGACAGGGCATCACCATCGGGTTTTCCCCGGCCCTGACTATGAGGACACCCCAGGCGTCGATGCTATCGCCGGCACCATCATGGGTAAACCGGCTGTCATGGGCGGGTTTTGGGGCAGTCATATGGGCCTGCTTGACCTCATGCTGGAACGTGATGGCGGACAATGGCGTATTCTGACTCACACGAGTGAAGCGCGACCCATTTCCATGCGCAACGAAGACCGCTCGATCACGCCGCTGGTGGAAAGTGTCCCGGCTGTACTGGCCTCCGTGCAGCAGGAGCATGACGAGACGCTGGATTATGTTCGCCGCGCCGTCGGTGTCACCGAGGCGCCGCTGCACAGTTACTTTGCCTTGGTGGCCGATGACCCCTCCGTTCAGATCGTCTCCATCGCGCAGACCTGGTACATCGAGCAGATGATGCAGGGAACCGAGTATGAGGGTCTGCCGATCCTCTCAGCGGCCGCCCCGTTCAAAGCCGGCGGCCGTGGTGGCCCCGACTATTTCACCGACGTGCCAGCCGGTGATGTGGCCATCCGCAACGTCGCTGATCTCTATCTCTATCCGAACACAGTCCGCGCCGTGCTGGTCACTGGCACGCAGGTGAAGGACTGGCTGGAGCGCTCTGCCGGCATGTTCAACCAGATCGAACCTGGCGGTGCCGATCAGGTGCTGCTCAACCCGGATTTCCCAAGTTACAACTTCGACGTGATCGATGGCGTAACCTATCAGATCGATCTGTCGCAGCCGTCGAAGTTCGACAGCGATGGGAGGCTGGTCAACCCGGATGCCAACCGGATCGTCGGCCTGAGCTACAATGGTACACCGGTGACGCCTGATCAGCAGTTTATCATCGCCTCGAACAACTATCGCGCAGGTGGCGGCGGAAGCTTCCCGGGCGCCTCGCCGGAAACCACCATCTTCGAAGGACCGGACACCAACCGGGACGTGATCGTGCGCTACATCGTCGAACAGGGAACGATCAATCCGCGGGCCGATGCCAACTGGTCGTTTGCCCCAATGGACGGAACGACGGTGCTGTTCGATACGGGACCAGCGGCCGCTGCTTACGTCGACGATGTCGAGGGGGTGACCATCGAACCTTCTGGTGATGGACCGGACGGGTTTGCCCGCTTCCGCATTACGCTTTAGCGGTCATCGGTTGGGCAGTCTGAAACATAGTTGCGTAGGAGGGACTTGAACCCCGACACGCGGATGCAGCCTTCTAAACGTCTGCTGGATCACAGTTTTTCCAAAAACGGCAGATCAGCAGGATGATACCGGCTCACGATATGGTCGATACGAACCATCGCCCGGTTGCCCGATCCCAGCAGGTGCGCGCGCAGGCTGGATTGGGCGGCTGCCACATCGCCAGACAGCAGATGATCGACGATCAAGAGGTGTTCGGCCAGGAACGGTTCCGTCTCGAACATAGCGGCTGTGTTGCGATACAGAAAACGGTGCGCGATGAGCAGCGATTGATGCAGCCGAATAGCTTGCCGCATGGCCTTGCTGCCACAGTAGGACAGAAGCTGACCGTGCATTTCATCTTCCAGCCGGTCAAGCAACGCCCAATCCGATGTATGCCCCCTGGCCAGGGCATCAAGCAGGTTCGACCGCATCTGATCGAGAAAATCTGACGGAACCTGCTGTGCAGCCTTCGCCAGAGCTTCGGGCTCCAGAATGGCACGCAACTCATAAAGCTCACTGACATTCGTTGCTGTCAGGGCCGGCGCATACCAACGCGAGCGCTCGTCCTTGTTGACCACACCAGCCTGTTGGAGACGGGCCAGAACATCGCGTGCCACCGTACGGCTAACACCGTAGTGCCGTGCCATTTCCGCTTCAATGATCCGCCAATCATCGATCATGGCCCGCTGTACGATCTCACTTTCAGCGGACTCGTAGATGCGCTCCCAGCCTGGCAACGACCGCAGCTTCTGCTCTCCCAGGACAGAAGGTCGGGCATCAGCATTCACGCCTTTCTGACGGACATCCTCGCGCACGTAATAGCCACGACCGTCCGCCTTGCGCAGCAACCCTTCATCGGCAAGCTGAACGAGAGCCTGCCGAGCGGGTGGGCGGCTGATGCCAAAACGGTCGGCGACACGGGTCTCGCTCAAATGCGTGCCCGGCGCCAACGCACCGCTGGCGATCTGTGCAGCGATGATATCGTGGGCCTGCTCATAAAGACGCGGGCCGGTTCCCGAGACTTTCGGTCCGGCACTTTGCTCATCGCTTTGATCGCTTTGTGCTGCCATGCCTTCCTTGCGTAGTGGCTGTCATATCATCAGATTCCGGATGACAGGTAACCGCCATCAACCCGCAAAGTCGACCCGTTGACAAAACCGGCCGCATCGCTGGCCAGGTAGACGGCGGCGCCAGCCAGTTCACAGAGTTCTCCCATCCGCTTCATCGCACACCGGTCAGTGGCGCGCTGCTTGCGGGAATCGGACATGCGCGACCGATTGAGATCGGTCATGAAAAACCCGGGTGTGATCGCGTTCACCCGAACTCCATCCTGACCCCATTCAGCAGCAAAGCTCTGAGTGAGACTCACAACCCCGGACTTGCTCGCGCTGTAGCTTGCCGCTTGCGACCAACCGCTATGTGCGGCCAACGAAGCAATGTTGACGATAGCTCCGGACCCTTTGGCGATCATATGTGGAGCGAAGGCCGTACAAGCAAAGAAAACCGATTTCAGATTGGTGTCGGCGACCAAATCGTACTCGTCCTCCGTGATCTCCAAGGCTGGTTTGATGGTCGTCGTCCCTTGGCAGTTTACCAGAACATCGATGGTACCGAGGTCAGACCTCACGGTTGCCGCAAGCTTTGACAGAGCCGAAGGCTGTCGAGCGTCAACGACATAAGCGGCTTTCGACGGATCATGTGGGTTAAGCTCATCCGCCATCAAGGCCATCTTGGACAGGCTGCGACCGGCGATGGCGACCCGAGCACCACCATCACGATAGGCCCGTGCAATCACACCGCCGATCCCTCCAGCGCCGCCGATAATCAGGGCGTTTTTCCCGTTCAAAGAAAACACATCCATCTCCACGCTGCTCCTTTGGCACTCGCTCAACGGTCAGGAAAACGGCATCTCTTGCCAAATTCCTCAATAACGTATAATGTACACATTAAACAATAATGTCCATGACGGTCGTCATGGCAATGGGAGGATGTCTGCGAGTGTCCACGCGGATGAAAGACAAACGCGCCCTTGTAACCGGTGCGGGGCAAGGCATAGGTCGAGCGATAGCGCTGGCATGTGCGGCGGAAGGGGCAACGGTGACGGCCGCCAGCCGCACGCTGTCCAAGATGCTGGACCTGCCGGACCTCCAGCCAGCTATCACACCAGTGCCTCTGGATGTCAGCGATGCGATTGCCGTTCAGCGGCTGGTAGGCGAGAACGAGCCTTATGATGTCGTCGTGAACGCCGCGGGCTGGGTGCACAACGGCACCGTTCTGGACTGCGATGATGCCGACTGGCTCAAGAGCCTTGACCAAAACGTCACGTCGGCCTTCCGCATCATCCGAGCGGCTCTGCCCGGCATGCTGGAACGCGGCGGCGGATCCATCGTCAATGTAGCGTCGGTTGCTTCAAGCGTCACCGGCGTCGCCTCTCGCGCTGCCTATGGTGCAAGCAAAGCGGCTCTGATCGGACTGACCAAGTCGGTCGCGCGCGATTTCATAGCACAAGGGATCAGGTGCAACGCGCTCTGTCCGGGCACGACACATTCGCCCTCCCTGGATGCGCGCATCGAAGCAAGCGATGACCCTGATGCCACCCGTGCTCGGTTCATCGAGCGCCAACCGATGGGTCGCCTGGGAACCATCGAAGAAATGGCCGCTGCCGTTGTCTATCTGGGCAGCGATGAAGCCGCTTTCGCGACAGGTACCGTTCTGGTGGTCGACGGGGGACAAACACTGTGAAGGTAGATGTTGCCCCTCCCATCGCAGAAGCTGCGCGGCATGTCGCGGCAGACGATCTCGCACGCTTCTGCCAAACTGTACTGAAGCGCGCCGGAGCCAGTAACGCCACGGCGGAGGCCGCCACGAGCGCTATGATGCATGCCTCGACACACGGCATCGACAGCCATGGGGTCAGGCTCCTGGACCATTATGTTCGCGTGATCGTAGGCGGGCGCGTCAATGGCGAACCCAACATGCGCTGGGCTGGCGTTCGCGGCGCGACGGCAACTCTTGATGCAGACCATGCACATGGTGCCCTTGCGACCTATGCCGCCATGGATCGCGCTGTGGAACTTGCCCATCAGTTTGGCCTGGGAAGCGTGGCCGTTCGCAACTCTTCCCACTTCGGTCCTGCAGGCGCCTATGCACTTACAGCGGCGCAAAAAGGCCTGATCGGCATCACCGTTTGCAACTCAGACAGCTTCGTGCGCCTGCACGGTGGATCGCAGGCCTATCATGGGACCAATCCCATCGCGATGGCTGCACCAAGCGGTGCGAAACACCCATGGCTGTTCGACATGGCGACAAGCGCCATTCCGTACAATCGCATCATTCTACACCGCAGTCTGCATGCTCCGCTGCCCGAGGGCGTCGCATCATCCGATGATGGACACGATGCGGTCGATGCTCAATTGGCCACTGTACTGGCCCCGCTCGGTGGCGCCTTTGGATACAAGGGCGCCGGGCTTGCCGGAATGGCGGAAATCTTCAGTGCCGTGCTCACCGGCATGCAACTGAGCTGCGAACTTTTGCCGATGGAAGGTGAGGACTTAAGCACCCCCAGAAGCATGGGAGCCTGGGTGCTTGCGGTCGATCCTGAGATGTTCATTGGCCGGGCCAGATTCGAAGACGCCATGCAACGCTATCTGAAAAGTCTGCGTGCCTCGCCTGCCATGGAAGGGCAGCGCGTGATGGCGCCAGGTGATCGCGAATGGACCGAGGCCGAACGTCGCGAACAGACCGGCATTCCGCTCGACCCGGCAACGCTCGAAGCCTTTGAAGCCTTGTCACAGGCCTTTGATTGTCCTGCCCCCGCTTCGTTTGGGGACAAACAATCCACTCAAAACCAAAACGAACCACGCGCAAAGGGAGTGAAAAGCGATGGCTAGCAAAGATCAAAACCAGAATAACCAATCACTGAAGAAAGGACTGATAGTCGCTGCCAGCGCCGCTGCGGTGACGATGGCAGGGCTTGCCCCTGCCTTGTCTCAGGAAACGTACACCCTGCGTTTCAACCATGTTCTAGGGCCCAATGAACCGTTCCATGCAGGCTTCACCGGTTGGGCGGAACGTGTCGCTGAGCGAACGGACGGCGGGCTGACTATTGAAGTCTTCCACTCGGCACAACTGGGTGTTGAAGAAGACATCATCGAACAGATCCGCCAGGGCGCGAACATCGGTCAGAACACCGACTCAGCGCGGCTCGGCACGTATGTGCCTGGTATCGCTGTTGTGAACGGCCCGTACTTTGTTTCCTCGATAGAGGAAGCCTTTGCGTTGAGCGATCTGCCGACCATGCAGGGCTGGATCGATGAACTGGCAACCGATCATGGTATTCAGGTCGTCTGCTTCGATTGGGTGCAGGGCTTCCGCCATTTCTACACCAACGAGCCCATCCGCGAGCCTGCCGACCTTGAGGGCATTCGCATCCGAACCCCACCGGCACCGATCTGGCAGGAGTCTATACGCGCGCTTGGGGCCGTTCCCACGGCGATGAACTTTGGTGACGTATATCCGGGCCTTCAGCAACGCGCGATCGACGGGGCGGAGCTTGTCTACCCGAACATCACCGCCGCCAATCTCAATGAAGTCCTCAACTACGCCAATGAAACGGCCCATATCCTGTTGGTGAACTTCCAGATTGTCAGTTCGCAGTGGTTCAACGCCTTGCCTGACGACTATCAGACAGCACTCGTTGAAGAATGTCGTGCAGCGGGTCAGGAAACGACAGCTGCGATCGCGGATGCAACTGAGGCGTCCAAACAGCAGCTTATTGAAGCTGGCATGACAATCACCGACAATATCGACATGGATGCCTTCAGAGCTGCGTCCGATGCTGCCTATGAGGCGCTTGGCATCATCGAAGCACGCGATCAGATCCAGGCTGAGATGAGCCGGTAGGACACCAGAGCAAGCCGGCGGGATACGCAATGAGACGAGCTTACGAGCTGTTTATTCGTCTGGAAGCGATCCTCGCCGGTACGCTTCTCATGTTGATGGTGGGCCTGATCTTCACGGGTGGGATCGCACGTATGATGCGCAATCCGCTGAACTGGACGATCGATCTGGCCACCTGCTTTTTTGCATGGGCTTGTTTTCTGTGCGCCGACATCGCCTGGCGCAACGATCGGCTGATGACGCTCGATCTGTTCAGCGACCACCAGAGCCCAACCGTCCGTCGCTCACTGAACTACGCCAACTACGCCATCATATCCTGCTTCCTGCTTTACGTGATCTACGCGGGAGCCTGGCTATCCTGGGTGAGCCGTGCGCGCAGCTTCCAGGGCATACCATCCATCAGCTACTCTTGGGTCACGATGAGCATCGCTGTCGGCGGCCTGCTGTTGTTGATCACAACCATCATCAAGGTCGTGCAAGCTGTGCGCCGGGACCGTCAGGAGCAGTAGGTTCACCGGATGCTGATCGTCACCATCGCCTTCATTGTCTTTCTGGCCATGGGTATGCCCGTGGCATTTGCAATTGGCATTTCAGGCGCGCTCTTTTTTCTGCAACACCCCGAACTCCCCTTCACCATCCCCGTCCAGGTGACGGTCTCGCAAACCCAGAACTTTGCGCTTCTGGCCGTGCCGTTGTTCATCCTGGCAGGCAACTTCATGAACCGCTCAGGTATCACCCACCGGTTGGTGGAGCTGGCATCGGTCCTGACCGGCCGTTTCAAGGGCGGTCTTGCGCAGATGTCCGTCACGCTGTCAGCTCTCATGGGCGGGGTATCCGGCTCTGCGATCGCAGATGCTTCCATGCAGGCCCGCATGCTTGGCGATGAAATGACGGCACGCGGCTATTCACGCGGTTTCACCGCCGGTGTTCTGTCCTTCGGAGCTGTCCTCACTCCAATCATCCCCCCCGGTATCGGCATGATCCTTTACGGGACGATCGGCCAGGTCTCGATAGGTCGATTGTTCGCTGCCGGCCTGCTGCCGGCGATCCTGCTTTGGATCGGATTGACACTTGCCGTCTGGCTTACCGCACGTGCACGCAACTACGCCCCGCAACGAACCTCACGCCCAACGATGCGCGAAGCCGGCACGGCATTTCGAGCTGGCATTTGGGCTCTGCTGTTTCCCATCTTCTTGCTTCTGGGTCTGCGAATGGGTGTCTTCACCCCATCGGAAATAGGCGCATTTGCCGTTCTCTACGCCCTTTTCATCGGCGTTCTGGTCTATCGGGAGATGAAGGCAAAAGGCTTTGCTGAAGCGTTGGAAAGCGCCTTGTCGGATATCGGCGCGGTCATGTTCCTGATCGTCCTGTCAGCAATCTTCAGCTATGGCATCGTTGTCGAACGCGTTCCGGAGCTGGTGTCCGGGCTGGTGACAACAGCCACCAGCAATCCCTTTGGCGCCATGATCCTGATCGCGTTGTTTGTCCTGGTCATCGGCTTCTTTATTGATGCAACGGTTCTCATCATCATGCTGACGCCCATCTTCCTGCCGGTGGTGCGGGAACTGGGCGGCGATCCGGTCCACTTTGGTATCGTGTTTATCGTGGCGGCCACGATCGGCAACTTCACCCCTCCTGTTGGAGCAGCCATGTATGCCGTCTGCTCGATCCTGCGTGTACCGATTGGCGAATACACGCGTGAGTCCGCCGGCCTCTTGTTTGCTGTTTCAGCCGTCACACTCCTGCTGGTCTTGTTGCCGGGCGTCGTCCTGTTCCTGCCCAACCTCATCTTCGGATGATCGCAAGGCCGGTCAGGGCGCAAACAAGACCGAGTATCGAGCACCAACCAATGACATGCTTGGAAAATGGTAGCGGAGGAGGGACTTGAACCCCCGACACGCGGATTATGATTCCGCTGCTCTAACCAGCTGAGCTACTCCGCCCCAATGGGACCGCGCGGGCCTTTTTGG
>JANQJE010000081.1 GCA_028281795.1 Cohaesibacteraceae bacterium | reverse complement strand
AGACACAGACCCTGATCGCAGCCAGGGAGCGGGCATCGTGAGCGTACGCATCGGGATCAACCCCATAACGTGGACCAATGACGATGTGCCCGAACTCGGCGGCGATACGCCTTTGGAAACCTGTCTGAAGGAAACGGCCGAAGCCGGTTATGTGGGCACTGAACTGGGCGGCAAGTTTCCGCGCGACAGCCGCCAGTTGTCGGATATTCTGGATCGCTTTGGCCTGAGGCTGATCTCCGGATGGTGGGATGGGCGTCTGGCGGAAAAGGACGTCCAGGACGAGTTCGAAACACTGCGTCCCCATCTGACGCTTCTGCGTGATTGCGGTGCCCGCCATGTGGTTTACGCCGACACGTCCCGAGGGCGAACGGACGGTATATGGCAGCCGATTTCAGTGCGACCTACCTTGGGTGACGCGGAATGGACGACCTACTGCGCCAAGCTGTCCGACCTTGCGATGCAGATGGCCGACTTCGGTGTCGGCATGGCGTTCCATCACCATATGGGAACGATCGTTGAAACTGACTGGGAGGTCGGCCGCCTGATGGAAGGCACAGGGCCGGAGGTCGGACTGCTCTACGACTGCGGCCACAGCGCCTTTGCCGGTGGCGACCCCGTCGCGCTTTGCAAGGCCCATAAGGATCGCATTGTCCATGTTCACTGCAAAGATGTTCGGGCCGATGTCCTGGCGCGCGCCCGAGCCAACGATTCCAGTTTCATGGATGCCGTGCTGGCCGGCATCTTCACAGTGCCTGGCGACGGCTCGATCGACTTCCCGTCTATCCTCAGGATGCTGCAGGGCGCCGGATATAACGGGTGGCTGGTCGTCGAGGCCGAGCAGGACCCGGCCAAGGCGCACCCCTTCACCTACGCCAAATTGGGCCACGACAATCTGACCAGGCTCGCCCGGCACGCAGGTTTCGAGCTTGAGGCACGCGCAGAGGATTCGCCGCAATGACCTGGCAAGGATCCAGAGCTCTTGTCCTTCATCAGGACGATGTCGGCATGTGCCATGGGGCCAATACCGCCTATGCAGAACTCACCATGTTTGGCACCTGCTCTTCAGGCTCGGTTATGGTGCCCTGCCCCTGGTTCAGCGAAGCCGCTGAAATAGGGAAACGCGTGCCGGGTGCGGATATGGGCGTCCATCTGACGCTGACCAGCGAGAAAGAGCACTATCGCTGGCGTCCGTTGACCACCTGTTCCAAAGCGTCGGGTCTGGTGGACAGCGACGGTTACATGTGGCGCGATGTACCTTCGCTGCGCATCCACGCCGATGCCAAAGCAGTCGAGGCCGAACTGCGGGCGCAGATCGATGCGGCTTACGACCATGGCGTGGATGTCACGCATCTCGACGGCCATATGGGCGCGGTTCTGGCGCCTGAATTCTGTGAGATCTATTTCGATCTCGCCCGCAGCTACCGTCTACCGCTGTTGCTGACACCGGACCTGAAACAGTACGACCCAATCGGCAATCTGGGCGACCTGGGCGATGTGACGGCCTATCGCGATGTCGTTCGCGCGGCGCGCCAAGAGGGCTTCGTCATCGTCGACCACGTTTTTGAAACGATCTGGTCGAAACTGGACGACATCGACAGCGCCTATCGCAACAAGATCGGAAACGCGGAAGGCACGCTCGTGTTCGCAGCGCTGCATTTCAATGCTCCGGGCGACATCGAGATTATCGACCCACCCGTCGGGGCTCATGTGCGCATGGCCGAATACAGCCTGTTCGGTTCAACACAGTTCCGCGACTGGCTCAGTACGCTCGACCGGCAGATCATCGGCATGCGCCCGCTGCGAGACATTCTGCGTCAGGAGACCGGCGCACCGCCCCCTTAACGCAACGGCTTTTAAGCCAATGGCATTCGGCATCACGCCGACAACAAGAGGACACTTGTGTCCAAAAGCAACACTGAAACGGAGGTTAACATGAGAAAGCTTTTAACCTGTGCAATGGCAACGGGTGCTGTTCTGCTTGGAGCGGTAAGCGTACAGGCCCAAGACCAGGCGGAGATCATCGTCGTGACGCATGGACAGGGCGTCGACGGGTTCTGGGCACGCGTCAAAAACGGTGTGGCCGATGCTGCCGACGATACTGGAGCCAATGTCACTTACCGGGCGCCTGAAACCTTCAACATGGTGGAGATGGCTTCGCTTATCGATGCAGCGGTGACCCAGCAGCCTGATGGCCTGGTGGTCTCCATCCCCGATGCCGACGCGCTTGGCCCGTCGATCGAACGCGCGGTAGATGCCGGTATTCCGGTGATCTCGATCAATTCGGGTAGCGATGTGTCCAAGTCCCTGGGCGCTCTTTTGCATGTCGGGATGGACGAGTATTCCGCCGGCAGAGCTGCCGGGGAGCGTCTGGCTGAAGAAGGTGGCCAAAACGGGTTGTGCATCAACAACGAGGTCGGCAATGTGGCACTCGATATGCGGTGCCAGGGCTTTGCCGATGGTTTTGGTGGCCAATCGATGGTTCTGCCAAGCACATCCGACCCGGCTGAAACCGAGGCCAAAGTCTCCGCGGCCCTGCTGTCGGATGAGACGATTGACACGATCTTGGCAACGTCCTCCCAGTTTGGCGGCATTCCAGCCGTGGCTGCGGTGCGGGCAAACGACATGCTCGACAGTGTGAACATCGCCACATTCGATCTCACACCGGAGTTTCTGGAGTTCGTGGATCGTGGCGAAGCGCTTTTTGCCATCGACCAGCAACAATACCTTCAAGGATATCTGCCGGTCGTGTTTCTGGCGCTGCATGCCGATTATGGTCTCATGCCATTTGGCAATGTGGACTCCGGCCCGAACCTTATCATGCAGGACACGGCCAACCAAACAGTTGATTTGTCGGAAATGGGCATTCGTTAAAGCGTCGCCATGACAGAAGCACGCCAAGATCAAGGCGACGCGGGCGACGAGCGCGTCCAGCAGGTGTCCCCCCTCGTTCAGCTTCTCAAGAGGCCGGAACTGGGCGCCCTGGCCGGGTTCGTCGCCGTAACGTTTTTCTTCATCCTGGTTGCGGACCGGTCGATGTTTTCATTGGCCGGGACGATCAACTTCCTGGTTCCTGCCGCTCAGTTGGGCATTCTGGCCGTCGCCGCCTCGGTTCTGATGATCGGCGGCGAGTTCGATCTGTCGATCGGCTCGATGGTTGCGTTTTCCGGCTTCGTTTTTGCGTCCTGCATGGTCACGATCGGACTTCCGCTGGAGGTGTCGATTCTGGCCACCTTTGTCGCAGCGGTTTGCGTCGGTCTGGCCAATGGCCTGATCGTGTTGCGAACGGGATTGCCGTCATTCATCGTCACCCTGGCCGGTCTTTTCATTCTGCGCGGACTGTCGCTTGTCGGCCTGAAATGGGCATCGAACGGGCAGACACAATTGCGGGGCGTGCGCGAGGCAAGCGAAGGCGCGCTGCTGGCGCCGATCTTTAGCGGCGATGCCTTTAGCGGCGCCTTCGTCTGGCTCGCCGACAATGGCTATATCGAAACGTTCCGATCCGGTGCGCCGCGCGTCAGCGGTATTCCGGTGGAGATCCTGTGGTTCATACTGATTGCTCTTGTCGCCACGTTCGTTCTGCTGCGCACACCGTTCGGAAACTGGATCTTTGCCGCTGGCGGCGACCCGAACGCGGCGTTGAACTCCGGGGTGCCTGTTGCGAGGGTCAAGATCACTCTGTTCGTGTTCACCGCCTGCTGCGCGACGCTTGTTGCCATCATAACTGTCATGGATGCCGGTTCGACCGACGCACGGCGCGGGTTTCAAAAAGAGTTCGAGGCGATCATCGCTGCTGTGATCGGCGGCACTTTGCTGACCGGCGGCTACGGCTCGGCCATTGGTGCATTTATAGGTGCGATCATCTTCGGCATGGTTTTGATCGGCCTGTCGTTCACCGACATCGACCAGGACTGGTATCTGGTCTTCCTGGGCACCATGCTTCTGATCGCAGTGCTTTTGAACAATGCCGTGCGCAAACGCATCACCGGAGGTGCATAGCGTATGACCGGGCCTGCCGATCACAGCCAGACCGAAACACCTCCCCTGCTTGAGCTGCGCGGCATTCGCAAACAGTTCGGCTCGGTCATCGCGCTCAATGGTGTGGACTTCGCCATTCGCCCCGGGGAATGTCACTGCCTTCTGGGCGACAATGGCGCCGGTAAGTCCACACTCATCAAGATCGTGTCAGGTGTGCACCAGCCCAGCGCCGGTGACATCTGGATGAACGGCAAACGCGTCGCCTTTGCCACACCGCGGGAAGCCATGGCCACCGGAGTTGCTACGGTCTACCAGGATTTAGCGCTGATCCCGTTGATGAGCGTAACGCGCAATTTCTGGATGGGGCGAGAGCCGGTCAAGCGTCTGGGCCCGCTGCCCGTGTTCGATCTCGCCTATGCCAATGCGGTCGTCATGGAGGAAATGGCGCGGATCGGCATCCATCTGCGCGAACCGGGCCAGACCGTCGGCACATTGTCGGGCGGCGAGCGTCAGACCGTCGCCATCGCGAGAGCGGTCTATTTCGGCGCCAAGGTCCTCATCCTCGACGAACCAACGTCGGCGCTGGGCGTGCGCCAGACCAAGAATGTGCTTTCAACGATCGACCTTGTCCGTCAGCAGGGAGTTGCCATTGTCTTCATCAGCCACAATGTGCGCCATGCTATCGCGGCGGGCGATCGCTTTACGGTGTTAAACCGTGGCAGGACGCTAGGCACCGCCATGCGCGGTGAGATCACTTCAGAGCAACTGCAGGACATGATGGCCGGCGGCGAAGAAC
>JANQJE010000065.1 GCA_028281795.1 Cohaesibacteraceae bacterium | reverse complement strand
CCGATGTGGCCGAAGGCGGCGCGCAGAGCGCTCTCATGGCGCCGACGGAGGTTCTCGCCCGCCAGCATTTCGAAACCCTGTCACGCTTTGGGGCCGAGGCCGGACTGGAGATCGCCATTCTCACCGGTCGCGAGAAAGGCAAGGCACGCGCACGCATTCTGGAGGGGCTGGCGGATGGCAGCATCCATGTCGTGGTCGGCACCCACGCGCTGATCCAGGACCCGGTAATCTTCCACAATCTCGGCCTTGCTGTCATCGACGAACAGCACAGGTTCGGCGTGGCGCAGCGCCTGAAGCTCGCCGACAAGGGCGCAGCCGTCGATCTGCTGGCCATGACGGCAACGCCCATTCCGCGCACGCTGGTGATGGCCTGGTACGGCGATCTGGACGTTTCCAAGCTCGACGAAAAACCCGCAGGCCGCAAACCCATCGATACACGGGCCGTGCCGATGGAGCGGCTTTCCGATGTGGTTGCACGTCTCAAGGCTGCCATCGAAGGCGGGGCCAAGGGTTACTGGATCTGTCCGCTGGTGGAAGAAAGCGACGAGATCGACCTCACGGCCGCCATCGACCGCCACAAGGCGCTGCAGGCTGCGATGGGGCCGGAGCTTGCCAGCAGGATCGGGCTGGTTCACGGGCGGATGAAGGCCGAAGAGAAAGACGCGGCCATGGCCGCTTTCAAGGCGGGCGACGCGCGGCTTCTTGTGGCGACCACAGTGGTCGAGGTGGGCGTCGATGTGCGCGATGCGACGATCATGGTGGTCGAGCACGCCGAGCGTTTCGGCCTGTCGCAACTGCATCAGTTGCGTGGGCGGATCGGTCGCGGCGATGATCCTTCGACTTGCCTGATGATCTATTCAGGCCCGTTGGGCGAGACCGCCAAGGCACGGCTGGAGGCGCTGCGCGCAACGAATGACGGGTTTATCCTTGCCGAGCGCGACCTTGATCTGCGCGGCGCGGGCGAAGTGCTCGGCACGCGGCAAAGCGGCTTCAAGGATTTCGAGGTGGCCGACCCGGCGCTCGACAAGGATCTGATTGCGCTGGCGCATGATGATGCACGGCTGATGGTGTCGCAGGACCCACATCTGCGCTCCGAACGCGGACAGGCCCTGCGCCTCGTCCTGCAGCTTTTCCGCCGCGACAGCGCTATCCGGCTGATGGCGTCGGGTTAGGCCACAATCCATTTTAGTCCCAGTCATACCGTCAAAGCGCTGGTCGGACGATGTTTCGCGATAGAGCTTCAGCCCGCTGTTTTGTATCGGTTGCAAGGACACCCATACCAAGGCGGGCGGCGACTTTCATCATAGGCGTAAACACCCAGGACGGAGCGAGAAGGCGCTCATAGTCCAGCGTTACGCGCAATGTTGAGCCCTCGGAAGCAGGCAAGACTTCGTAGGTGATGGATTTGATCTGCGCCCATCTCGAGATAGGCGTCGTGTCGGAAAGCGTGTGGAACACACTCTTCATTCCTCTCCGCTCAACAACCCTGAGATGAAGCGAGCCCCTTCCTTCGCGCCCTTCGACAACAACGATTCGCTCAGAGCCGATCTCCGTGCCTTCGTCCAGTGGCACGGCGACGGGCTGCGGAAACATTTGGAGCAGATCAGGGAGAGGAAACTCCGCCGCCGTTGCGGTCTGCATCGCCGCCCAAACATCGTCGGGTGGAGCATTGATGTGGACCGATGCGGTTGCCTGGCCTGCTCCATCGAAACGATAGGAACTTGGGATGCCTTCCAAACTCGCAGCCATGACCAGTACAACGCCTGCTACCAGACTGCTGAGATCATGCATTCTGTTGGACTTAGCGCTCCGGCGCCAAATGGCTTTTGCAACAAACGCGAACAGCTTGAGCAGCAGGTGCAGCGCGCCGGCTGCAATGGCCAGAACAGCGGCGAGAACGACAAGACAGAAGAGCACCATGAGAAGTGACTGCAGCCCATCGGAAGAACCTGAGCCGGCATGACTTGGCATTGGCGAGGCAATTTCGATGAGCGGCACAAGGAGCGCAAGGGCAAGCCCACTGACAAGCGAGCGAAAAAAGACCGTTTGCGCATAGCCTTGTTCAAGAGATCGTGTAGCGACCATCCACGTCCAATGAACCGTCATCATGACCAGCAGCGGTGAGATGAATTGAACGCTCGTTGTGACATAAGCGGTTTGCGAGATGCCCCACGCATAGACCATGCTCAGTGTCATCGCGATCAGATGAGGTGGCCAACTGGCGGCTGTAAAACCATTTTTGGATACTTGACCGTCCATCGCTACGTTGCGATCCGCACAAGGTTATTGCGGTCAGGAAGTGTCTGAGGCGTCTGGATGTTCCAGACCAGTCCCAGCCACCTCAGCGCCTGAAGAACGATCCACCCCGGGTCGAATTGCCCATGTTGCAGGCCAAGCCTGGCGGACCCGGGAAACGCATGGTGGTTGTTGTGCCAGCACTCTCCAAAGGTAACCAGCCCAAGATGGTTCAGGTTATAGCCCTGTGTTGAAGCACCTTTTAGATGCCAGTCACGCTCGCCATGATTGTGGGCAAAATAGCCGACAATCCAGTGGCCGGAGATCGATATGCTAACGCGGGCGCAGATGCCCCAGGCAACCCATCCCCAGCCACCCAGCACGAACAGCAGGATGCCCAGCGGAACCTGCTGGAGCATCGAGGTTGCCTGCAACACTCTGTAGAATGCGTCATCCCGAAGCTCTGCGGGGAAGTTGAACTCCGGTTCACGTTCCAGGTGCAGCTTGCAATGCAACTGCCACCAGAAGTCCTTCAGGATACCGCGCTTGTGGGAGAGGAAGGCGTGACAGTCGGCGCTCCGTTGGGCCCAATCGCGAATATCGTGCGTGTACATCATCGTGAACGGGCCACCCAGTCCGACCAGCGTTCCAAGGTAAACCAGCAGCCTTTTCAGCCATTTGGGAGCATCGAATGCGTGGTGGATGAGTCTTCGATGCATGCCGAGGGAGTGACCAAGACACAGTGTGACGGCACTTAAAACGATGAACACGGCGAAAGCTGACATGGAAAAGTGGATGGTCCCTATCACCAGCCATGCCAATGTCATGCCGCTCCACCAGAGAGACTTCACGGGGCTCCACTTCACGTCGCCAAAGGTCGGGTCTGCATCGCTGTTAAAGTCGATGCGCGCAAACAGGTCCGTCGTATACGCCCCCTCGCCTGTGCCGATATCGTGCCTTGCAATGGCCACCATTTTCTGCTCCCTTCTATAGTATCTGAATATATATACATATAACTATAAAGATATATATATCATGTCAAACACAGAGCGCGTTTTCGAGGCATTGAGTTCAACAGTGCGGCGCCGGATCCTTGCCTACATTGCCGATGGGCCGCTTACCGCCGGTGAGATTGCGGAGCGCTTCGACATGTCTCAACCGGCGGTGTCCAAGCACCTCGCCATCCTCAAGGCGGCCGACCTGGTGTGGACCGACAGGCAGGGTCAGTTCATCAAATACGGTATGGAAAGAGACACCCTGTCAGGGACCCTTGCCGGTTTCCTTCAAGACGTTTGCCCACCGTCGCGCGCTATTCGAAAAGAGCGCAAAGGCGAAAAGAGCGACGACAGCTAGGCGGAATTGATCAAGCCTTCACTGGTGCGGCTGTGACTCGAACCGTCCGGCGACCGGTCGGTCGCATGAGTCTTCAATTGCCGTGATCGGCGATGCTAAGATGGATGAAGATCGTGGATATTTGACCCACAGATAGACGTTGAAAGCTCTGTAAGGCGTAAACTTAATCTCAGATGCGGAAGCTGGTCATTTTCCTTGGTGTTTTGCTCGCATTGTTGACATCGCCAGTATGGATTTTCACCGCGTGGAACAGCCTTACTGCCATATTCCTGGAGCATGACTTGCGCGGAGTTGCGCTACCGTCACATGCAAAGATTCTTTCGTCGACAAGCCGTGTCTACAACTCCGGCAACGGCGACAGATGTGATTACGAGGCTCTGGCGATTGTTGAATTTTATGGAGCAGTAGCTGCTCTGCAATCCGCGTATACCGGCCTCTTGGAAGACGAAATTCTCTCTTCGAACCAAGGCGATCTGTTTGTTAGTCAAAGCAACTCCGCCGCATCGTGGGGAGCCAAAATTGTGGGTGGGTTCACGGAATTGTACATCCAACCAAACGCTGACCACTCCAGTCGATATCTCATTTCTCTGAGACGTTACCCACGATCAGTCAGCCCGGACTTTCGGTGTTGGTGATCATCGCTATCGTCGAGGCCACCACAGGATCCATGCTGCAATCGAGCATGATTTCTGCGTTTTGAGCTCCGAATGCAGACAGATTCTGGAGCTTGCCCGTTGTGGCAGAGCCATCCGGCTCATGGTCTAAGGTTAGGCCAAAACACGCTTTAGAGCAGGCAGGAATTGATCGCACTTCCACTATGGGGATATGAACGAACTTCAAACACCGATTTGGAAATACTATGCAATGTGTGCCGTAATGTTGTTGTAGTGTTCGCAATGGTCCGCTTATTTGTATTACTTCTTCTGATGTACGGATCTGTCGCACAGGCCGAGACCGCAGACGTACCACTGCTGCCCGATGGCACGGTTGATGTTGATGCTGTTGAATCGACATTCAGTGCAATTCGGCCGATCCTCACAACGGGGGCCGCGCCCCTATTCACGGGTTCGATGCTCGGTCAGTCTTACACCGCAAGGTATGATGACTCTGATTTAAGTGAGCCTTTCGAGCTTACGATCACGTCCACAGGCCTTTCGGAGCATGCACATTATCTAGTTGCTTTATTGCTCAACGAACTCATTTGCGTGATTACTAACGACCTAGGGCTTGGTGACGTTCCATGGCACGAAACCGCTGTGCCAGTGGATAGCGGTTGGAAGGTACAGATGTCTTGTTCAGACTCCGCCGATTGAAAACTGGATTCTGACGGTATCGAACGCTTCACAGAAGCCGTCAAACGCCACCAGCGTGCTTTGGGAACAATATCCGGGCAAGCGTTTGTCGATCTTCAGACAGACGGACTTCCAACCTGAGAAACACCCAGTGTCCCAAAGCAGACAGTCCAAACATTGAAATCGACGCAAACATGCCGACCTTAGGGAAGCGATCGAGTGGGTTTGACGAATGTTTTTCAAGAAAAGGGCGAAGAGGGGTAAAATATACGCCGGAGAGATTTTTGTGGTGCCCAGATCTGGTCTTAGGAAAGCCCTCTCCAACTTCTTTGAACCTACCCTCGACAGGCAAATCGACTCCCTGTTGGAGACCACACTCAGCCAACTTCTGGACTGTCCTCCAAAGGCCGCACGGAATACCGCCGATGCAACCGACCTGGCCATCGATGTCATTGTTCCGGAATATGACTGTGGGGAGTTTTCGCTCCCTAATTGGGCCGGTTACTTCGTCCCACTTGTCTGGAGACCTAGCATCACCGTGACGGGGCGGCTGTACGTGATCGACAGCGGAGAGACCATCTCCAAAGCAACGGTAAAGCACTCCGTTGGTTGGCTGTCGTTCGGCAGGAAGGTTGTCTCTCCGCCTAAGTTATTGGGCTTCCAGTCATACATGACTGACGCCGATATGGAGCGTATGACGACAGAAGCTGCCGTGAAACTGCTGTCTAAACTGTGAAACCCTATAACAGTGCGTTTCAGGCGATGATTTGATTGCTCATCATGAAATGTCAGCAAAAGCGGTCGAACAAGCGGGGCGCCGATAAGGCAACCGAAATGAGTCACAGACAAATGGCCGCTTCACATGTGTGTTGAAGCGGCCACCTTGTCGGCACTAATCGTCTATTTTCACCGGCGTCCAGTTCATCCCGAACAGGGGACGGATGGACGCAACTTTTGTGTCCGAGCCTGATGCGCGCTCAAGGATATTGAGCAGTGCTTTGCGCGGTGGTTTGCCATCAAGCGCTTGGAAGGCCACGGGTTGCAGGCGCTCGGGAATGGCTTCTTTGGTCTTTGCTGCGAAGTCTTTCCGAGGCAAATGCGCGTTCTCTGCAACATAACCGTCGATCTCCGCTTCCCAACGACTCACGGCATTCATGACTTGAGCTTGGTAATCGCGGACAGTCTCGGCGGCGCCCGGTGTCAGCAAAGGCAGCACATCGTCCACCGCATCGGTGGCAACCCAAGCAAGCAGGTTTTTCTCATACTCCAGCCCGGCCAGTGCCTTGTGACGCAAGACGTAGGCATCCGCTTTGATCTTCACCCGGTGCCCATCTTCAAATGCGACAACGTAGCCCTCAACGCCCTCCAAAGAGCGCGCATCGGTCCAGAAATTCGCCACGTCCTCGACAGCCCCTAAGCTGCCCGCTACGGCGACACTGTGCTGCTGGCCAATCCTCTCGACTTCCGCCTGAGGCATGTATGCCCCGGTACGGGTCTTTCGGATGGCCAGGAGCGTAAGCTCGGGCACCTCGTAGGCGACCACAATCCTGTTGTCGGGCGAGGTGAACTCAAAGATCGGCGTGTATCCGGCATCAAGCATGTTGCGGCTGAGCGCACGGACTTCTGGCGTGGCCATATCCCAAGCCTTCTTGGATTGGGCAGACAAGCCCATCCGGGTCATGAACACCATATCGCCAGCTACCATCGCCGGATGGATCATCGAGCCATCCAGCTTATCGAGCACCACATGGGCAGCGTCCCAAGGCTCCTCTTTCGGCGGACGCTTTTCGCCGAGATTGAAGAACTTGTGAAACGAACGGGCGATCAGTGTCCCGTCTGGCGCGAACTTGAGGCCCCGGCACTCACGCGCAAGGGGGGTGTTGAACGTGTCATCGACTGAGAACACGTAGTTCACGACCGAATAGTCTTGGTGGACGGAATGAATGATCCCCATGTCCGGTTGGATGTGCGGAAGAACGTCGTCCAAATGTTCAATCACAAGTTCCATGTTCGTCTCCAAAAACAAAAAAAGCCGCCTCGGGTCGAGACGGCTTGCGCAAGGATTGGCTCTGTTTGATTAGGTCAGAGGCCCACCTCCAAAAGGAAACCGCCATAGGGTATCGCTCCCCGATTTGGTCGGGGTGACTGCTCGCCTGAAAGATTCAACGATGCGGTCATCATGACGTCTCCTGAGCGCCGATTTGCAGAAGTCTGCCGACTTTGTCAAACGCGCGGCACGAAAGCAGGCATATTCCGCCTTACGTCGTGGTCAAAAAGGGCTCCCAACCAGCTTTCCCGGGCTGCCGTCCGTCCTTTAGCCCAGCCCTTACCCGCGGAGGCTGCGCAGCAGATCGAGCGAGGGTTCGCCGGTCACCGGCAGTCTTCCACTATGGACTGCCCAGCTCCAGGAGAACGATTTCCGGCGGAACGCCAAAGCGGACCGGCGCGATGGAGCAGCCGAGCCCGCCTGACACCAAAAGATGAGCATCGCTGCCATCTGGGCGGCGCTCGACAACATGCCCGTAGGCGTAGCGATTGCCAAAACGGGAGGGAACGACCGGCGAGTGACCAAAAAGGCGCACCTGGCCGCCATGCGTATGGCCCGACAAAGTGATAGCGACGGGTTTCTCGGCCGATTTGATCTGAGGAAAAATGTCCGGTTCGTGCGCCATCAGAATGATGGGCGCGTCATCGTCTACAGCGCCAAGCGTGCTCGGCAGATCATCGACACCCTGCCACCGTGACCGGCCATACCTCTCGCGCGGCAGGAGGGCCAGTTGGTCGCCAAGTCCAGCCAGCCAAAAGCCTTTCCCGTTGTGCGTCAGGCGGAGCGCCGTGTTCTCCAAAACGGGAATACCGACTTCTTCAAGCGCTCTTTGTCCGAAGGTGGGTCCCTGCCCGCGCCTTTGAGCTTCCCTGTCTTCCCACCAGTCATGGTCCCCAGAACCGCAAAGCGCCCAAGCGGCGCGCGCAATTCGCCAAGAACGGGAGCCCAATCGCTGGAATGCACCTGGGAGGTTACGAAGCGGGACATGCCCGCCGAGTAGTCACCCAGCAGCAGGATCACATCTGGATCGAGCGCGTTCGTCCTTGCAACAGTCTCTTCGATGCGGCGAAGGCTCATCCAGGGATTGCAGGCGTGGATGTCGGCAAGCACCGCGATCTTGAGGTGGAGGCCAGGCGGCCAACCCGGAGGTGAAATCCGGTACCGGGTGACGACGAGACGCCACAACGGTTCGATCGCAAAGGCATAGGATGCGAGGGCAACCGAGGAGAGAGCGCCAAGGCCGAGCACCTTGAGAAAGCTGCGCCGCGTTATGGGCGTTCGGTGGTCCATGGAAGCATCTCGCGGACTGGATTGGGGCGCGTTAGTCCGTTGCGCAGCGCGTTGATGATAACGAGCCTTCGCCCATGCCACGTGCTAACCGGTGGTTTCCGGCCATTTTTTGTCGGCAGTCGGCTTGCTGATCTCACCGACCTTCCATCCCGTGCTACTCACTCAGGCTGCGCAGCAGATCGAGCGAAGGTTCGCCGGTCACAGGCAGGCCGCGGCTGCGCTGGTAGGCACTGATGGCTGCTCTGGAATTCGGGCCGATCACCCCGTCAACGCCGTCGGTATCGAAGCCTGCCGCCGTCAGACGCTCCTGCAGTTCCTTGCGGTCGGCCTGCGTCAGGCCGGTGGCATCGGGCGGAAACGGCGTCTGCAGCGGTCCGCCGCCTGCGATCCGGTCGGCGAGATGACCGACGCCGATCGCATACGAGTCGGAGTTATTGTAGCGCTTGATGACGTTGAAATTGTCGGTGACCGCAAAACGCGGACCGCCGGCCTGGGGCTGAAGGACTCGCCCGCCGGTCGCACCGTTTATGGCCTCCCCGCCCCAGCGCATACCGCGGGTCCAGCCATTCTGTTGCAGGTAGGCAGCTGCGGACGCAAGCGCATCGCTCGGATCGTCCGACCATATGTCGCGGCGCCCATCGCCTGTGAAATCAACCGCATAGGCTTCATAGGACGTCGGGATGAACTGGGTATGTCCCATGGCGCCAGCCCAGCTTCCGGTCATCAAAGGTGCCGGAATATCGCCGTTCTGGATAATGCGCAGCGCTGCCATAAGCTGCCGTTCGAAGAACCGGCCCCGCCTGCCATCGAAAGCCAGGGTCGATGTCGATGAGATGACCGGGATGTTGCCGCGCCGCTCGCCGTAGGAGCTTTCAAGCCCCCATATCGCTGTGACGATCTCGGCATCGACGCCATAGGTTTCTTCGAGCCTTTGCAGCACATTACGATGGGTCTGGAGCGCAGCCCGCCCGTTGAGTACACGTTCTTCGGACGCCGCAATTGCCAGATAATCCTCCAGTGTGCGGGTGAATTCGGTCTGGTTCCTGTCACGGGTCACGACACCGGGCAGGAAACCCGCATTGCTGAAACCTGCGTCCAAAGTGGCCTGCGAGATTCCCTGGCTTCCCGCACGCTCGCGAAACGCGGCGACCCATGCATCGTAAGCCGGGTTTGGCGACGGCTGCAGGTCGTCCGCCAGTTGATCGCTGGCATAGCTGTAGGCATCCACTAGCCCGCCGCTCGCGCAACCCGCGAGAGCTGTCGTAAGCAGTCCCAATCCAAAGGTTCGACGTGTCAAAGTCATGATCTGTCCCGCCAAAACAAACCGTCCTCAAAGTTCCTTTGAGGCTCAGTGTAACACCCCCAGCAGGTTTCTTACGCCAAGAGGCTTAACCAAACACTTGATGGCTAGCGCATCCTTTCAAGAAGACGGGTCGACTCTCTCGTGATCTGTCGTTCCAGCAGGTCCGAAGCGGCTAAGCTAGGCTTTCAAACGGCTGTTCGATGCCGCTTCAGCCCACCTTTTCGGGCTTCTTTGCCCCTGTCGGCTTCCTTGGCTTGCCGTTTTTGGCTTTGCCATTTCTGGCCAGTTCCTCCAGCCGAGCCTGATGATCGGGCACCACAAGGCCCGCTGAAATCACCAGCTTGGCCGCATCTTCAACCGTCATATCGAGCGTGATCAAATCCTTGCGCGGCACGAAGAGCAAGAACCCCGATGTCGGGTTCGGCGTTGTCGGCAGGAACACGCTGACCAGATCGTCCGGACCATCCTCGCCGATCTTCTTGGCGACTTCGCCGCGTGTCTGGGTGGACATGAAGACAACTGCCCAGATACCGGGCCGCGGATACTGGATCAGACCCGCAGCCTGGAAATTGTCGGACCGGTTGTTGAGCACCGTCTCGAAAATCTGCTTCAGACCACGATAAAGCGTGCGCACCAGCGGCATGCGGTCGAGAAGCTGCTCGCCGAAATTGACCACAGAGCGGCCGACCAGATTCGCCGCCAGAAAGCCGACCATGGTGACAAGCAGCACACCGGCCAGCAGGCCGAAGCCCGGAACGGCAAAGGGCAGATAGCTGTCCGGGTTGTAGACCGGCGGAATCAGCGGCTTCACGATCCGGTCGACCCAGGTGACGAAGCTCCAGATCAGATAGCCGGTGATCGAGATCGGCGCGATGACAATAACGCCGGTAAAGAAATAATTGCGCAGCCGGGCGGCCGGATGGGCGTTGCGGTGGCGCTCGTGATGATCGTCGTCGTCGTTCTGCATGGGAACTAAGGAAGGGCCTTAAGAGGTAATGCGCAATCGGTATGCTATTTGCAGCGGATGCCTGTTGAAAAACAAGGCCTACCGGAGAGACCTATCATGCGTACGGGCCTTTACGATAGCCAAGCCATCCCTAATTTAGGAGGACGGCGCGAAACGCGTGTCGCCGAATCCCTAAGGTCAAAACCCGATGGAAGCCTGGGGTCAGGACCTATTCATATGATTGAAATGGCGTTCGATATGGCAAGCCATACAAGGAAAAGTCCGAAGAGCGGGGTTTATTCCCCGGTCAAGGGCTTTGACGCCGTAGGGCGCCAGCCAATCGAGCGTCCTTCGGATCGGGTGTGTTTGTACGGGCTGCTGTGTCGCAACCCCTTGAAAGTCGAAAGACTTCCTGCGGGCCTGCTCCTTGCATCCGCACAAACGCGCCACGACCATTGCAACCAGATGAATAGGTCCTGCCCCCAGTGCTGAACGAACCACCGCGCCATGGGCCGGAGCCAACGCTGCGCCAGCTCGTCATTATGCGCGTCTACAGTCTGCTGGGTCTGGTGCTGCTGGCCATCGGCATTATCGGCATGTGGGTACCCGTTCTGCCGACGACGATCTTTCTGATTGGCGCAGCCGCCTGCTTCGCGCGCTCTTCGCCACGCCTTTATGCCTACCTTATGTCCCATCCCAGGCTCGGCCCGCCGCTGCAGCACTGGTTCGAGGAAGGCGCGATTTCCAAGCGTGGCAAGGCAACCGCCCTGTTCGGCATGGGCATCGGGATGGCGGTCGTGGTGCTGACGGTTCAGCATCCCGGCTGGATCGCGTTTGCCGCCGTCGTGATTGTGGGAAGCGGCTGGTACGTCATGGCACGGCCCCTGCCCGCGCATGAGCAGGCACAGGATGAAGCCGAGGCCGCGAAGGCCCGCGCCGAGCAGGATGACTAAGCCTTATTCGACCGTCACGGACTTGGCGAGGTTGCGCGGCTGATCGACGTCGGTCCCGCGCAAGACTGCCGTGTGATACGCCATCAGTTGCAACGGCACAGCATATACCAGCGGTGTGATCGTGGCCGGCATGTCGGGCATGACGATCTTGGAGACAGCATCGAGCGAAACCGCATCGGCACCCTGCTGATCGGTGATCAGGATGATCCTGCCGCCACGCGCGGCCACCTCCTCCATGTTGGAAACGGTCTTGTCGAACACCCGGTCGAAGGGGGCAATCACAACCACCGGCATATCCTTGTCGACCAGCGCGATGGGGCCGTGCTTCAACTCGCCGGCGGCGTAACCCTCGGCGTGGATGTAGCTGATTTCTTTCAGTTTCAGAGCGCCTTCCAGCGCCAGCGGAAAGTTCGTGCCCCGGCCCAGAAACAGTGCGTGCGAGGCATGCAGCAACTGCTCGCGGCAAACCGCTTCGATCTGCGCGCCGAAACCCAGGGCATCGCTCATCAGGCGCGGCGCTTCGACCAGCGCCGTCACCAGCTTCTCTTCGTCCTCCTCCGACAGCACACCCTTTGCCCGGCCGATACCGATGGACAGGCAGGCCAGGACGGAGAGCTGACAGGTGAACGCCTTGGTCGAGGCGACCGATACCTCAGGTCCGGCGAGCGTCGGCATCAGCATGTCGGACTCCCGTGCGATGCTGGATTCAGCCACGTTGACGATGGAGGTGATCGTCTGACCGCCCTGCTTGCAGTAGCGCAGGCTGGCTAGGGTGTCGGCGGTTTCGCCGGATTGCGAGATGAAGACGCTCATGCCGTCCGGCGCCAGCGGGATCTCGCGGTAACGGAACTCCGAAGCGACATCGATATCGACCGGAATGCGGGCAAAGCGCTCGCACCAGTATTTTGCCGTCAAACCTGCCAGATAGGCCGTGCCGCATGCGGTCATGGTCAGCCGGTTGACGGCAGCAAGGTTCACCGGGCTGTCAGGCAATGACAGACGGTTCTGCGTCAGATCAATGTAACGAGCCAGGGTGTGGCCGACCACTTCGGGCTGCTCGGCGATTTCCTTGGCCATGAAATGGCGGTGGTTGCCCTTGTCGATGACGTAGGCGCGTGCCTCGGAAACATCCCGCCTGCGTTCGACCGCAACGCCCGCCTCATCCTCGATCGTCACGCCGGCACGGCTGACGATCGCCATGTCACCCTCTTCCAGATAGGTGACCTGATTGGTGAACGGCGCCAGGGCAAAGGCGTCCGATCCGATGTACATGCAACCCTCATGTTCACCGTGGCCGATGGCCAGGGGGGAGCCGCGCCGCGCCGCGATCATCAGATCGGGATGGTCCTGGAAAAGGAAAGCGAGGCCGAACGCGCCTTCAAGCGTCGGGAGGACCGCGCGCACGGCGGACACAGGCGTCAGGCCGTCGGCCATTTTGCGCGCAACCGCGTGGGCGATCACTTCGGAGTCGGTATCGGTCGCGAAATTGGCGCCCTGCGCTGCCAAACCGTCACGCAGCTCGCGGAAATTCTCGATGATTCCGTTGTGCACCACAGCCACCGGACCGGCCTGATGGGGATGGGCATTGCCTTCGGTCGGCGCGCCGTGGGTTGCCCAGCGCGTGTGTCCGATCCCGGCATGGCCCTGCATGGGGCGTTCAGCAAGCTTGGCGGCAAGATTGCGCAGCTTGCCCTCAGCCCGCACACGGGTCAGTTCGCCATCTTCCAGAGTCGCCACACCGGCGGAGTCGTAGCCGCGATATTCAAGCCGGCGCAGGGAGTCGACAATGTCCTCCGCAACCGGTCCTGTGCCCAGAATGCCCACAATGCCACACATCAGCATCTACCCTTTGAATGAAACGGATGGGGAGACCTCCCCCGCCAGAACAGGCGTCAGCTCTGGTTAGCTTGTGCCTTACCAACGCGCCAATCACGAGGCCTTTCGCTGTCTATCGTTAAGCCGAACCGCCTTCATCAGGCTCTAAGTCTTCCTCTTGTTCGGCGCCCGGCCCGCTAGATTGACCTGACGACCGCGCCCGACGGCCAGATCGCCCGAGGGTACATCCTTAGTGATCGTACTGCCGGAACCGACATAGCCGCCCTCTTTTACCGTCACCGGCGCGACCAGCGAGGAGTTGGAGCCGATGAACGCGTCCTTGCCGATGGTGGTCCTGTGCTTGTTCACGCCATCATAATTGCAGGTGATGGTGCCCGCGCCGATGTTGGCGTTTTCGCCTACCGATGCATCGCCGATGTAGGACAGGTGATTGACCTTCGCTCCGGCCGCAATATCGGCGTTCTTCACCTCGCAGAAATTGCCGACCTTTGCCGTCTCGCCCACATCGGCGCCCGGACGCAGCCGTGCAAACGGGCCGATCCTGGCGCCTGAAGCGATATGCGCGCCTTCCAGATGGCAGAACGCGTGTACGGTCACACCGCTTTCGATAGTGACGCCGGGCCCGAAGACGACGTTCGGCTCCAGCGTCACATCCGGTGCAATCTGCGTGTCATGGGCAAGCATGACCGTTTCGGGAGACTGCATGGTGACGCCGGACCGCATGAGATCGAGGCGCCTGCGCCTTTGAAACTCCGCTTCAACAGCGGCAAGATCGGCACGGTCGTTGATGCCGGCAAGGTCGGCCTCGTCGGCCACGGTGTAGGCGACGGTCCGGCCAGCCTGACGCGCGATGGCGATGGTGTCGGTCAGATAGTATTCGCCCTTGGCGTTGTCATTGCGAAGCTCAGCCAGCAACGGTTCCAGTTGCCCGGCCCCGAAAGCCATCAGACCGGAGTTGCAGAGCGTGATCGCGCGTTGTGCGTCGTTCGCCTCTTTTTCTTCGACAATCGCATCCAGAGCATCGCCCGAGACGAGCATGCGGCCATAACCGGTCGGGTCCGCCGCCTCAAAGCCAACAACCACGATATCGGCACCCTCTTCAAGCTTTGCCAGGGCGTCCGTTACGATGTCTGGACCGATCAGCGGGGCGTCGCCCAGAAGAACCATAATGGGGCCGCCGGGCAGATGGCCGACATCGCGCACCATCATGACCGCGTGGCCGGTTCCCAGACGCTCCGTTTGTTCGGCCACCTCGAAGGCATATCCGCGATGACGCAGATCGGCTTCGACATCGTGTCTGCCATGGCCAAGCACCAGGCGCGGGTGGGTGAGGCCCGCATCGGCAGCGGCATTCATGACATGGGCCAGCAATGGCAGGTGCCCAACCTTGTGCAACGCCTTTGGCAGGCTCGAGCGCATCCTGGTGCCCTCCCCGGCGGCCAGGATGATCGCGTGCGCGTTAGACGGGGCGGAAGACGACATGGCAGGTTTCTTTCAGGAGCAATTTCGGGTTCGAGCGCCGGTAGCCGGCATAGGCCATAGCAGTTGTTGATGAAATGCGGTCAAACTTCGGTACAGTCTTCTGCAGAGTTATTGGACGATTCGGCGCGACTCATGCATCAAATGAGCGATGTGTGCATAAGTGCGACCCCTGAATAAGGACAAACAGATTTGGCTGCGCGTGGCTTTTCCCTCAAAGAGCCCATGTCGAGGAAAGATCAACGCACGGCCCTGTTCGGCTGGGGTGCAGGGGCGTTTCTGGCGCTTGGGATGTATATCGGGGCGTTGCAGCTTTATCCTGAATCGCCGTCCATTTCACTGATCGCATCAACCGCCGTTCAGGGCGTGGACCCCATTGTTACAGGGTCGATCGGATCGTCCTCCCGGACATCGATTACGCTGCAAGGCGCTGCTCTGGAACGACGTCTCGATGAGATTAGCCTGGAACTGGCCAACATTCGCGAAGCGCTTGCGGCGGCTCAGGCTTCGACCCTAAGCGCCAACCGGCGGATCGAAGCACTGGAAGAAAACACCTCGCTTTTCACCTCAAGTGTCGCAACTCGTGCAACGGAAGCATCCGACCAGCCGCTCCCACAGGCCATTGAGCCACTTGCCTCGCAAACGCCGGAACCGGGCACCGAAGAACCGGTCGTCCTGTCGGCCGATGGCGGACGTGTCGAGGTGGCCATACGGCCCCTGGAGGTTGAGGCAACGATGGCGGAAGAGGAGCCCTCTGCGGAGGAGACGTCAGAAGCCCCCGATGCTCCCGAGACAATGATTTCGCAAACGCCTTTCGCCGTCGACATCGGCGGGGCCCGGACACTTGAGGAAATCGACAGGCTCTGGCTGCAGTACCAGCAGACCTACGACAGTGCGCTCAGCGATATGACGCCACGCATTCTGCTGCGTCAG
>JANQJE010000058.1 GCA_028281795.1 Cohaesibacteraceae bacterium | reverse complement strand
CTTTGACTGAGTCGAACAGTCTGGTCTCCTGGTCGATCGACCCGCCATCTTCCAGGATCGCGATCTGGCGGCGTGCTTCATACTCGATGGCCTGGACGGCAAAGCGCATGGAGTTGACGTTCTTGATCTCGCAGCGTGTGCCGAGCGGTTCGCCTGGACGGCGCACCGAGACATTGATGTCTGCGCGCATCGAGCCTTCTTCCATGTTCCCGTCGCAGGTGCCCAGATAGCGCAGGATCGAGCGCAGTTTGGTCAGATAGGCACGTGCTTCTTCCGATGAGCGGATATCCGGCTTGGAGACGATCTCCATCAGCGCGACGCCGGAGCGGTTGAGATCAACGAAGCTCATCGTCGGGTGCTGGTCATGCAGCGACTTGCCGGCATCCTGTTCCAGGTGAAGCCGCTCGATACCGACATCGAATGACGATCCGTCCACAAGGTCGACGGTCACAACTCCCTCGCCCACAATCGGGTCGAGGAACTGGGAGATCTGATAGCCCTGCGGCAGATCCGGGTAAAAGTAGTTTTTCCTGTCGAAGATCGAGCGCAGATTGATCCTTGCCTTCAATCCGAGCCCCGTGCGCACGGCCTGTCTGACGCACTCCTCGTTGATCACTGGAAGCATGCCTGGCATGGCGGCATCGACAAGGCTCACATTGCTGTTGGGGGCCGAGCCGAACTCAGTTGATGCGCCGGAGAACAGTTTGGACTTGCTCGTCACCTGGGCGTGCACTTCCAGACCGATGATCAGTTCCCAGTCGCCGGTCGCGCCGGGGATGAACTTGGCCGGGTCCGCTTCCCGGACGATGGTGGGGGCAACATGCTCGTTCATTAAAGTCTCTCGAAGGCTATTCTTGGGTACCACGGTCGGAAGCCTTCGGGTCTGAAGACAGATGACCCCCTCTCAGCATCCAGATCAGGGTTGCGATCGCGGCGAGTCCAAACGCGCCCGTTATGATCAGCCATGCCATTGCTCCATATGTGTCGCCGACCATGGCACCAAACACAAAACCATCATACGAGCGGACGGCCAAGAAGCCCATGAACAGCGGTATGAGCGCCACAAAAGGGTAGGACAGCACAACGAAGATTGTACGTCTGCTCACGCGATTTCTTCCTGTTTGGCTGCTAGCATCATGCGCTCTTCGCGGGCGATTGCCAAATCAACCATGGTTCTCCAGAGCGTTTCGGTCAGGTCCGGGTCGAACCCGAGGTCTTTGGCTTGTGTCCTTGCGTTGGCGACTACTTCTTCTACGCGTTCGGTGACACGCGCCGGCATGGTCAGCGATGGTTTGAGGTCGGCTGCACGGTCGATGAAAGAAAAGCGCTCAGCGATTAACGCCACCAGCATCGGATCAAGCGTGTCGATTCCCTGGCGGACGTCGGCCATCGAGAATGCTATGGCCGCATCAGGGCGGGAAAGTTGTTTGCCCAGCAGCGCCCGGGGATAGGTCACGTCCGGCAGCGTTTCGCCAGGCGCTTCAGTGATGGACAGCAGCGTGTAGCCTTGCGTCTGGTAGAAGCGGAGGGCGCGGCGGTTTTTCTCGTGCGTGGTCAGCCAGGCGCAATTGTGGCCTGCTTTACGGATTTCCGCCTCCGCGGCTGCCAGAAGGATTCCGCCGAGGCCGGTATTTTGGTGCACAGGGTCGACCCAAAGGTCTGTGACTTCGCCGGTCTGCGCCTGAGGGCTGACAAAACCTGCAAGATCGCCGCCCGCTTCCAACACGACAATCCGGTCGAGATCAGCTGGAATGAACCTGGCAAAGGCCGGCTCCATTTCGTCCTTGCAGTTGCGAAACTCCGGCAGGTCGTCAATGGACGAGAGGCATGAGGCCGTGCCGAGAGCGATCAGAGCCTGGGTATCGTCCGCCTCGGCCGGCCTGATCAGGATGCGTTGTGCCGCCAATCGTTTACCACCAGCGTTTGGGTGAGAAATGACCGGCCTGCTGTTCGATCACATGGCCAAGCTTGAACAGCGTCTCTTCGTCGAAAGGCCGGCCGATCAACTGAAGACCAAGTGGCAGGCCATCCGGGGAAAGCCCCGATGGCCCCGCCATACCGGGAAGACCGGCCATGTTCACCGTGACTGTGAAGATGTCGTTCAGATACATCTCAATCGGGGATGCTGTGGCCATGGCGTTGACGCCAAAGGCGGCGCTCGGGGTGGCCGGCGTCAGAATCGCATCGATGCCATCCGCGTAGACCTTTTCAAAGTCCTGTTTGATGAGTGTGCGTACCCGCTGTGCCTTTTTGTAGTAGGCATCGTAATAGCCCGCGGACAGAACATAGGTGCCGATCATGATTCGGCGCTGAACCTCCTGACCGAAACCGGACGCACGCGTGTTCTCATAAAGCGCCACCATATCCTCGCCCGGTTCGCGTTTGCCGTAGCGCACGCCATCGTAGCGAGCGAGGTTGGACGACGCTTCGGCGGGCGCCACGATGTAATAGGTCGGCAGCGCATATTTTGTGTGCGGCAACGAGATATCGACGATCTCAGCCCCTGCATCGCGCATCCAGGCAATGCCGGTTTGCCAAAGCGCTTCGATCTCATCGGGCATGCCGTCCATGCGGTACTCTTTCGGCACGCCGATCTTCATGCCTTTCACGGAACTTCCGAGCACCGCTTCGTAGTCGGGAACCGGGATATCGACGCTCGTCGTGTCCTTCTTGTCGACCGACGCCATGCTTTTTAGCAGGATGGCGGCATCGCGGACATCGCGCGTGATCGGACCAGCCTGATCCAGCGATGAAGCAAACGCGACGATGCCCCAGCGTGAACATCTGCCGTAGGTCGGTTTGACGCCGACCGTGCCGGTAAACGCAGCAGGTTGGCGAATGGAACCGCCGGTATCGGTTGCCGTTGCACCGGCACACAGCCATGCAGCCACAGCGGCGGCCGAGCCCCCGGACGAGCCACCAGGCACCAGATCGGCATTCGACGTCGTGGATCGCCATGGATTCACGACGGGGCCATAGGCCGAAGTCTCGTTGGACGATCCCATGGCAAACTCGTCCATGTTGAGCTTGCCGAGCATCACTGCGCCATCGTCCCACAGATTCTGCGTGACGGTTGACTCGTAACGTGGCTTGAAGCCGTGCAGAATCCCGCTTGCCGCTTGGGTGTGCACCCCCTCGGTCGCGAAAAGATCCTTGATGCCAAGCGGAATACCTTCCAGCGAACCACCTTCGCCCTTCGCCAGACGCGCATCGCTGGCCTTCGCCATGGAGCGTGCCTGCTCGGGCGTTTCGACGATGTAGGCATTCAGCTTGTCATTCGCCGCGTCGATGGCAGCCAGGTAAGCCTCCGCCAGTTCTGCAGCGGTGAAGCTCTTGCCGCGTAACCCCTCGCGTGCTTGCGCAATCGTCAGGGTGGTGAGATCGGTCATGCGTTTTGTCTTTTCATGTTAAGCGGCCGCCTTTGTGGCGGGCTTTATTCAACAACTTTCGGTACCATGAAGAAGTCATCTTCGCTGGCGGGTGCATTGGCCACAACGTCATGCGGGATGTTGCCGTCTGTCACGGCATCGGGGCGCAGGCGCATCTTGGTGGCTACAACCGACGTCATGGGTTCCACACCGTCGGTGTTCACCTCCTCAAGTTGCTCCACAAAGGCGAGGATGGTGTTCAACTCCTCGCGCATGGGTTCAATGCGGTCTTCATCCAGACGAATACGTGCCAAATGGGCGATGCGGCGCACTGTGTCGCTGTCTACACTCACGGTGGGTGGACCTGTGTTGGGCCTGGTCGACATCGTGACCGGCCAAAGAAAAACCAAAGGATTTGTGGCAGGTTGATAGCGCGCGTCCCACATGGGTTCAAGCGACGCCTGAGTGGTGATACGTCACATGCCTGACACGACCGGTTTGTTCCGGTCGGTTGTTTCCGATGAACGAGATGAGAAAAGACGAATCCTTATGTCCAGCAGCCATCAGCCGACCTTGCAAACCCGTGATGCCAGCGAGGCAGTCGATGTGCTGACCGAACTCTACAACGACGAAACTGCACGGCTGCGTGAAGCGTTCTATGAGCACATGGCTGCGCTGGGCGACAAAGATAAGGCAGGCCGTGCGCATTACGGCAAGGTCCGCGGTTTCTATCCCTTTGTCCGTCTTGCAACCCAGACCTATGCGGATGTCGATTCGCGGCTTGCTTACGGACATGTGACACGGCCTGGCAGTCATGAGACGACCGTCACTCAGCCTGAGCTTTACCGCTCCTATCTTCTGGAACAAATCGGCGCACTGACCGAAAACCATGACGTTCCCGTCGAGGTCGGACTGTCAGATACGCCGATCCCCATTCACTTCGCCTTTCCCGATGGAATGGTGCTCGAAGGTGACGGCACGCTGGAAGATGACCGTCCGATGCGGGACTATTTCGATGTGCCCGATCTTGGCATCACCGATGATGCCATCGTGAATGGTGTTGCGCCCTCGCTTTCCAGCGAACCCTATCCACTGGCGCTCTTCACTGCGCCGCGCACTGACTATTCGCTTTACCGCCTGAAGCACTACACAGCGACCCCGCCGGAAGCATTTCAAAACTTCGTTCTTTACACGAACTATCAGTTTTATATCGATGAATTTATTGAATTTTCCAAGCGGGAGCTTTCCAATCCTGACAGTGCCTATACCCATTTTGTCGAACCGGGAGGAAAAACGACGTTCAACGTGCGCGACGGTCGGGAGCCAATGGGTGAGGTCGCTGCACGCGTCCCGCAAATGCCAGCTTATCATTTGTGTGCCGGTGAACATGAGGGCATTTCCATCGTGAACATCGGCGGCGGTCCCTCTAACGCGAAGACGATCACCGATCACGTGGCGGTGCTACGCTCGCACGCCTGGCT
>JANQJE010000033.1 GCA_028281795.1 Cohaesibacteraceae bacterium | reverse complement strand
CGGATGGTGGAGGTTCTGATCGGCGATGCCGAGGCGGCCTTTGCACCGCTGTCCAAGGTTACGTTTTCGGTTGATCGTCTGGAAACCAATCCGCGGTTTGCAACCATCGTGCGGCCAGCCAATGCCGCCATTCTGGTGGAAATGCGTGTCGATATGGAGGATCGCGGCGGCAAGGTGGAGTTGTTGCTCCCCTATGCAACGATCGAGCCCATACGCGAGCTTCTTCTCCAAATGTTCATGGGTGAGAAGTTTGGCCGTGACTCCATCTGGGAAGGCCATCTTGCCACCGAAATCTACTCGGCCACAGTCGGTGTAGACGCCGTCATCTACGAAGAGATGATGCCGCTCTCCAAAGTCATGTCTTTCGAAAAAGGACAGACACTTATGTTCGACACCTCGCCAACGGATCCCGTTCTCCTGAAGTGTGGTGAAACTGTTCTGACCGAGGGGCAACTGGGCCAGCGAGACCGCACGGTAGCCGTGCGTATCGTCAAAAACCTTCGCAAACCAAAAACAACGCTGGCGTCCTTTGAGCACGCCGAGCAGAGCAAACCGTTGGAGTCGTGATGTTCAACCTACCCTTGAGCCTTGTGATTGAAGCCCTGGTGGCCGTGCTTCTGATCATTACGATCGGATATTGCATGTTGCTCAACAGTCGGCTGAAGCGATTGCGGGCGGATGAAGAAGGTTTGCGGGCCACCATTGCGGAGCTGCTGACTGCTACCGAGATCGCCGAACGTGCCATTCAGGGTTTGCGCACGACATCTGCCCAATGCGATCAAACTCTGGGCCAGCGCTTGCACGAGGCTTCACAGGTTTCGGACAATCTGAGCGTCAATTTAAGTGCAGCCGGCGCTGTTATCGAACGTATCGGTAAACTGGCCGGTGCCACCGGCGTTTCGATGAATGCTCATGCGCCGGCCATCAAAACCGTACCGGAACAGGAAGTGTCTGCCGCAACTGTCGATACGCCAAGCCGCCGCCTCGATGATGCTGCTCGTGCTTTGCAGGGCCGTCTTGAGCGCATGGCATCTTAGGCATTCTGAGGGAGTATCCGGCCATGCGCTCCATCCGTCTCCTTCCCATCGTCATTCTCACGGCTACGATGCTGCTTGGAATGAAGGGCATCAGCATCCTGAGTGGACAGCATGGTGCGCTTTCCGGTGTTGAAATGGCCCGTGCACAGGTGGATGAGCCTGACACTGCCCCCGATCCTGAAAGCGATATGGCCGAAGATGCCTCCGATCGAGAGGCTGGCGACGTCACACCGGACATGCCCGTAAACTCCGATCAGGCAACAGCCGCTCAGGATGAGGCTGGCGGACCTGTAGAAGAGCCAACGGAAGCCGCGCAGACCGGTGCCACACAGTCGCGAGACGCGCCGAACGATGAGAACCGGGTCGACCTTTCCACACAGACATCTCGAGAGACTCTGTTCGAGAGACTGGGTGAGCGGCGTGCATTGATGGATCAGCGCGAGCAGGACTTGCGCGTACGGGAGCAGCTTTTGGAGGCTGCCGAGCGGCGTTTGGAGGAGCGAATGGCGGAACTGGCCGCGTTGGAAGAGCGCGTCAGTGCTGTTGCGCAGGCGGAAGAGGATCGTCAAACTGAAGAGATTGCACGATTGGTGCAGGTCTATTCAGCCATGCGCGCCAAGGATGCCGCCGCCATTTTCGATCTTCTCGACCTGCCTATCCTGATGGAAGTGGCCAACGCCATGAACCCGCGCAAGATGGCAGATATACTCGGCGAAATGAATCCCGAATCCGCCCGTCAACTGACCATAGCATTGGCCGGGTCACCGGTCTCCTCGCTGGACGACGCGGTTGAAGCCGATTCCGACCTTCCACGTATAGAAGGCGTACCAATTCAGTAAGTGCTTCTTAAGGCGTCGATCCTAGTTTCACTGGGTGGAGGAATCCGGTGATTTTTGCGTCTTCAAAACTTGACAGGATCAAGCACAGACTGCTTTGCGCTATCCATTTGATAGCGCTCGCTTTTCTGTGTCTTTTTGCTGCGCTGACCGGACCTTCCGATGCTCAGGAGCCAGAGCTTTCCGCTACAGCCATTTTTGAGCGGGAAGGCGATTACGGCCGGATGAAGCTCGAGTTCGACGAGTTTCTTGAGCTTCCGCCCTATGAAATCAGTGCGGAAAACGGTGTTTTGAGGATCGTTTTCGAGGAACCGGTTGAGACAGATATCAGCGATGCTATGCGCGTGCTGTCGGACTTTGTGACCGTCGCTCGCCAGGATCCGGATGGACGCGCGCTCCGCTTTGGTCTGTCTCGCGCTGTGCGCGTCAACACGATGGAAGCCGGTGAGCTGCTTTTCGTCGATTTCCTGCCTCCGACCTGGCAGGGATTTCCTCCTCCTCTGCCGGAAGAGGTGATCCAAAGCCTGGCCGCTCGCGCTGAACAGGCTGCGCTTGAAGCTGCTGAAGCCGAGCGTCGGCGTCTCCTCGGTGAACTGGAACCGGAGGTTTCTTTGCGTGTCGGTCGGGCACCGACGTTTACGCGATACAGCTTCGAGTGGAACGTTCCCTTCAATGTCGAGATTACACAGGCTGGTGCCGAGTTGACGATGGTGTTCGACTTCGATGTGCCGATCGATCTCACTCCGGCACTTGTCGATCGGGCCGATGAACTCGAGGCGATTGAATTCGATCGGGATGGTGCGAGCCTTTCGGTTGTCATGACCGTCGTCCCCGGTGCCGGTCTGCGTTGGTTTGAGCAGGACCGGATGTTTGTCGTCGATCTCGACCGCGAAGTACCCCTTCAGCCTGAAGGTATCGATCAGGCGGAGATCGACAATCTGTTGAGCACGCTTGTGCCTGGGCGTCCGGCTGTTGACGGAGATGGTGATGCAACCCGTTTTTCAAGCGCGGCGTCGCGACCCGACGATGTGGTTGTTCCACATCCGGTCGATCCAGTGGCCGATCAATCGAGAGAGCTTGATCCCAACGCCTTGCAATCGGCTGAGGATGCAGAGGAGAGCGAGGGTCAGAATCAAGTCGCTGAAGTGCCCGATGACCAGGACGCATCGCCGGCAGCAACGCTCACTGAGCAGAACGATGGAAACATGGAGGCGCTCGCTCAGCGTCCTGATGTTGCTTCCGCGCCCACATTGCAGACCGGACGGGCTCCTGAAGTCGGCGTGTCCACCACTGAGGACAGCGGTGCGGATGTCGTGCGTGTTACCGTGCGGACAGACGAACAGGGCGCGCGCCTGATTTTTCCCTTTCCCCAGGAAACGGCGGCTGCGGCTTTCGGGCGTGAGTCATTCATCACGCTGGTTTTTGAAAGTGCCATACCATTCGATCTCCGATCTTTGAGGTTCGAGCTCAACGATATGGTTCGTTCCATCCGGCCGGTACGCGTCAATGATCTGAACATTATTCATCTGGAACTGCGTGAGGAAACGCTCGTCTCCATGGCACCGAGCGGGACGCGCTGGGTGGTCAATTTAGGTCCGTCCGTTCTTGAACCCCCAACGGCGCTGGACATCAGCCGGGGTATCTTCGCCGACGGTACTGCCTATGCGGAAATTCTCGCCGGCGGATTGGGCACGATCCGGCGTATCGTGCACCCGCATGTTGGAGACGAGTTGTATGTCGTTCCAATGATGCCGCCGACACATGGCGCTTTGGCGCGCCAGGAGTTTGTAGAATTCGAGCTTTTGCCATCTGCCCAGGGCATCGTGATCCGTCCCAAGACGGAAGAGTTGTCCATCGCGCTGGAAGAGCAACGTGTCCTGATCACACGTGAGAGTGGCCTGAGCCTGTCGGAGGTGGGTCTACCGCTTGGATCTTTTGGCTTCGATCCTGACGATCGTCCGGGTTACTTCGATTTGCGTGCCTACAAGGGCGAGGGGCCGTCCGAGTTCAAGGAACGTATGGAAGAGTATCAAACCCGGATTGCTGCCTCCGAGGGTACTGTACGCGTCGAGCGTCTGCTCGATTTTTCACGCTTTCTGATGGCGTTTGAACTTGGCCAGGAGGCCAACGGCTTGCTTGATGTGGCAGTCGCGGAAGCCCCATCGCTTGAACATGACGAGGTCTATCTGACACTTCGCGCAGCCGCCCTGACACTGGCCGACCGCTATGAAGAGGCCAAAGCCATCGTCGATTCGCACGCTATGGGCGACGTTTCCGATGCTGCCTTTTGGGGGCTGCTTGCAGATGCAGCTTTGCGCAACTGGCCAGAGGTCAACAACGCATTTGACGATGTGTCGGTTCTTTTCAGCGACTATCCGGCTCAATTGGTGGCGCGTGCCCGGCTTGATGGCGTTGAGGCTGCCATTCAGGTGCAGTCCGTTGATCTTGCTGTCGAGCGTCTGTCGCAGGTTCATCCGGCACCATTGCGCGGTCGCTTGCAGGAGGGGCGATTGGAGTTGCTTCAGGCGCGTGTCGATCTGGCCAAGGGGCGTATCGATCAAGCCGTTCAAACGTTCGACCAGATCCGCCAGATGGATCTGGGGCCGCATGGAGCCGAAGCCACGTTGCGCAGCATCGAAGCGCGTATTCTTGGCGATCTTCTAAGCCCGGAGGATGGGGTCGAGGAGTTGGAGAATCTCGCTGTCGCTTGGCGCGGTGATGACACAGAAGTCAGCACACGTGTGCTGCTTGGCGAGCTTTATGTCGAGCAGGGCCGATACGGCGATGCTCTCACCGCGATGAAGGGTATCCTGATCGCACAGCCCGGTCATAAGTCAGCGGCGGAAGTCTCCGAAGAGATGCAAGATATTTTCGTTGATCTGTTTTTGAACGGCGAGGCGGACCGTCTTGCAGCGATCGATGCATTGGCCTTGTTTTATGATTTTCGCGAGTTGACGCCGATTGGACGACGGGGTGATGAACTGGTGCGCCGCATGGCGGACCGTTTGGTTAGCGTTGATCTGCTTGATCAGGCGGCGCAACTTCTGGAGCATCAGGTGGAGCACCGTTTGTCCGGAACGGCACGGGCTCAGATCGCTGCCGACCTGGCATTGATCTATCTGATGGACTACCGGCCGGCACAAGCTGTTTCCGTCCTTCAGCGCTCTCGTGCTTCGCAGGTTCCACCTATCATAGAGCGTGGCCGTCGTGTGATCGAAGCACGGGCGCTTTCCGAGCTTGGACGTCATGAACTCGCTCTGGAGATTCTGCGCCAGCTTCAGGGCATCGACGTGGCTGCCGTGCGCGCTGACGTGCTGTGGAATGCCGAGCGCTGGCTGGATGCTGGCGAGGTCATCGAACGGTCTTTGGCCGATCGGTGGCTGGATAGGATTCCGCTTGACGAACAAGAGATGCAGCAAGTGTTGCGCGCTGCCATCGCCTTCAGCTTTGCAGGTGATAGTTATGCCCTGGAGCGCCTGCGCGCCCGGTATGAGTCCAAAATGTCGATGGGCATCTATGCCAGTGCATTTGACGTGGTTACCGCGCCGATCGAAACGCACGGAAGCGCGTTCCGTGATGTTGCGCGCAGCATAGCTGGCCTCAGTACGCTCAACCGTTTTCTTGATGACTATCGTGCCCGGTTCTCGTCACAGCCCGTGCCCAATGGGCAGCCTGGTGCCTGACATCACCATGTCTGGTGACTTGACAGTTCTGCTATAAACCGGGCGGTGCCCCATAGCTTTGAACAAGCGAACCGGCCACCAGGTTCCAACCATCAACAAGAACAAAGAAAATAAGCTTGAACGGTAGTGAGATGATCACTGGCGGGAGCATCATCATGCCCATCGACATGAGAACGGACGCAACCACCAAATCAATGATGATGAATGGCACGAAAAGCAGGAAGCCTATTTCAAAGGCTCGTCGAAGCTCCGAAATCATAAACGCCGGAACAAGAACCGTAAGCGGTATGGCTTCCGGTCCTTCAGGTGTTGGCGTTCTGGAGAGATCGAGGAACAGTCTCAGATCGTTTTCACGCACATGCGTCCGCATGAACACATGGAAAGGCTCTGAGGCACGCTCGAAAGCCTCATCGAGTTCGATGGTTTCGTCGATGAGCGGTTGAATGCCGGCATCGTAGGCGGCCTGAAAAGTAGGGGCCATGATGAAGGCGGTTAAGAAAAGCGCAAGCGAGATGATAACCGTATTCGGTGGCGCCGTTTGCAAACCAATAGCGGTGCGCAGCAGCGACAGGACGACCACAATACGCGTGAATGAGGTGACCATCACGAGAATGGACGGTGCCAGCGACAGGATCGTGATCAGCAGTATTATCTGAACAGCGCGCTCGGTGACGCCGATATCGTCTCCCAACGATATCGAAATGTCCTGTGCCAGGCTTTCCGGTATCAGAGCAAGAAAGCCTATGAGCACCAGTGGAAGAATCGCGATGGCCAGACCAATGCGCGAACGGCGCAGTCGGCTTGAGACGCCTTTGCGAAGCGTTCTGTCGCTCACTTCTTGTCTGGCTCGCCGGCAATCTCGCCTAGCAAAAGGCGCATCTCATCATCCAGATCGTCCGGTAACGGGTCGGCATCGGTTTTCGTGTCCGACCCTGTTTTCCCCGTTTCAGGTTTCGGGCTGTTGGGATGCAGCATCGCCGATATGTCGAGGGCTTCGTCCGATCGTTCGTCCGGCGTGACGGAAGGTTCGTCTTCCTTGCCAGGCTGTGCCAGCGTGGTCGCGTTGGCGGCCGGACCGCGACTTGGAATCGGTACAGATATTGGCGGATCGCTGCGTCCGGAAAGCTCCACTGGAACGTCTTCGGATGGCTTAACAGTCTCATCCGACTTTTTGCCGCTGACGACCCGGTCGTCGCTGGGCAACTTCGATTGCGGTGGATCGATCAGCGGTGAAGGCTCCATCGGATCTTTGACGACCGGTTGTGCGGACTCTGATTGAGCCTCGTCGACCTCTTGAGAGGCAACCGGCGAAGTGGTGCCGGTTTCTCCGGGCATACTCCTGCTTCCCGGTCTGTGGTCCAACGGAGCGGGCGTGATGCTTTCCTTCGCCTTGACGCTTGGCGCTTGGTCTCCGGTTTCCGGCGCGGCGTCATCCATCTTGCGGGGTTCGACGTCGGGAAGTGTTGGAAGATCGGGCAAAGGCGGAAGATCCACCGGTGGTGGTGTAGCCTCAGGCTCTGCTTCAAAGGAGTCGAGTTCCAGAGCTGCTTCGAGCTCACGTTCAAGGTCGAGATCACGGACGCTAGCAGCAGCTGCGGGTTTTGTTTCGTTGCCTGATACTGTCGTTTCTCGGCGTGATCCCGTAACAGGCGCCGGACTTTCAGATATCCGGTCGTTGTCGATGAGAGACTCCGACAAGGCTTGGTCAAGCGACTTTTGCAGCCTGTCATTTTGGTCGGAGAGCGATGGGTCCGGCTTGTTTCCCGTTTTCAATGTCAACGGGGAGGTCGGGTCCGAAGCATCTTTTCCGCTGGCGTTCGAAGTAGGACCGGTTTCGCCCGTTGGCGGGCTTGGTTTTTCCTGCACGCTGTTGGCGATTGTCGACGACGCCACCGTTCTTCCAGCGCTGCCAAGTCTGTCAGAGGCTCCTGGGCTGATTGGATTGTCTTCTGGCGGCTTTGTGCTGCCAGTGGCATCTTCAGCCAACGCTCTGTCCTTCTTGCTTGAGAGAGAACGGGAAAACCGGCTCGTCTGACGAAAACGTCCTGCCGGGCGTGCGAGCGTATCTTCTTCGTTTGGCTTCTCTTGTTGCTTCGTGGCCTGGACCCGTGCGGCAAGAGGAATGCCGCCGATCATAGAGCGTTCAACCACCTCATCGGACCCGCCACCAATCAACAGCAGGTGTTCGAGCTTGCCCTGGCGCACCAAAACAAGTTTCCGCTTGGTATCAATGTGAAGCGTGTCCAGCACCTGCATGCTTGCTTCATCGCCATGGACATGGCCGAAGCGTCCGCCACTCAACCGTTTGGCAAGCCAGGCGACGAGAAAGATCAGAGCGACAACGGCGACGAGAGCGAGAGCGAACTGCACGATTGTACTGCCGGTTTCGCCCAGCTGGCTCTCAAACATGTCTGAAACCCTCCTTACCACTCAACCAGCGCTTCCGCTCCCGGCCAGACCGGGACAATGCTCGCCTGCAGCTGCCCGCCGAGGCGCTTCGCGATTCGGCAGAGCCTGTCTTCAGATTATCCAATTGGAGCAGCAATGTCGCTAGCACACACGCTTCGGTGCTTGAGTTGTCCAGCGCTTTTGCTCAGGCATTCCGGGGGTTCCGCTCGAGACAACGCGGATCATTAAGATGTTGTTAACCGTGGGGGCGGCACATTCTGCCCAGACGAATACGGCTTGTTAACCATCTTGAACTGCTCGGATACGGCGTCCTCATGCTTCGCGATCTGCCCTTTTTCTCCGCTTTGCGCACGCAGATGCAATGGCATTCCGCGCGTCAG
>JANQJE010000032.1 GCA_028281795.1 Cohaesibacteraceae bacterium | reverse complement strand
GGGATGGTCGACGGCCTCAGGCGCATCAATGGCAAGCGCTGTCTCAACGGCTTTGAAAAGAACGGCCCGTTCGCTAGGGCTGTACTCAAGCGTCAGATGAGCATCCTTGGGAGCCAGAACAGCCGTCACACCGTCCGTTTCCAGCAGAGCAGCATCCACGCCGTCCATGGATGTGCCGCTCATCGTTCCGACCGCGCGCATCACGTTGCTGTCTTTGTGTGCGTTGCAATAGGCCTGCCGCCGTGGCATGTGCCGGGTTCATTCCCCTGAACAATCGTCAGTGTCATGTCACAGTCTTTCTCATCCGATTTCCTGAGCGTTATGTCTGAGCGCGGCTTCATCCATCAGCTTTCCGATGCCGATGGCCTGGACGCTGCGCTGCAAGAAGGCACGCTGGCTGCTTATATCGGATTCGACTGCACCGCACCTTCGCTGCATGTCGGCCATCTGGTGCAGATCATGATGCTGCACTGGTTCCAGCAAACCGGACACCGGCCCGTGGTGCTTATGGGCGGCGGAACAACGCGCATCGGCGATCCGACAGGAAAAGATGAAAGCCGGAAACTCCTGACCGATGACGTGATCGAAGCCAACAAACTGAGCATCCAGAGGGTTTTTTCCCGGTTTCTGACGTTCGGCGACGGTTCGCGGGACGCAAAGATGCTGGACAATGCAGAATGGTTGCTGGAGCTGCGCTACATCGATCTGCTGCGGGACGTCGGCCGGTACTTTTCGGTCAATCAGATGTTGCAGCGGGACTCTGTTCGTCTGCGACTGGAGCGCGAGCAACATCTGTCATTGCTTGAGTTCAACTACATGGTTCTGCAAGGCTACGACTATGTTGAGCTTTTCCGGCGCGAGGCATGCCGCCTGCAGATGGGTGGTTCCGACCAGTGGGGCAATATCCTTTCGGGGGTCGATCTCGGACGAAGGATGGAAGGCGCGTCGCTCTTCGCGCTGACGACACCGCTGCTCGCCACCGCGTCCGGTGCTAAAATGGGCAAAACGGAAGCCGGTGCGGTCTGGCTCGATGCGGCCATGCTCTCGCCGTACGATTACTGGCAGTTCTGGCGCAACACCGATGATGCCGATGTCGGCCGCTTTCTGAAGCTGTTCACCACCTTGCCCATGGATGAGATCGCGCGGCTGGAGGCGCTGGAAGGCGCTGAGATCAATGACGCCAAGAAGGCGCTCGCCAATGCCGCAACAGGTTTGGTGCACGGTGACCTGGAGGCTGTCAAAGCTGCCGATGCGGCTCAACTCGTCTTTGAACAGGGTTCACTGTCGTCCGATCTGCCGACGGTCGAGATTCCTGCGTCGCGACTGGGTGATGGTTTGGGCGTGCTGGCCGCCTATGTCGAGGCCGGTCTTGCGTCCTCCAACGGAGAGGTGCGGCGGCACATCAAGGGCGGGTCGGTCCGAATCAACGACGCGCCGAGTTCGGATGAGCGCCGCATGCTGGGATTGGACGATGTGCAGGACGGTGTCATCAAACTGTCGCTCGGCAAAAAGAAGCATGTGCTCCTTAAGCCGGTCTGAGCGGCTCTCTTGGTCAGCCGCCCTGCTGATACTCGAAAATGTTACGGATGACGCCCGGCGCAAGGATCGACATCGGGTTCACCCGTAGCTGCGGATTGTTGACGGCGCCGACGAGCTCGAACGTCACGCCCAGCAAACCTTCCGTGTCACGGCCACCCAAGGCCTGACCGATGATGGGAATGCGGCTGAAGATGTTGTTGATCGTGAAGAACGGCACATAGGTTCCGCGCAGTTGAATGCGGTTGGCCGCATAATCGATCACGCCTTCGATGTTGCCGCCCAGCGACGGTCCCCAGCCTTCGGCGCTATGGATGATCAAACGCTCCGGAGTCCGGTCGAAGGCTATGTTGGTGACCTCGATTTCAATGCGGTCGGCGTTCTCAAAATCTCCGGGCAGTACGATATCGCTTGCGTTGCTTGCCTGGTCGCGGCCCGATGTGAAGATACGCTCCATCGCCGGTTCGTCGACGATCTCATAATCGCTAAGGAGCAACTGGCCTGCAATCCGGCCACCGACAGATTGCGGGTCGAGCACCAGCGTTGCGCGTCCACCCTGAGCGCGGTCGTAGAGGCCAAGAAAGCGCAGGAACGTGCCCGCATTGCCGGATGAAACAACCAGGCTGTTGCTGGCTCCCCCTGGGGCCAACGTTCCGGCAAGATCGGTTCCGTCGCTGTGACGGGCACGCAAATCGAACGCCGTTATCCGTTCGCCGTTCTGGGCGTAGGTAAGCCGGACATCCGAAAGGCTGGCGCCTTCGCCGGTCACCAGTTGCCCGACTTCAATGTCCAATGAAAGATTGCCCGCCTCCTCGGGGTTACCCCGCAAAAGGTCGGGTGTGAGTACAAAGCGATCGCCACGCATTCTTGCCGATGTGCTTTCGCCGTTTCGGGTCAGCGCCAGCGAAAACCGACCGATATCGTCAATGGCCACGCTGTCGAACTCTGCGGTGCGCAACTCGTCATCGACAAAGTCGAGGCTGCCGCGCACGGAAAGGCCATCGGCGGCGATGACCAGATTGCGCACCTGTCGCTGATTGTCCCTCTCGCGGACATCGAAGCTGGCCCGTGCTCGAACGCCGGCGCGTTTGGACCAGCCGAGTTCTGCGATCGTAAGTTCAGCATCGGTAAGATCGATGACCATGCTCCGAAGGCCGTCTTCGGACTCCGTACCCAACGCCACACCGACGTTCCCCGTGAGATAAGGTCCAAAGTCCAGACCCATTCGGCGCCGTTCTTCTGCGTCAAGCTCCATGGTGATTTGAAGCGATTCGCTTTCGCCGGAGGTGAAGTTCAGATCGGTGAGCACGCCATCAAGTTCAGCCTGACCGATTACCGAGACACGGTTGTCATTCACCTCAATGACAAACTGACCGTTGGATATTTCACGCCCGTCCACTGGTTCGGATGAGGCGAGATCGACCACCTCGGCCTGTACAAAGGTGTCGACCGTATTGCGGTCGATCCGGTCGGCCAGGATTGCTTCAATGCGGGTTGAAACGCGCATGCGGCCTGTCACCTGGTCAGCCTCAAAGGGCAACTCATCGCGGTATTCGATGGGATCAAGCCGCAATATGCGTGCGAAACCGGCGACTGGCCCTGCCATATCAAGCTCCAGCGACGCCGCCGGATCAGCCTGAGCGTGATCAGGGATGAAGAATTCCGCGCGTGAGACTTCGATCATTTCGCCTTCCGGCAAGCGGCCAACACCGCCCGTCCCCACCATGCGGACCGTCCGGCCCGTCACCTGGATTGATCCATCAAGGCCGAAGACAGGCGGCAGATCGCCGGGCGTGCGCATGACGAGATTCTGGTAAGGTACGGACAACTGCATCATGTCGTCATGCAGATAGGTGCGTCCGTTGCGAACCTCGATGTCTTCAAGACGTGCACCGAACGAAAAAGTTCCCGTGCCAAGACGCCCTTCGGCGATGTTCTTGAGAAACCAGCCTCGTGCCTGCGGCGAAATGGGCAACGGCCACATCGCTGCCAGATGCGGCACGCGCATGGGGGTCGATTGCCCAACCAGCGAGACGAAAGTGCCTGCTTCTGACATCTCAATCAGTCCGGAATAGGCAATCCGGACATCCCCGATGGCAACCTGCAGCAATCCAACGTCGATCAAACCACCGGTGTCGTCTGCAAACGCGTCGACGGTTACCGTTGCAACAGCACGCTGAAAATCACGGTTGAGACGCGGCTCGGCCGGCACGGCAAGGCGATAGCCGGGTGCTTCCAGTGAGAGCGCAAGGCCTCGCCGCCCGTCACGGACATCGGGCTTCAATGTCCCCGTGAAGACACCGCCGGTCTCCTGAAACTGGATGCGTGCCGCAACGATATCAAAATGTCCCGACTCGCGCGTGTAGATCATCGGTATCGATGCAAACTCGAGGATCGTCGCCTCACGCCGGCTGGCAACAAGATAGCCCGCATCGCTTTCAAAGAGCGCGGCGATCTGATCGATACCGCCATCGGCAGCATCGCGCGTGACGACAATTTCAGCCGCCAGGTTCGACTCGAACTGGACCGGGCCATCGCCTTGAAGAGCATCGGTAACATCGCTGGTCTTCACGCCTCGAAGAAGCAGATGGGAGAACGCCTGATCGCCTTCGAGCCCGATTCCCGCCACCTCGGCAAGCATGGCAGGGCCTTCGGGCGCCCCGCTTTCGGCATGCCGCACGATCAGGCTCATTGGATCGGCACGTTTCAGGCTGGTGATCCGGGCGATCATCTCGCGCGCGTTTTCGCGTTCGATCCTGATCTGGAAGTCTTCCGGATTCCGCAAGAACGGGATGCCAGCATCGGGCTCCGGCGCCAGTTCGAGCCGCTCGACCACAATGGATTGCAGGTTCTGCCAGGTATCGCCGACGGTGATGTCTGTCAGTGCCTGGTCAAATGTATCGAAGACATTGAGCAGGCCATCGAGACGTAGACTTGAGAGCATGTCGGGAGTCGCCGCAGGCGCGTCCGGGGATGCCCGTTCAGGCGCGAGCGCTTCAAAATCATCGATGGCCGCAACAATCGGACTATCGAAACCGGGAGCGGCAGGCGAACGATCGAGCATACCCAGTTCGCGCACGGGCGCTAAGTCATCGACGTTCAGGCTTGCTGTCGCAATCTCGATGCGACTTGGAATGAGATTGCGGCGCAGCACATCCAGATAACGCACGCGGACGTTCACCTGATCGAGAACGAGAGACAGTCCGGGAGCACTCAACTGCGCACCGACCAGTTCGACCCTCAGGGACGAACCGCCGACACGCGTTTGAAGATCCTCAACGCTCAACGTGAATGGCTGAGGCGCCGATGCCTCCAACCGGGCCAGAAGAGGCGCTTCGATGGCACGCTCGACCATACGCTGGCCAGGCGGGGTACCAAGCGCAAGGAAAGGAAGGAGCAACATACAACCCAGCAGCGCGATACCAACCAGGATGGCACGACGACGCATGCTCACTTTTGCCGGTACGCTTTCATTCGCACTGTCGACATCGGGTGTTTGCTGTTTGAGTTGAGGTGACGCATCTGGAGTCACAGAATTCAGATTTCTCCCGCTTTTTGGCTGGCTGTTCCAGCCTGGAGTCCGACCTCAACCCGGTCTCTATCTGCCTGATGGACCCGAAGAGCGCAACCAGCAGACCATCTCATGTTGGCCGCCTGCCGATATGCACAGCAAACCCGCTTCGGGTTCAATGTCCAGGCAAACCGAACGTTGCGTCAGCGCGTAGGCTTTGCGACACCCTGAAAGAGAGCTGCCTCCAGACAGCAGTCGAACATCAAGAGGACACACCATGACAGATTCGCCCGCAAACACGGTCACCGAAGGCGCCAAGGCACCGGATTTCACATTGCCGACCGATGGCGGCGGCTCTGTCACTCTAAGTGCACTTTCCGGCAAGCCTGTGGTTGTCTATTTTTATCCCAAGGACGACACATCCGGCTGCACGAAAGAGGCTGTCGGCTTTTCCGAAACGAAGGATCAATTCGATGCGCTTGGCGTGACGATCATCGGCATTTCGCCGGATTCGGCCAAAAAGCACGACAAGTTCATCGCCAAGTATGATCTGACGATCACGCTGGCTGCCGATGAGGAAAAGACAGCGGCAGAGGCTTACGGTGTGTGGGTCGAGAAATCGATGTACGGCAAGAAATACATGGGCGTCGAGCGCTCGACCTTTCTCGTGGCTAGCGACGGCACGATTGCCAAGGCCTGGCGGAAGGTGAAGGTGCCGGGCCATGTTGAAGAGGTTCTGGAGGCGGCCAAGGCACTTTAGCGTTCTCTATGCATTCGCTGGCCGAAGAGGCAATTGCCGTCGTTCAGACGGCCGACCTTGCCATGAAAGCCGACCATGCCTACGGCGTTGCCAAGGCATGGTTCGGCGGCACATTGGGCGTCGGATCGGTGGACAGCCGGACATTGCCTGCCGATCCCGGCAGACCGGCCAAGCCGGATCTGATCGCACCAAGCCGCATGCCGCGACGCTCAAAAGGCGGTCTCAAAGGGCGTATAGCCCTGCTTCATGCCTTGGCCCACATTGAACTGAATGCCGTCGACCTGACCTGGGACATGATTGCCAGGTCAGCGCGCCATCGGTTGCCACGTTCCTATTATGACAACTGGGTGCAAGTTGGACTGGAAGAGGCCAAGCACTTCAAGCTTCTGGCCAATCGTCTTCAGGATCTCGGCTCCCATTATGGTGCTCTGCCCGCCCATGCCGGTCTGTGGGAGGCAGCGCAATCGACCGGGGAAGACCTGACAGCGCGTCTTGCCATCATCCCGCTGGTGCTGGAAGCGCGCGGGCTCGATGTAACACCTTCCACCATTCGCTCACTGGAAGATCTGGGGGATGACTCAAGCGCGGCCATCCTGCGCACGATCTATCATGATGAAAAGAAACACGTGGCCTTTGGAGCCAAATGGTTTCGTTATCTTTGTGACCGCGAACGGCGTACACCCGAGACAACTTTTCAAGCTCTCGTTCGCAAACATTTTCGCGGCGCCATCAAACCGCCAACCAATGATCGCGCCCGTGCCGAAGCCGGTCTGACACCTGGCTTTTACAAGCCGCTGATGCCCCTGACAGGTCACTGATCCGACTCGGCAAACCCGCGCCATTTCAGCTCGCTATACCAAGAATTAACTATACCTGGTCCAAATGGACGTATCAGTAGCGTATGAGTTTGGCGGTTTCGAATGGCGAATGTCGCATCGCGGTCCTCCTCGCAGAGGGATTTCCAGAAGTCCGTTCAGGCAGGACAGTCGAAACGCCAGCGGATCGACCGGCGGATCATTTTCACCCATGGTGAAGCCGTTCGGGTCTTGCGTATTCCGCCTTGGCTCGGTGTGCTTCTCGTCCTTTTCGTAGTGGCTGGATCGATTGGGGTCATCGCCTCTGCAAGTTATCTATTTTTCCGCGATGAGCTGTTTACCGCCTCGATCAAGCGGCAACATCAGATTCAAGTGGCTTATGAGGATCGCGTGTCCGATCTGCGGCGCGAGATTGACCGCATAACCTCACGCCAGATGTTGAATCAGCAGGCCTATGAAGCGCGGGTGGAACGGCTTCTAGCCGAGCACACCCAACTCTATCAGCAGGGTGCGCGGCTGGATGTTCTGCTGGACAGAGCCGGTTCTCTTGGCCTTGTGCCGCGGCGCACGCCCCCCTCCCCGATCATTCCTCCAAATCAGAGTGCCAGCACCGAGCCGCAAATGCGTCCGGGTACGATGGCCGTCGATGCGACCGCTTTCGCCCCCATACCGGACGGTGAACTGATCACCGGAAGCATCCCGCAGTTGCCCACACACCGGGGGCTTTCGGCGATTGAACAGGCTGTTGTTGATCCGGCCGGGCTTTTGGCCACGCTGGATGAGACCCTTGATGCCCGCGAGCACAATCAGGTTGTTGTTCTCGCAAGCCTGAGTGCGGAGGCCAATGCCGAAGTGGATGCCATCCGCAATGAGGTGGAAAGTCTGGGCGTGCAGCTTTCATTGCGCACGGCATCGATAGATCCGCTGCCTGCCGTTTCAGATGATAGCGAGCTTGCCATGGGTGGCCCGCTGGTGGCTCCGGTATCGCCGGAAACTCAGTTTGAGCTCCATGCCAACGATGCTGAGCTTGCTCTGGCCAATCTCCGCACCGCTCGCGACGCAATTGATCTGGTGCCGGTGGCTGCGCCAGCCCGCAATGCACGGCTGTCGTCTCGCTTCGGCAATCGCAGGGATCCTTTCACCAGACGCACGGCCTTTCATGCAGGCATCGACTATGCTGCACCAACCGGTACGCCTGTCTATGCTCCTGCAGATGGTGTTGTCACCCGCGCGGGCCGCCGAGGCGGTTATGGTCTGATGATCGACATCGACCATGCACACGGGCTTTCCACACGCTTTGCACATCTCAGCCGCATGATGGTCGCCCCCGGGGCTCAGGTACGCCGTGGCGATGTCATCGGCCTTATCGGTTCAACCGGCCGGAGCACTGGACCACACCTTCACTATGAGGTGCATCGCCGGGGCCGTGCCATCGATCCGTTACCCTTTGTGGGTGCCGGACAGCGCCTCGCAGATCTCTGATCAGTCGATATCGGCAACGTCTTCAGCGCCGCCATAAGCGCGCTGCGCCAGTGTCGCTTCCATGAAGCTGTCCAGCTTGCCGTCCAGCACGTCCGATGGCGACGTGCTCTCATGTCCGGTCCGCAGGTCCTTCACCAGTTGATAGGGCTGCAAGACATAAGAACGGATTTGATGGCCCCAACCGATATCTGTTTTGGCTGAGGCTTCGGCATTGGCCTTTTCTTCGCGCTTCTGCAGTTCAAGCTCATAAAGCCTTGCCCGCAGCATGGCCCAGGCCGTAGCCCGGTTCTTGTGCTGGGAACGTTCATTCTGACATTGCACCACGATTCCCGTCGGATTGTGGGTAATGCGCACTGCCGAATCGGTCGTGTTGACGTGTTGTCCTCCGGCGCCGGACGCACGGTAGGTGTCGATGCGGCAATCGCTCTCGTTGATTTCGATGTTGATGGTGTCGTCGATCACCGGATAAATCCAGACGCTGGCGAAGCTCGTGTGGCGTCTGGCATTGGAATCATAGGGAGAAATCCGCACAAGCCGGTGCACGCCTGCTTCGGTCTTCAACCAGCCATACGCATCATTGCCTTTGACAAGAATCGTCGCCGACTTGATGCCGGCCTCTTCGCCTGCCTGTTCTTCCAGCAGTTCGACTTTGCGACCTGACCCTTCCGCCCAACGGGTGTACATGCGCAGAAGCATGTTGGCCCAGTCCTGGCTTTCGGTTCCGCCGGCGCCGGAATGAATCTCGACATAGGTGTCATTGCCATCGGCTTCTCCGGACAGCAGCGCTTCCACCTGAAGCCGTCGGGCCTTGGCGGCAAGATCCTGCAGGGCCGCAACGCCCTCGTCAGCCATTTCGGTATCGCCTTCAGCCTCGCCCAGCTCGATCAACTCGCTGGTGTCGGACAGATCGGTTCGCATGGCCTTCATGCCGTTGATCGCTTCATCGAGCTTCTGGCGCTCGCGCATCAGACCTTGGGCTTTCTGCGGGTCGTCCCACAGGCGCGGGTCTTCCGCCAGGGCGTTCAGTTCGTCCAGGCGTTTGAGAGATGCATCCCAGTCAAAGATGCCTCCTTAGCAGGGTGAGTGCCTGCTCAATGTCGTCTACGAGCCGCTGAGCTTCCGCGCGCATGGTTTGCCTATCACAAGTCTAAAGAACGCAAAGCGCGCGCCGCTGAAAGCGGAGCGCGCATCACGCATGTGGTTTATTCAGATCGTTTAGTAAAGCCCACCTGTACCGGAAACAACCGCCCGGTCCGCCTGCGGGTCCACCGTGAGTTCACGGCCTAATTCATCGGTAAAGCCGATGATCGAGTAGGAGGACGGAGGCGAGGTACCTGGGCGGAACGCTTCGAGAATCGCTCCGTCCGTACCAGCCGCAACCTGCAGGCCGGTATTCCGGTTGATCGGGATCAGCGAGATACCACGCGGAACCTGAAACTCGGTGCGTGGCTGGCCTTCTAATGCCGACTCCATGAAGTCGGCGAAGATCGGAGCGGCGAGGCCACCGCCGGTCGCCGACCGCCCCATGCTGCGCGGTGTGTCGTAGCCGATGTACACGCCGACAGCGATGTCGTGCGAGTAACCGACGAACCAGGCATCGCGGTTTTCGTTCGTGGTGCCGGTCTTGCCGGCGACAGCCCAGTTGGCCAGTTGGGCTGAAATGCCCCCGGCAGTGCCACGACGCACAACGCCTTCGAGCATGGACGTAACCTGATAAGCCGTCATCGGATCGAGCACCTGTTCGCGCTCATCGATCAGCACCGGTTCTTCCTGTCCCTGCCAGGCGTCAACGCGGCAGCCTTCGCAAAGGCGCGCATCGTGACGGAAGATGGTATCGCCATAGCGGTCCTGGACGCGGTCAATCAGCGTCGGCTGGATAGACCGACCGCCATTGGCGATTACCGCATAGGCAGCCGTCATGCGCATAACCGTCGTTTCCCCAGAGCCCAGTGACATGGCAAGCAAGGGGTCCAGATCGTCGTACACACCGAAGCGACGGGCATACTCCGATACCAGCGGCATTCCCATGTCGCGCGCAAGACGCACCGTCATCACGTTCCGAGACCGCTCGATGCCGACGCGCAGGGTTTGCGGCCCATAGAACTCATTGGAGTAATTGTCGGGCCGCCAGATACCCAAGCCGGGGCCCTGATCGATCTCGATAGGCGCATCCATCACCACGCTGGACGGGGTGTAGCCGTTGTCGAGCGCTGCGGCGTAGACAAACGGCTTGAAGGATGAACCCGGCTGGCGCTGCGCCTGCGTTGCCCGGTTGAACTGGCTGTCATCGAAGGAGAAACCGCCGACCATGGCAAGCACACGGCCGGTGTAAGGGTCCATGGCGACCATACCGCCGGACACTTCCGGAACCTGGCGCAGGGAGTAGGAAACCGCTCCGTCCTCACCTGCTTCGCTTCGGACATAAATCACATCGCCCGAGGATACGATGTCAGCGGGATTGCCCCCTGCCCATTCCATCGCCGAAGCCGGCATGAAACCTGTCAGGCGTTCAGCCGCGACAGCACCGGAAGCCTCCCGCGCGGGATCGATGCCAATCTGAGCCCCCTCGTCGTTGACGGAAAGAACGACGGCCAGATTCCACTCCTCGACGTCAGACAGGCCATCGACCTCGCTCAGCGCAACGCCCCAATCCTGTGAAATGTCGATGCTGGCAACAGCGCCGCGCCAGCCTTGCTGGCGGTCAAAGCTCTCCAGTCCATTGCGCAGGGCGCGGCGGGCATGGCTTTGCAAGATTGGATCCAGCGTCGTGCGCACGGACAGGCCGCCCTCATAGAGGCCGTTGTCACCGTAGCGCTCGGCTATCTGACGGCGGACTTCCTCGGCGAAATAGTCCGATGCTTCCAGGAACGTGCCGGTGCTTCGGGGTTGGACGTTCAAACCTTCCGACTGTGCCGCCAGACGCTGCTCATCGTTGATGTAGCCGTTCTCGAACATGCGGTCGAGAACCCAGTCGCGCCGTTCAAGGGCCCGCTCGGTCTGACGGAAGGGATGATAGTTGTTCGGAGCCTTGGGAAGAGCGGCCAGATAGGCCGCTTCGGCAAGCGTCAGTTCATGGACCGACTTGTCGAAGTAAACCAGCGAAGCTGCGGCGATGCCATAGGCGCCCAGGCCGAGATAAATCTCGTTGAGGTAGAGTTCCAGAATCTGGTCCTTGGAGAATGTCCGCTCGATCCGCAGCGCAAGGATGGCTTCGCGAATCTTGCGCTCGATCGCCACATCGCTGGTGAGCAGGAAGTTTTTTGCAACCTGCTGGGTGATGGTCGACGCGCCGACCGGGCGGCGATCGGTGCCGATGTTTTCAACATTCACGACAACGGCCCGGGCAATACCAGTGAAGTCCAACCCGCCATGGTTGTAAAAGTTCTTGTCCTCGGCTGAAAGGAATGCCGCTTTCAGCGTGTCGGGTACGGATTGTATCGGCAGGAACAAACGCCGCTCCGATGCATATTCGGCGATCAACGTGCCATCGGAGGCATGCACACGGGTCATAACCGGCGGCTCATAGTCGCTGAGCACCGTGTAATCTGGCAGATCCTGGGAATAATAGTGAATACCGTAGGCGACACCGCCGGCTGCGAGCAAGAAGCCCAGCACGCCAATGCCGAAAAAGTATCCTAATAGCCGTGTGAACATGCGTTCATCCGTTCGTCGTCATCTTGCTTCGCGTGCCCGTCAGCCAAGCTCACTGAAGCGCAGTATAGTAAATGCACGGTTAGTTTTAACCGAAGCGACGCTGGTATGTCCCCTTACGGAAGAAACTCTTGCCAGCTTTCGGCCCACCCTAGGCTCGGATGATGCGGCGGAAATAGGGCGCAACACGCTCTCGACCGTTGATGGCGATATGGGACCTGCGTTTGTTGCGCGCTATGGCGCTTGTGCAACACGCTGTTCGAAAAAGCGGCCGACAGCGGTGGACAAGGCGGCAACCGTGCGTTCGCGCCAGGCCGTATCTGTCAGCAGGCGAACATCATCTTCGTTGGACAGGAACCCAAGCTCCAGCAGCACGGACGGAACTTCAGGAGCCTTGAGAACACGGAAGCCGGCGGAACGATGCGGATTGTTGACCATGCGTGTGGCGGTCGACATTTCGCCCACCAGCGCTTCGGCAAACGAGAGCGAGAAACGCGTCGTTTCGCGGCGGGTCAGATCGATCAGGATGTCGGCAACCTCGTTGGTCGCCGTTTCAGTAACGTCCATACCGGCCAGCATTTCCGACTGCCGTTCATTGTCCACCAACTGCTGTGCGATCTCGTCCGATGCGCGATCTGACAGGGTGTAGACGGTCGCGCCGCGCATGTCGCGATGGCGGACAAGCGAATCGGCGTGCACTGAAATGAACAGGTCGGCTTGATGATTCTGAGCGAAGCGGACGCGTCCGGCGAGCGGAATGAAGACGTCATCATCGCGTGTCATATAGACTTCGAAGAGGCCTGTGGCACGCAGGTCGGCGGCGAAATCACGGGCAAACCGCAGCACGACATCCTTTTCCAGCACGCCTGAACGGCTGACTGCTCCAGAATCGATACCGCCATGACCGGGATCGATGACAACGATGGGAAGGCTGCTTTCCCGCGCAATGTCGAGACGGTTCTCTTTTGGTGCTTCGATGCTGGCAAGGAAGCTTTCGCGCGTCCGTTCGACCTCGGCGGTGAAACCGGCCTGGTCCGAACGCACCAGATCCAGCACAAGTCGTGCAGGCTGATCATCCAGAGCGGCCAGCATCAAAACCTCGTCGATGATCACATAATCGGCGAGGTCGGCCACGATGCGGCCACGCCCTGGGGCAAAAGGACCGTAACGAAACGCCGAGATAAGACCCCGCCCCTCGATTGCGGCATCACCCATCGGTTCGAAAGAAAGGCCCGGCAGATCAAGAATGAGGCGGTTGGGTTCGGGCAACACATAAACGCCTGGTGATATGTCGCCCGTTATGTCGAGAATGATGCGGGTTCTTTGCCCGTCTCCGGCAATCCGTGCCGCCAGGGCTCTGGTTTGTTCGGGGGGTTCGAACGAGGCTTCTTGCGTTGCGTGAACGGTCGACGGCCAAAGAAGACCAAGGATCAGAATCATGCCCGTGAAAGCTACAATCGCATCAAATGCCCGCGCGATCCGACTGTTCGGCCGGCACGTTGGCATTGCGTTTGCGGTTGGTGATGCTGTTGTAGATATCATCGGTGATCAAGCTGCTGGGGCGGTCAAAGAAACCAGGCTATGGCCAGCTTGGTCGCCAATCCGCTGGGTTACCGTAGCCTAAAGTGCGTTGGTAAACCAATCTCATACGCTCCTGGAAAGGTGCGGCGCACGGACGCCTCGATGCCACCCCCTCACCCGGTATGCCGCGGCTGATGATGTTGAGAATACTTGCAAAGCGA
>JANQJE010000027.1 GCA_028281795.1 Cohaesibacteraceae bacterium | reverse complement strand
CGTTCCCATTCAGGACCAGCTCTCCAAGGAAATGTTCTCCGACGGCACAAGCATGCCTTGGTACAGCTACCCGTTTCATGGTGCCGGTGAAGACACAGGCAGGATGCGGACACTGTTTGTATTCGGCCGCGACCTCCCACGTGACTGGAGCCAGTCAATCGAGATTGAGGGCGGATCGCTAGGTGTTACCTATCATGAGATTGCCCGTCTGTCTGACTATGAATCCCGCGAAGCTGCTCGAGAAGGGTACCGTCCCCAGGTCGCCGAAGACGACCACAACATGGATGATTTCGTGCGTGGGCGGCAGGTGGTCAAAGATCGGCTGGACGAGTCGACCGCCGCCGTAGTCGACGACCTCGATGCGGTCATCCTGCGCGCAACACTGGACGAAGCTGTTCTGCCGGGATGGCAAACCTTCAAATACGGCGGGTCAGAAGCTGCATGGCTGCTTCAGTTTGGCGACAACACCGGCACCATTCGCATCGTGCGCAAAATTGAACGACAAGGTGACCGGCACGAGCCAACCGGCATTCTATATGCGGGCGAGACATTCCGCATAGAGATTGAAACCCGGTTCGAGTTGCCGGTAGACCGCATTCCGGTTGTCGTGGCGTCGGTACCCCTTGGCTCGTCGTTGGACGACTGGGGCAAGGGAGGTGTGTTGATTGGTGACGGCGGCGGCATCCCCGCTGTCCGAAGCAACGAGAACCCCCGCATCTACCGCACCGAGTTCATTCGCAACGACCCGCGCATACCGGTCGACAAGGCTGTGGAAGCCGGGACGGGGGGAGCAAAGCGCCACTTGCTCCATGGCAATCAGGGAACGCGCATCTTTGCCATGATCTCATCCCCGGGGATCATTTCCATCCCACCGTCTATGACGCAGGCCACAGTCTTCAATACCGCCGGCGATACAGCGGTTGGTGGCGACTGGCAAAAATGGCTTGCGGATGCAGCCGCCTGTGCCGGTGTCGGTAATATCGGGCGCATCAAAACCGAGCGCGCGGAAGCTGAGACGATATCGGCTTACCTGATCAATTCAGGTCGCTCTCGTTTTCCCATTCCAGGATCCTTCGATAGCAAGGTGTCGGTCGGCCAGCATGCTGCGATGCTGCTGATGCGGGACACGTTCACCAGACAACTCAATCGCAATCGCGTTGGTTTTTCACGGATTGAATCAGACGAGGAAATCCTGGCCTTCCGGCGGGCGATGGAACCGATCATTCTGCAAGGACAATCGCCCCTCACCCGCATCAAGGTGGCGGGCATTGACGGTGTGCCAACAACGTTTGACTGGACTTTTAAAGAGTCCATCATCGGTGACGTCCATAATAGGCGGACCGAAGATGTTGAATCCTGGGCCATAGACGCAACGCGCGAAGCCCTTCGAAAATACATCGACATGATGTTTCAAACGGCAAAGGAGGCCCGTGAAACCGATCCGTGCGATGTAGAGGCACTGCTCAAGCTCACAGGCTATGACTTTGATGCCGTGGCAGCCATGGCGAAGGCAAAGCTCATGATGCCTGCGCCAGCACCACTCAACTGGGCCCCGGACTATCGCGCAAGGGCCCAAGTGGACAACGTAGCCCTTGTCGCCCAAACGGTCCGCATTGGTCAGCAGCTTGGCGAGGCCGACAGACGTGAAGCAGCCATGGCCGTGGCGATCGCCACTATTCCCGTTGCCATTGTTGGTGGAATGGCGGGGTCATCTGCTGCAATTGTCGCGACATTCGCCATCGACGTCATCGACGTCGGTGCTTCTACATATGCAGAGATATCCGACAAGCTCGGACGTGACGCCGAGTTTGACTTCGCGATGGCTGCTGCGGACGTGACGGGTATGCAGCGCCTCGAAAACGCTGAGGCCCGCCAACGCAGCTGGACCAATGTGATGGGCAAACTATTCCCGACCATCACCTTCGCGTCGATCGGCATCATCGTCGATGTACCTGATCTCTACAAAGCATTTGGCGAAGGGCTAAGGTTCACACGCGTTGCTCGTGGTCGCAAGGCTCTCATGGAGGGTCTGGACATTGAGCCGGTAACCGTGGCGGCACCGTCACGCGCACAAGCGGTTGCAGATGAGCTGGAAGAAACACTGGAGCGGTCACGAATTGCTCAAGCGGCTGGCGAGACCCCAACCACACCCCCCGCCTTTCGTGGACCCGACCCAGAGATAGATGCGGGGCTGGCTGCACCGCAACGCGGCATTCGTTTTGACGAGTTGCCGGATGCCCTGACGGACAGTGCAGACGACATCTTTGCCTATCTGGATGACCTTGCAGGTTCCAGCGTCATGTCGAAGCTCGACGAGGCCGTTCTTGAAAGCACGGAAGGAGCCGGCCGCAGTGGTGACGAAACTTTCGCATGGGAAAGAGGGCTGTCTGCAGAAACAAGACAGCTTACCGACCGCCTTGTTTCACGCGGCCGGATAGATGTCCTTGATCTTATGGAGCAGGCCGGGCCGCGGATCGCACGCCTGCTGGACAATGCAGACCCGGACAAGGCCCGCTATGCAAAGGAAGTGCTCGAGTCCGACCCCGGGCTTTCCCCGGATCAATTCGAAAAAGCTGTCGAGACACTCTACAAGCGGCGACCACGTGAGATCAGCGAAGACTTCTTCAAGCAGGCTGATCCGGCCAACCGGGAGATCGGCGAAGCGCTGGAAAACGCCGGCTGGCGCTTCGAACTCGACCTTGACGAAACCAGCGGCGGCTACAAGATTTTTGACCCGGATCGCAGAGCGGGCGAGATCGTCCGCTCCTTTGACCCGGATACGGGCACATTCAAAATGAGTTACGCCAAGGCGGAAATGTCACCGCGTCCGACGGGACCGGTCATTGATGGTATCCATGAGGTCGCTGCCGGGGCTGTTCGCGGGAAGATCGAGGATATTCTACCAGTTGCGAATGCCGGGCGAGGTGTACCAACCATTCAGTACTTCACCATGCGCCTGATGAACAAACTCGGTGTCCAATACGGCAGCGAAGGGGCTGGTGCTATCAGAAAGTCTGTCATGTCGACGATCGCCAATGTTCGGACGATCACGACACTTGAGTATCTTCGCAAGCTACATATGCCAAACACAGCTTTGGAGGACGTACCACCAGATGTCCTCTCACGATGGATCATGATGACGCATTCAACACGCTATGCAGAAGGCGTGCTCGCTGGAGCCGGCTATAGAGTGAAGGGTGCCCGCGTCAAATTCGGATCGGGCGGCTTCAGCGCTCCCCCACCTCAGCCCATCAGCCTGTGGAAAGAATTTTTTGATGCTCGGTCTGAAACACTGACGGCTTATCTCGCGCGGCATGGGTTTACAGAAGACACAAAGATGGTCGGCATGTTCAACATAGAGCTAGATGTTGTCCCCTTCTGAGCCCATTCGCGCCGTAATCGTCGCGCCGCCGCGCGCAGTGCAATTCCTGTCGTATGACAGGTTTGCCTCGGCGCTTTCCTCGTACGGGATCAACACCACAATTGCGACTGAACACCCGCCTATTGAGGATGGCTCTTGGTGCCTGGTTCATACGCTTGCAGGCGATGCTGACAAAGCCAATACCCTGCTTGAGCAATATGAGGCGCCACGCACAATCTTGCTTGAGATGATGCCCGACGGAGCAACAGCTGCGTTGGCAGGTGGTATGCCTGCAGCAATCCTGAAAGATGGGTACGCCCGGTGGGCCAATGAAGGAAAATTGCTCCGCGCTATGCCAAGTGGACTGGTTGTCGCGACAAGTCTTGCGGGTGCACTGGAATTTGGAACGGCAATGGAGTCAGGTGCCCTAACGGCCACAGACTGTTCGCATCCGCTTCCCGAGCAAGTCGCGCGTGTGATCAGCGACTGCACACCGGAACAGTAAGGCCGAAAACCGTCTATTTTCAGGGACTTTCGCTGGTCGGAGTGGCAAGATTCGAACTTGCGACCCCCTCGTCCCGAATTAGGGAATTTTTGCGTAACTGATTGCTTTTATTATCATATTTTTTCTCTTTATGCCCCGTATTCACTACTTTTTTCGGCAATAGCTGTGTGCATACTGTGAGCATAAGTCCAACACACGGTCGTCGTTATCTTCGCCGCGATGACTTCAGTTGCGGCAGGCCGACCGGCGGCTTCAGGAACACATACTTAAAACTCAATCGTTCCTTTCGAGCAACTCGATCAACTGCGACGGGAAGTCCTTCGTCAGTTGCCGTGGCAAGCTGGGTTTGTCTGGGAAGGGCAAAGGCTCCCCATCTTCCCCCCATCGCCCCACATCCATTAAATCACTACCGTATTTTGCAAGCGCCAAAGTTTCCTCGCAGACTCTGCTCAATGTAGCCGCCTCGACCGGAATCGCGCGGTCTTTTATAAACCGCTCAGCCCGCACGCTCAGAAGGACTGGCTCTTGAACATCCGGATACTCCTCAAGGCACAATCCATGGATCAAGAGATTGCGGTTCTCCCGGTTTGTGTCAAACATGTCGGCGAAGTGCTTGAGGTGGGAAGCCATCTCCACGTCCGACTCTTCTTCCTCTGCAATTGATCGAAGAATGTCGGTCTGTGTCCGGTTGCCAATAGATGATGTCAACCGATGCAATAGTCTTGGCGGCCCGGCAACGTAGGCATGCAAAATACCTTCGAGAATAAACTCACACCAATTCCAGTTGATGCTAACAACGCCGATCGCATGCGCGACCTCGCGAGAAATAAAACCTGAGACATATGTTTCTGGCCAAAGGTAGTCCTTCATCAGAATTCCCCTGTTCACCCGAATTGGCATTTTCCAAGACGGGCTGACAGATCACAGCTGACGTCAGCCAATGCCCAAACTTAGGTCCAAATGTGTACCCGAACAGATCACCACGGCGATCATCGCGCTAGCTTGCAGGACACCGGGAACAACTCCGTACAAAGAGCAGTTCACCCAATCCATCCTAGGCTCGCGTAGCCAGTTCAGCGCAGGCAACTCTTTTCCGCAACAGCAAACCAAGTTTGGTCAAGATTCCGCGCAAAAACGGCCAAAAATGTGGGTAAGGAGTGAGAAAAACACTTGCGGCCCCCTCGTTCCAACCGAGGCACAATCGAATCTGTGAGCAGCTGTGAGCACGCTGTGAGCAAGCATCGGCGAAGGGCCAAAATTATTCTTTATTTTCAATGGGTTCGCTGGTCGGAGTGGCAAGATTCGAACTTGCGACCCCCTCGTCCCGAACGAGGTGCGCTACCGGGCTGCGCCACACTCCGTAACCATGCGAAGGCGGCGTTATAGCGGGAGGATGCTGCCTCCCGCAAGTATGATTTCCTTAATCAGCAAACACACATTTGGGTATTCGTTCATACCGCGCAAAACGCCGTTGCACCCGACCCGCACGCTCTTTATGTTCCCGGTTTCGCGCTTCGTCAGAAGCGCTTCTGGGGCGTCGCCAAGTGGTAAGGCAGCGGCTTTTGATGCCGCCATGCGCAGGTTCGAATCCTGCCGCCCCAGCCAGCTTTTCTGGTCTCTTTCACGCGTCAGACCCGGGACAAAAACACCATTCAAACCAACTAATCGCAGATAATTGGTCAGTGCAGAGACTAACTGTCTGGCGGAATTTGGCTTGAGAGGATTCGAACTCGCTTGGCGTCTCTTAAGCCAATTTCCCGATAGCCGTTCTTGGCGAGTTTCTTCACCAGAGACCAGGTTTGGCCGGCCGGAGACTAGTTCGGAAATGAGTGTTCAATTAGGGGCTGATGAAGCACCAACCTCGCGGGCGTGATATGCGCGCGAGTTGTCTTAAGTATCCAATAAGTTTCGGCTACGAGAAGCACTCGACTGCCACTCAGGTATTTTGAGTGTGAACCATACCCATGGCGCTACGGACAAGCTGTACTGGTCCCAACTGAAAGGAGCGTCAACTTCTCTCTGAAGCATCATTTAGCGCAGTTGCTTCTCATTTGGGAAAGCGCACATGGTGTGGAGATGGCTGGGTGTCTCGTTGAGAGGAGGAGTTCGAGTGGTTCGCCCCCCCCCGACTGGCTCCACCATTTCCCCAGATCGTCGCAGGTGCTTTGGCCTTCAGGAACTTGATCACCCCGTAACAATCAGATCTTCCACCAGGTCACGCATGGCAAAGCAGTCACGTGGCATGCGGTCAAGCGAGAAATCAATAAATCTCCGTATACGGAGCGGTATGTTTTCGCGCGAGGGATAACACAGGTACAGGCTGAACAGATTGGCGGTGAAGGGTATCATGATGGGTACGAGATCACCGGACGCCACATGCTCACGTGCATAGTAGCCGTCGAGCTGGATCAGCCCGATGCCTGCAAGCCCTGCCTCACAAAGAACTTCGGGGTCATTGAAAATCAGGCGCGTTGCTGGGTTGAAACGTTTGATTTCGCCCTCAATGTCGAAGGCCCAATTCCACATGGCGCCCGACCCCGGGAACCGGTAACGAATACACTCATGTGAGTCCAGATCCTGGGGATGGGTGGGCGTGCCGTACTTCTCAAGATAGGCCGGTGACGCCATTGTATAGACTGGCAGCTCCGAAATGGGTCGCGCGATCATGGTTGAGTCGCCCGGTTCCCCGATGCGAAAAGCGATGTCCACCGGGTCGTCGACGAAGTCGCGGACGCTGTCAGCGGCATCCAAGTCGATCTCGATTTCCGGGTGCAGGTCGCGAAACTCGGCAATCAGCGGCACCAGGGTACGGACGGCGAAGCGTTTGGGCGCCGTAATCCGCAGGACACCAGAGACGACGCCGCGGCTTTCATCAAACAGTGCATCAATTTCGTCGAGTTCCTTGAGAGGCCCGCGTGCACGCTGAAACAGCAGCGCACCCTCAGGGGTCAGGCTCATCTTTCGGGTGGTGCGGTTGAAAAGCTTGACGCCATAGGCGTCTTCCATGCGCTTGACGTTCTGGCCGACCGCCGCGGGCGAAATGCCCAAAGCCTTGCCCGCAGCTGCAAAACTGCCGAGTTCCGCCGACCGGATGAAGGATGCCAGGGAGGTGGATGCATGCCGGGACATTCTAAAGTCCTGCTTTAGTGTGAGCCAACTTTTGCCAATCTAATACTTGGTGTCGGACACCGCTACCTTAAAACCCAAGCGGAGGAGACCCCATGCTCAAACTCACCTATCTCATCAAGCGCCGCCCTGATCTGTCGGTCGAAGACTTCGAGCGCATCTGGCGGGCCAGTCACGGCCCGCTGATCGCCAGCCTTGCAGATGTAACAGGGGCCGTGCGCTACACGCGCAGCCTCCCGGTCGAAACACCATACAATGAGTGTTTCCGCCAGGTTCGCAGTCTCGGTCATGCAGCTTTTGACGGATTGATTGAGATTTGGTGGCCGGACCTGGAAGCCTATGCCAACGGCGTCGGCTCGCCGGAGGGTATCGAAGCGACGGACCGAATGGCAGCGATCGAGCGCAGCTTTATCGATCTGGCCGCGTCATCCGCCTTTCTGGCTGAAGAACAAGACGTATTTGGACCATCTGCCCCCAATTCAAAAGCAGAGCTTTTGAATGATCCAACATTTGCCAATCTAATCGACGAACCCGTTCTTCCCTAAGTTAGGGTCAACAACGAGGGGCAAGCCACCCCGACCACCGACAACCGACTTTAAACACCGCGGAAAAACACCGATTCCGCGCACGCAGGAGCTTTGTCCCATGACCCGGAACTTCAAAACCATCGCCGCAGCAACGGTCGCCTCAGTGGCCATCCTCGGCGCCGCCGCAACACAGTTTGCCCCTTCCAACGCCAGCCCCGCTGCTGACACGCCAATTGAAGCCCCGGCAACGCCGGTCACCGTGGCCTATCCAACGGTCAAGCCGATCATTGAGTGGGACGAATATACAGGCCGCTTCGAAGCCATTGACCGCGTCGATGTTCGCTCTCGTGTCTCCGGATACCTCACCGAAGTCGCCTTCACGGAGGGTCAGGTGGTCAAGAAGGGCGACCTGCTCTTCAAGATCGATGCCCGTCCTTTTGAAGCGGCGCTCCGCCTCGCGGAAGCCGAAGCCGGTGAAGCCCAGGCCCGCCTGCGCCTCGCCCGCCAGCAGCTTGGCCGCACACAGGCGCTGGTCAGCAAGGGCCCCGTGAGCCGTGCCCGCTATGACCAGCACCTCGCTGAAATGAATAGCGCATCCGCTTCGGTCGAAGCTGCCAATGCCCGGGTCGAAGCCGCCCGGCTGGATGTCGAATACACGGAAGTCCGCTCACCGATCACTGGCCGGATAAGCGATGAGTTCGTGAGCCTCGGCAACCTGATCAATGGCGGCGCCCAGGGCGGCACACTGCTGACCACCATCGTCTCCATGGACCCGTTCCACTTCGAGTTCACCGCCAGCGAGGCTGACTATCTGAAATATGTCCGCCTGGACCAGAGCGGCTCACGCCCGGGGTCTCGCGACAATGCCAATCCGGTTCAGGTCAAGCTGCTGGATGAAGCCAGCTTCAGCCACACGGGCTCAATGAGCTTCGTCGACAACCAGCTGGACATCTCGACGGGTACAATGCGGGGCCGCGCTACTTTCGCCAATCCCGACGGCACTTTTGCGCCGGGCATGTTCGGCCGCCTGCGCCTCGTGGGCTCCGGTGAGTATGACGCCGTCATGATCTCCGACAGCGCCATTCAGACCGACCAGGCCGAAAAGTTCGTATGGGTCGCTGATACCGATGACGTAGCCCAGCGCCGGACGGTCGAACTTGGACCCATCATCGACGGTCTGCGGGTCATTCGCGGTGGCCTTGAAGGCTCCGACCGTGTCATCGTTGCCGGAACCCAGTTCGTCGCCTCTGGCGCAAAACTTGCCCCGGCCGTGGACCCGACATCCATCGTCGCCCAGGTGGCTGCCCAGTAGGGCTGTCACCACACTGACAAACAGACACGCAAGACTTGGACTAGTAAGGGGAGGCTGCCATGCGGATCGCACACTTCTTCATCGACCGGCCAATTTTCGCCAGCGTCATCTGGATCATCGTCATGCTGATCGGCGGCATTGCCTATACCAGCCTGCCGGTCTCGCAGTACCCCAACATCGCGCCACCTACCATCCAGGTGAACGCCACCTATCCCGGCGCCTCCGCCACTACTGTTGCTGAAACCGTCGCGGCCACACTGGAAGAGGAAATCAATGGCGTCGAAGGGATGCTCTACATCCTCTCCCAATCCACCGGCGCCGGCACTGCCACTGTCACGGTGACATTTGAATCCGGCACCGACCTCGATACGGCGCAGGTGCTGGTGCAGAACCGTGTCGCCCTCGCCGAACCACGCCTGCCGGAGCCGGTTCGCCGTCTCGGTGTCTCAACTGTGAAAGCGAACCCGGACGCGCTGCTGGTGGTACATCTCTACTCTCCCGACGGCAGCCGCGACCAGCTCTACATCTCCAACTATGCACGCCTGCAGATGCGCGACGAACTGCAGCGCTTGGAGGGTGTCGGCCAGATCCAGTCATTTGGCTTCCGCGAATTCTCCATGCGGGTGTGGATTGATCCTGAGCGGGCCGCTTCGTTCAACCTGACTGGCGCCGACATCGTGCAGGCTCTTAGGGCCCAGAACGTCAATGTAGCCGGCGGCGTGCTTGACCAGCAGCCGACCAGCATCCAGGGCGCGTTTGAAATCAGCGTG
>JANQJE010000282.1 GCA_028281795.1 Cohaesibacteraceae bacterium | reverse complement strand
GCTTCGTCGCGCTCGCCCTCGCCGATCACCACCTCGCCGGCGATGGGCAGCTTGTTCAACTCGCGGCGCATCGCATCCACTGCGGCCTGATCAGCTTCGGTTTCATTGCCCCGGCCCCGCCAGCGGGCGGCCGACACCGCCGCCCGTTCGGTCACGCGGACCAGTTCCAGCGTTAGAATACGCTCAAGGACGAGTTCGCCGGGCGTCAGGATCGATTTGGTCATCGTGCGGTGGGCCTACCGTTCTAGCGTTCGATACGAATGATCTGCGGGGTGGCATCGACATGGCCATCGGTCATGATGCCGTCCATCGCCTCGCGCACCGCCTGCTCCATCGTTTCATGGGTGATGATGATGACGGGCTGGTGGGTGTGCGGTCCCGTGTCGGTCGGCTTACGGCGCTGGACGATGGACTGCAGCGAGATACCGTGCTCGGCCATGCGCTGCGCGATGGCCGCGAAAGCGCCCGGTTTATCGACGACCGAGAGGCGCACGTAATAGCCGCCCTCGTGCGAGCGCATGCGGGCGCGCTGATAGGGACGCAGGTCGCCGCGCGGCAGGCGAAGCGGTTTGGGCACCAGACCACGGGCCAGGTCCTGAAGATCGGCAATCACCGATGCTGCCGTCGCGTCCCCTCCGGCACCCGGACCGGACAAGACGATCTCGCCGAGCAGATCGGTGTCGATGGCAACGGCGTTGAGCACGCCGTTGATCTGCGCGAGCGTGGACTCCAGCGGCAGCATGGTCGGATGCACACGCTGCTCGATTCCGGTTTCCGTGGCCTGCGCCACGCCAAGCAGTTTGATGCGGTAGCCCAGTTCCCTGGCGGCTTCCATATCATCCGGTGTGATCGCGCGGATGCCCTCAATGTACATATCGGAGGCCTCGATCTCGGTGCCAAAGGCAAGCGAGGTCAGAAGGGCCAGCTTGTGAGCAGTGTCGAAACCGTCGACATCGAAAGTCGGGTCAGCCTCTGCGTAACCCAGCCGCTGCGCATCGGTGAGCACGTCATCAAAGGCAATGCCTTCGCGCTCCATCCGCGTCAGGATGTAGTTGCACGTGCCGTTCAGGATACCAGACACGCGGGTCACTTTCTGGCCAGGCACAGCGTCGCGCAGGGCGCGAATCGCAGGGATACCGCCCGCCACGGCAGCCTCGAATAGAAGCGGGACATTCGACCGCTCGGCGGCAGAGGCCAGTTGAAGCCCGTGCGCGGCCAGCAGCGCCTTGTTGGCGGTGATGACCGGCTTGCCTTCCTGAAGGGCCGTCTCGACGAGCGTCTTGGCCGGTCCATCGTCACCGCCAATCAATTCGACCACGACATCGACTTCCGGATCGCGCGCCAAATCGTCGGCGTTCGCATGAAATGTCAGTTCGGACATATCGAAACCGCGATCCTTGGACGCGTCGCGCGCCGATACGGCGGTCAACATCAAAAGGCGTGCGCCTTCGGCGCGCAACTCATTGGAGCGGGTAAGCAGAAGACGCGCGAGCGCGGCACCAACGGTGCCGAGCCCTGCAACGCCCACACGCAGCGGGCTGTCGCTGTTGGGTATGGTCATGCGTGGTTCGTCCAAGCTGACAGGACGACGCCTGCCTGACTGCCAAAAGGATCAGCGCCAGGGGCGGTCAGCCCCGAGCGCTAAGAGCGACCACGTTATGCAAAGTCTCGTCAGCAGTTTCAAGGAAGCGACGCAGATTGCGTGAGGCCTGACGAATACGGTCTTTGTTTTCCACCAGAGCAATCCGCACATAGTCATCGCCATGCTCGCCAAACCCGACCCCCGGGGCCACGGCAAAGTCCGCTTTTTCGATGAGAAGCTTGGAAAACTCCAGGCTGCCGAGATGCTTGAATTTCTCCGGGATCGGTGCCCAGGCGAACATGGATGCGGTCGGTGCCGGGATGTCCCAGCCGGCGCGGGCAAAAGAATCAACCAGCACGTCGCGGCGGCCCTTATAAACGGCGCGCATGTCATCCACACAGTCCTGAGGTCCGTTGAGCGCGGCCGTGGCCGCAACCTGGATCGGCGTGAAGGCACCATAGTCCAAATAGGATTTCACACGGGCGAGCGCCGCGATCAGGCGCTCATTGCCGACGGCAAAGCCCATTCGCCATCCTGCCATGGAGTAGGTCTTGGACATGGAGGTGAACTCGACGGCGACATCTTTTGCGCCCTTCACCTGCAGGATGGACGGCGGCGGGTTGTCGTCGAAATAGACCTCCGCATAGGCAAGATCCGACAAAACAATGAGGTCGTTCTTGCGAGCGAAGGAGACGACATCCCGATAGAAATCGAGATCGGCGACATGGGCGGTCGGGTTCGAGGGATAGCAAAGCACCAATGCCAACGGTTTGGGAATCGAGTGCTGTACCGCGCGCTCCAGCGCATGAAAGAATTCAGGCCCCGGCTCGCACGGCACCGAGCGCACGGCAGCACCGGCCATCAGAAAACCAAAGGCATGGATCGGATAGCTCGGGTTCGGGACAAGGATCACGTCGCCCGGCGCGCTGATCGCCTGTGCCATGTTGGCGAAACCTTCCTTTGATCCAAGGGTCGCGACGACTTCGGTTTCCGGGTTCAGCTTCACGTTGAAGCGGCGCTCGTAATAAGCCGCCTGTGCCCGGCGCAGTCCTGTAATGCCCCGCGAGGCGGAATAACGGTTGGTGCGCGGCTTGCCGACGGTTTCGATCAGTTTTTCGTTGATATGCTCTGGCGTTGGCAGATCGGGGTTGCCCATGCCGAGATCGACAATGTCCGCCCCGTTCGCGCGCGCCTTGGCCTTGAGCTGATTGACCTGCTCAAAAACATAAGGTGGCAGGCGGCGAACATGGTGAAACTCGTTCATCACGACCTCGAAGTCTATGTTGTGCACCGGCGCATCGGCGGGCGCGGGTTTGTTTGGCTGACCATGGCTGATCAGGGGGTAGTGAGCTGTGTTGGCGCCAAAAGAGTGGCCGCTTTGCGGCATTTCCTCTCAACAGGTTGCGTTGTGTCTCATAAAGACCTCGCCGGGGCAATTCACGTATAGCGTTCGTCGGGTCTGTTCCTACATAAGCAGGCAATGATCGTCCGTCCGTTTGACTGCCTTGTTTCTGTGGCCAGCAACGGTACGATCTTGTCAACCGACAGGCTGACGACGCATGGTGAATGAAGCGTTAAGGCAATACGGGACCAAACCCGAAGGCCGCGGCGAGTGCCACCCTTGACGCAGGGGAATCAGTGAGGAAACGACGAGGCTATGGCGCAATCGAGCGACAGCACTCCCAGCAAAAGCACGCGCGGTACCAAGCGCGTGACGGCCAAAACTCCGGCCGCCAAAACGAAGCCCGCCAGCCCCCCTGCCGGCAAAACCAGTAACGGTGCGGCCAGGGCAAAAACCGCTGCGTCGACAGCTTCAGCAGCTAAGTCCGCCACCGCAAAGCCGAAAGCGGCGAAAAGCACTCCTGCCAAGGTGGCCGCTGCCAAAACGACTGCAAAGACCGAGGCTCCCGTTGCGAAGCGAAAGCCCGCCGCAGCGCGAAAACCTGCCACAACCAAGAAAACGGCGGCAGCCGCGGCCTCGCCGGACGTTACACCATCATCGGCCACCAAGCCTCGGACATCGGCCAAGGCCGCATCGCAGAAAGCGCCCGCCAAAGCCCGGTCCGCAGCAAACGCAGGATCGTCAAGAAAAACTGCTGCATCGACCAGGACGACAGCGCGCAAGACGTCTCGCAAAGCTCCTGCTCAAAAGCCAGCCAGCAAACCCGCCGAAACACGATCAGAACCGACAGCGGCGCCGTTGAAGGCAGCCGCGACACCAAAGGCGGCCACTGAAGCGCCGAAACCGACAAGGCCCGAGCCCCAGGTTCGTCCACTGGAAGATTACACGATCAACGACCCTGAGGCTTTTGCGGACAATCTCAGCAAGTTTGTCGAGCAAAGCGGGCGCGTATGGGCCGCCTACCTTCGCCCGCGTGAAGAGGGCGATGCACGGCCCGTTCAGGCCGACGAAATGGGCGAGGTGGTGAAAACGCTCAGCCAGGTTTCCGAATACTGGCTGTCGGATCCCAAGCGGACGCTGGAGGCACAAACACGTTTGTGGACCGGCTTTTTCGATCTTTGGACGGGATCGCTGGCGCGCGCCTCGGGTGAGGAGGCCAAGCCTGTTATTGAGGCGGACCCTAGCGACAAGCGCTTCAAGGACCCGGAATGGTCGCGTAATCACTTTTTCAGCACTCTGAAACAGGCTTACCTTCTGCTTTCCAACTGGGCCGACGATCTGGTGGATGAGGCCAGCGATCTGGACCCGCACACGCGTCACAAGGCGCAGTTTTACATCAAGCAGATCGCCAGCGCGCTTTCCCCGACCAACTTCGTCGGCACGAATCCGGAGCTGATCAAGGAGACCCTTGCAAGCAACGGCGAGAATTTGGTGCGCGGTCTGTCCATGCTGGCCGAGGACATCGAGGCCGGTGAGGGCGATCTGAAAGTCCGGATGACCGACACGCGCAAGTTTCAGGTCGGCGAGAACATGGCCACCACGCCCGGCAAGGTGGTGATGCGCAACGATGTTTGCGAGCTGATCCAATACGCGCCCACAACGGACACCGTGTTGAAGCGGCCTCTTCTGATGGTGCCGCCCTGGATCAACAAATTCTATATCCTCGATCTCAACCCGCAGAAGTCCTTCATCAAGTGGGCGGTGGGGCAAGGCCACACCGTGTTTGTCATCTCCTGGATCAACCCGGACAAGCGGCAGGCAAAGAAGAGTTTCGACCATTATATGCGTGAGGGGATCATGGAATCCCTCTCGGCCGTCGAGGACATCACAGGCGAGCGGCAGGTGAACGCGGCAGGCTATTGCGTCGGCGGCACGTTGCTCTCGGTCACTCTGGCCTACATGGCTGCCGTTGGCGATGACCGTATCGCCTCTGCGACGCTCTTCACCACGCAGGTCGATTTCACGCATGCTGGCGATCTGAAAGTGTTCGTTGATGACGAACAACTGAAAGTGATGGAAGAGCAGATGGCTCGCAAAGGCTATCTGGACGGCAAGAAAATGTCCTCCGCCTTCAATATGCTGCGCGCCAACGATCTGATCTGGCCTTATGTGATCAACAACTATCTGAAGGGCAAAGAGCCCCTGCCCTTCGACCTGCTTTACTGGAACTCCGATTCGACCCGGATGCCAGCCGCCAACCACCTGTTTTATCTGCGCAATTGCTACCTCGACAACACGCTGTCGCGCGGCAAGATGGTGCTGGACGACGTCAAGCTCGATCTGGCGGACATCAAAATCCCGATCTACAATCTGGCCACCCGCGAAGACCATATCGCACCGCCTCAGTCGGTGTTTCTGGGCTCACAGTTCTTCGGTGGCGATGTGCGCTTTGTCTTGTCCGGCTCAGGACATATCGCAGGCGTCATCAACCCCCCGGACAAGAACAAGTATCAGTACTGGACCGGCAGTACGCCGCAGGGGCGCTATGACGACTGGCTGTCGAAGGCAAGTGAGACACCGGGGTCCTGGTGGCCAGACTGGCAGAGCTGGATCGAAAGCATGGACAGCGCCCGTGTTTCACCACCCAAAATGGGCTCGGCGACCTATCAGCCGGTCATGGATGCCCCGGGATCGTACGTCCTTATCAAGGCTTAGAGCGTTCGCTTTGATCAGATGCTTTGGCGCAGGATCAAAAACCAACGCCCGAACCGATCATTTTGATACCCTGTTGCGGGACGTCTGTGGTCTGCCCTTTTTTTTCGGCGCATCGCCGTCATCTTTCGACGCGCGCCCGGCCTCGCCTTTCGCCTTCAGATCGCTGTCTTTCATGGCGCCGTTGGCACTGTTGGGACGCACAAGCGGTTTGAACGCGGCGCTCGGTGTCCGCTGAGCCCCCTTGTTTGTGCGATAGGCGTCGAGCGCACTGGGCGCGCGCTTCTTCGGAACGAACGGTTCCGCCTTCGTCTTGGGCAGCATCGGATCGTTCTCATCGACCTTTTGATCGACGCCACTGGCACGCGCCGGCTTGGCCATCTCCTTAAGAGAGTCGGTTTTTGCATCCGGCCTTGGGTCAGCTTTGGGGTCATCCATAGCAGGCCAACGCCTTGGACCCCTAGCTCCTGGCTTCAACTTGCTCTTGAGATCCCCTTTCGGTTCCCATTTCTTGCCAGAGCCCGGCCGGTCTTTTTTTGCCCACGCGCCTTGTTTCTGCCCTGCCTTTGAAGCGGGCCTAGATGTTGGCTCAGCGCGTGGTTTGGCGTCCATCGCGACATCCGTGGCTGCCTTGGGCGCTCCGTCTCTCGCCTTTCGGTCATCGGCAGGATTGTCAGATTCGGGCGTTTCAGTCTTTTGTTTTTCAAAGCCGGGTTGCTTGCGCACCGATGCTTCGAAGGCCGTTGCGAAAGAGCGATGCGTTTGGCCTGGCGTCGATTTCTCCTCTACGTCGGTTTCAGGCCTCTCCGATGAGCGGCGCAATTCGGGCGTCGCGCGCGCTGTCTTCGGTCCGTCCGCAGGTGGTGCCGGTACACGTTCGGTCAATTCAGGCGCAGACAGCCTTGCCGGCGGCTCGGTTGCTTTCGCCGACGGCGTTGGAGAGCGGGAGGACCGCTCGGACACATCCGGTCTGGGCGGGGCCGGCGTCCTCGGCTTGCTCTTTTCCGAGAAGCCCGAATCCCGTTCCGCGCTTCGTTGGTCGACAGGAGCAGATGCTTTGGCTGCGGGCCGGGCTGCCGGTCCGCGCGACGGGCGCTCATAGGCCCGTGGCGCCTTGATGGCCGACGGCTTTGCCAAGACGGTTTGCGGTTGCTTGGTATCCTGACGGGCGCTCAACACCGGGGAAGGAAGATCGCTGATGTCCGGCTTACGCAAGGCAATGGCGAGGGTTTCTTCGACATCAAGCTCGGCTAGAGCAGGCGCCTGCGCTTCAAGCGCGTCGGTGGCAGTTTCCGTCGGCTGGAGTTCTTCGACAGGCTCGGGCGTGGCCTGCAACGTGGCGAGCGCCTCACTGATTTCAGGTTCGGCATCATCCTGTCTGGTGCTCGTCAGCTCAATGGTGGCCAGATCTTCCAAATCCGGCTTGGGGATGTCCGGGTCGCCATCGGCTGAAGCATCACGTTCGTCTGCCTCTTCGTGATCGAGTTCGATGACAATGGGCATCGGCTCCTCGGCAGCCTCCGCTACAACCTCGGTAACCTCCGGTTCCTCGTCGGGTTCCAAATCGGCCAATGCACGCGCGAGCGCTTCGCTCATGCTCGGTTGGTCGGCATCCTGTTCGGTGTTCGTCGGATCAGTGGTTTCCGGTTCCTCAAAATCCTGCGCGGGAATGTCCGGATCTGCGTCGGCCGAAGCATCACGCTCGTTTGCCTCTTCTTGATCAGGTTCGGCGACAATCGGCAGCGGCTCCTCGGGAGCCTCCTGTGCAAGCTCGGTGACCTTTGGTTTTTCGACGGATTCCAGCCTGGCCAGCGCAGTCGCGAGCGCTTCGGCAATATCCGGATCGCGTTCAGCATTCTCCTGGTCGACAGGACCAGGCTCGACCAATGCGCGCTCCTCAACAGATGGCACCGCGTCGTCGGAAGACTCGGGGGCAACTTCAATGACCGCAGGCTCTTCATCTCCCTCCGGTCTGGCCAGTTCTGCTGCAAGACTTTCAGCGATATCATCGAACTCAAGCCGGGCCGGCTCTGAGGAGCGTGTCTCCTGTGACGGCGATGCCAAAACCGGTGTAGACGGCTCGACAATCTGGGGAGCAGTCTCCGCAGGGACCGGCAATGGGTCGGCCTGAAGCTCTTCTTCGACCGGAGCCGGTGCGTCGGCATGAACGGTCGCGGGCGGTTCGGCAGCTTGAGGAACAGGCAAAGCCGGTAGGGATGTCGGCTTGTCCGGCAACTCCAAAGTCTCCAGAGCAGGCAAGACGATGGCCTCTTCGTCCTGTTCCGGCTGCTCGGGCGATGCTTTGCTTTGCTCGAAGGCTTCCAGGAAGGCCGGAACGCCAACGGCTGGAATCGGATGGCCGAACAGGTAGCCCTGGCCATATTCACAGCCAAGCTCGGCAAGCTCGGCGGCAACGTCGGACTCTTCGATGCCTTCGGCAACGATATCCATGTCGAGGTCATGCCCGAGTGCGACGATCGCGCCAAGCACGACAGCCGGCTCGCCCGGCACCATTTCCTTCACGAAAGACTGGTCGATCTTGATCGTGTCGAACGGAAAACGCTGCAGGTAGGACAGCGAGGAGTAACCGGTGCCGAAGTCGTCGAGCGAAAGCCCGATGCCGAGCTCACGGCAGCGCTCGAGAACCTGCGAGGCATATTCGGGGTTCTCCATGACGAGCGACTCGGTCAGTTCCAGCTTCAGCGCCGATCCTGGTAGATCGGCACGGGCGAGAATGGCCCGAAGATCGTTCAGCAGGTCGTGACGCAGCAATTGGCGCGACGAGATGTTCACGCTGGTGAACAGTCCGGCAGCGTCGGCGTTGTCGCGCATCCACTGATTGAGGTCGCGTGCAGCACGTTCCAGAACAAAAAGGCCAACCGGGATGATAAGGCCCGAACGCTCGGCAATCGGAACGAATTCCGCCGGCGCCATGCGGCCATGACGCGGGTGGTCCCAGCGCAACAACGCTTCAAAACCGGCCAGCGAACGGTCTGCCAGACGAATGATCGGCTGGTAGAAAACCGTCAATTCGTCCCTATCGAGCGCTTTGCGCAGGTCGGCTTCAACCGCTGCAACGGAACGTCCATGCTCGCGCAAGGAAGGACGGAACGCCTCGCACCGGTCGCCGCCAAGCCGCTTGGCGTGGGCCATGGCGATCTCTGCATCGCGCAGCGAGTCTTCCGCGCCCTCCGAATTGGGATCGTAGGTTGCCACGCCGATCGACACGGTCAGGTTGACCTCATCCTCGCCGAACACGACCGGAGCTTTCAGAGCGCGGCGTATCTGCTCGGTGAGACGCGCCACGGCGGCGGGCTTCTGTTCGGAAAGCAGGAGAATGCCGAACTGATCACCACTGAAGCGGGCAAGCGTGTCGTTCGGTTTGAGCAG
>JANQJE010000280.1 GCA_028281795.1 Cohaesibacteraceae bacterium | reverse complement strand
GGCCAGGTTTCTTACCATACCCCCAAAGCGCGGCTTTGATGGCACCGCGGGCGAAAAGGCTTCTGTCTTCAGCATGGTGCGACAGGGTGATGCGTTCGGCCGGGCCGGCAAACAGCACGGAGTGGTCGCCAACTATGGAACCTCCTCGCACGCTGGCAAAACCAATCGCGCCCTCCGGCCGCGCGCCTGTTATCCCTTCGCGCTGGCGAACAGCGACATCATCGAGATTCAACCCGCGACCCTCGGCGGCTGCCTCTCCCAAAAGCAAAGCCGTACCCGATGGGGCATCGACCTTTGCCTTGTGATGCATCTCGAGAACTTCGATATCGAAGTCGGCACTCAGTGATCTGGCAGCCTGTTCGACAAGAACAGCAAGCAGATTGACACCAAGGCTCATATTGCCGGACTTGATGATCGCTGCATGACGGGCAGCCGCGTCTAGCTTGACCTCGTCGTCCGCGCCCAGTCCCGTCGTGCCGATGACATGAACGATGCGAGCCTGGGCGGCGAGTTCGGCATAGTGCAACGTGGCGGCGGGCGCTGTGAAATCGAGCACGGCATCAGAGGTTGCAAACACCGGCAGCGGGTCATCGCTCAAGGCGACGCCAACGGGGTCATGACCAATCAGCGCACCGGCGTCCTGCCCCAAGGTTGTTGAGTCACTGCGTTCTATGGCCCCGGAGAGCGTGGCACCGTCGGCTTCCAGAACAGCCGCGATCAGCGCTTTGCCCATACGGCCCGATGCACCCATCACGGCGACCCGCACGTCTGCCACGTTCATCATCCTTTACGTCACCTCAGCGGGCATCTAGCCCAGCGGCCGATGGACGTGCAACCGCCGTTGGCTCCGTTAAAGCCGTTTCATCAGAACTTTCTGCAAGGCATCTTGTGAGGTTGCGGCCGCGGCACCCAAGGATGGTGGCAGGCGTTCGGGATCAACTCCGACAAAGCCGCGGTCTTCCAGCGACGCGTCCTCGTGCGACGCAAGAAGCGTCAGGGCGGGTGCGTAGCTCCACCTTGCATAGGCGATGGCATGATCGATCAAGAGTAACTGACCGGAAGCCTCCCCGACCAGTCCGTCGAGAAACACGGTGCCATCGGCCAACCGTGCCGTAGCAGCGGCGAGCACCTTTCCTTTCTCTTCCATGACCCAGGCCATATCCTGCGCCATCGCACGTATGGCGATTGTCTGGTCGAGGCCGAGCATTGCCAGATGAGCCAGGTCGTCGGCTGTGAGCGGGCGAATCCTAGCCTCGTTTGGCAAGACCCGCCTCGATTTCATCAACAGCGCGCCGTGCCGCAGCTTTCGGATCAGCGTTTGCGGTGATGGGCCGCCCCATAACCAGAATGTCGGCGCCGTCGGCGATGGCCTTCTGCGGCGTCACCACCCGCTTCTGATCGCCAATGTCACCGTCGGCGAACCGTATCCCAGGCGTGACCAGAAGCATGTCCGGCCCAACGGCCGTGCGCAGAGCAGCGGCCTCCCGTGCCGAACAGATAAGACCAGGCATGCCGGCGGCTTTGGCCTGCCGAGCCCGCTTCATCACCAGCGTCTCCGCCGTATCGCTGTAGCCCGCATCCGCGAGATCCGCATCGTCCATGGACGTCAGGACCGTAACCCCGAGCAGCTTCAGGGCCGGGTCCGGTCCGAGCGCATCGACAGCAGCGCGCATCGCCTTTGGGTAGGCATGAACCGTAAGATAAGCAGCACCGGTGGCGGCGACACTGCGCGCACCTTCGGCAACGGTCTGATCGATGTCGAGCAGTTTGAGATCGGCAAAGACATGTCTGCCCGATTGCGCCAGCTCCTCAATCAGCGAGAAACCGCCGGAATAAGCCAGTCTGTGGCCGATCTTGATGATGCCTGCCTCGTCACCCACCGCTTCGAGCAGACGCAGCGCAGCGTCGCGCCCGGTAACATCGATGGCAACGGCAAGCCGGTCCTTTGGGGTCCGTAACGCCATCAGTTGCGCAACCTTCCCGCCACATCGATCAACCTTTCAAGTTGGGCTGTCGCAAGACTCTGTGTCCGCTCATTGCTGAAAGATCCGTCTTCGTTGAAGGCGGAGCCCGCCCCGCCAACCGTCAACTGTTCGGGCATGACAATCGCATTGAGGCCCACCAGCGTTGTGCGGAGTGCGAAGAGACCACGAATGCCGCCGAGCGAACCGGGCGAGACACCACCAAGCGAGAACACTGTCTCCTTGAAGGGATGGGGTTTGAGGCGGCTCAGCCAGTCGATCGTGTTCTTCAACAGGGGTGTGACGCCGGAATTGTATTCCGGCGATGCAAGAAACGCTGCATCGCTTGCCGACATCAATGCGCCAAGTTCGGTGACCGATGCAGGAACGCCGTTCTCTTTCTCCCATTCCGAATCGAACAGCGGAGCCGGATAGTCCTTCAGGGAGATGTGCGTGACATCGGCGCCGACATCGGCAGCTATGGCCGACACAGCGCTTGCGAGTTTGGTGTTGTGCGATCCATTGCGGATGGAGCCGGAGAAGACGATCAGTTTGACAGGGTTCATGCAGGTTCCTTCGCTAGAGGACTAACGGACTTACGGTAAATCCAGACACGGGCCGGTGGCATGTTGTTCCAGATCCAGCCGCTCGTGGAGACGGTGAAGAGACCTCGCTCTTCTTTCACCGGTGCGACGAGTGCATAGGAGAACTGGATGAACGGCGCACCGGGGGCAAGGCGGTCGAGCGCATCGATGATCAAGGCGCGACGTTTCGCAGGAGGGCTGGTGAACAGCGGCAGGCTGGAAACGACGGCTGCGAGCGGCGGTTGTTGGCCAAGACTTGCCGCCAGATCGTAGGCGTCGCCGCGGACAATGCTCACATCCTTGAACCGGGTACGCAGAAGCCTGGCAAAGTCCTCGCAATACTCGATGCTGGTGAGACGGTCGGCGGCGACACCCTGGTTCAAGATGGCTTTCGTGACAACGCCTGTTCCCGGACCCAGCTCAACCACCGGACCGTCCCTGTCAGGGTCGATAAACCCTGCCATCGCTTCAGCAAGATGCGGGCTGGATGGTACAATGGCACCGATACCCAACGGGTTTCCGGCCCATTGGCGCAGGAACCGCCCGCCATCCATGATACCGGAGAGAAACGATTGGCGTTCGGCTGTCGCACGTGGACGGGAGGAGTGAGGAGGCGAAAACGTCACGGGCTGATTCCATTCCACGGGTTTTAAGGACCCATACGGGAGCATCATCGATGCATCCCGCAACTCCCTACGCGTCAGGATGACAGGGAGATGACAGCAATGGTCCATCTCCGCAATGCGTTTTGCCGATTTTCTGTGACGAACCGGAGCAAACCCGGTTTTAGGGTCAGGACCTAGAAACTGCCCGCTATTGCTGACGCGTGGCCGTGAGCTGGAAGGTCACGTCTACGGCATGGAGAATCCAGGCCTCGTCCACTGCACCAACGGCACCGATCCCAAAATCCAGCCGGTTGAGTGTTGTCGAGCCTGCGACGGTTGCCACACCGTCGGCCTCATCGAAGGTGAAGACCAACGGCGCATCCACCGCGACACCCCGCAAAGTCAGCGTTCCATCGGCGCGGAAGGAGCCTGCGTCCGTCTGTTCGAAACGGTCGGTTTCATACGTCGCCGTTGCATGATTGGCCAGATCAAACCCGTCGCCTCCGGTCGCCTGGGTTTGCAGTGTGGCATCACCCAGGGACACGCTTGTCATGTCAATCGTGATGACTGCCCGGGCGCTGGTCAAATCATTGGGGTCGAAGATAACATCTCCCGTCCAGCTTCCGATCACACCCTGCACGACGTTGCCGGTGTAGGTGAGGGAGAATCCAAGTGCGGAGCTCTCATGATCGATCATCCAGGTCCCGGACGTGGCGGTTGTCTCTTCCAGGCTCGCTGCCGCGGATGCGTCATAGGACGTCCGCTGATTGATACCCCAGGCAATGCCGCCAATGAGAAACATAAGCGTGGCCGATAGAGCGATGCCGCCGACGCTCGCTTTGGCGATCGAGTTCGGTGCCGAGCGCGCCGAGATGATCATGCGCGCGATTAGATTGTCCCTGGCGATGAACTGGTGCTTCAGCGCAGCCGCGATGTGCAGAACAATCAGAAGCCCCATGGCGAGCGACAGGGTTTCATGGACCTGTTTTAGCCAGGCCTCGGCTGTATGACGCTCAGTGAGACCGGCATCGCTCAGCAGCGGCAAATGCGCGAAGGGCAGACGCTCCAGGAGCAGGAAAAAGGTCGGCACACCTGTCGGCGACACAGACGCCATCGCCCAACCCGACAAGGGTACCAGGATGAGAAACGCATAGAACCCGATATGGGTAAGATTGGCCGCTGAGCGCTCAAAACGGCTCATACCCTTGGGCAAGGCCGGAGCCGGGTTGGCCAGTCGCCACACAATGCGTGCGAGCGTCAGACCCAGGATGGTGAGGCCAACGGTCTTGTGAATCTGAAAAACCGTGAAAACGGATCCTGTTGCGGCAGCGCCGGCGGACACCATCCATTTGCCGCCGACCATCTGAAACAGGATGGCAACCGCAATCGTCCAGTGAAGGACGATTGCGACACCGGTGTAGCGCCGGGCCATGGAAGCATCCGTTGTCCGGGATGCATCGACAGGGAGAACAGTCATCGCAACTGGCCCGGTTTGAGTGTCTGGTTAGGACGGATTGGCCGTCGACGCATCGCCGATGAACTCAGCGTTAATCTCGATGGTCACGTCGGTCCCGACATTCGGCGCGAAGGTGGAGAAACCGAAGTCTGAACGATCGAACGTGCCGGTCGCCTGAATGCCGAAAGCAGCCCCTTCAGCAAACGGGTGTTTGCCCATCGCACCGATCAAGGTTGTATCCAGAGTGACCGGCAGTGTGACGCCTAGAAAGGTCAGATCGCCAGTGATTTCGGCAGTGTTGTCGCCCGTCGGGGTGATGGCCGTGGATACGAAGGTCGCTTCAGGAAAGGCTTCGGTGTTCAGCCAGTTGGCGCCACGCAGCTCCTCATTGAAGTCGGCATTCTCCGGGAACGGATAGTCGGTATCGACGCTTGCCATCTGAATCGTGGCTGTCAGCGAGGACTGCGTGATGTCGTCAGCATCCAGTTCAATAGTCGCATCGAACGTGTTGATACGGGCCGTGTATTCGGACAGGCCGAAATGGTTCACCGACCAGAACAGCGAGCCGTGGGTCGGGTCGAGCGTGTACGTGCCCGATCCGACCGCGATGTCGGCGGCGCTGGCCGAACCAACGATGGCTGTGGACAGGGCAAGGCCTGTCAGAATCTTGCTGAGGGTCATGATTGTCTCCTGGGGATGCTTTGCGGGTGTGCGAATGGATGCCTGGAGACATAGGCAACTTCATGGGCAAGGGGAGGCCCCTTTGTCGCAAACATACTGTTCGCGATATGTGATCAATCACTGCTCTTCCGTCATCAAAATGATACAAACCTCTGGACCGTCATCAGAGTCAAACCACCAATCCCGATCACATAGGCGCCGAACGTCAGCCACATGCCGCGGACGCGTGGCTTGAAAAACGTCTTTCCACCTACCCAGGAGCGTGTATGAAGCCACCGGCCTGCAACGAGCAGGGCTGTACCAAGCGCAACGACGGGCCACCAGAGCCCCATCATTTCGGCAAACCCCAGCAGGATCAGCGCAAACGGCACATACTCGATGAAATTGGCATGCATGCGGATGGCCTGCGCCAATTCACCCTTGCCGTCGCCGTCCCCCATGCTGGCGCGATGAGACCGGCGCAGCTTGGTGACGGTGAGCGTCAGATGCATGTAAAGAACGCCCAGAACGATGGCTGCAAGGGCCGTGACGATCGGCGGATGAACCATGCTTTCTTCCCAACACGTGAAACTTCCGACAGGGCAGTCAGGTTGCTTCTTTTATCCCGGCGCTTTCGACCGGGACCAGCAGAAAAGCCTGGTGGAGACCATTCGCAGCGTCCTCCAGGCGGCACCGCTCTATCAACCGGTCATGCCGCGCACGGGCAAGCCGTTTTCGGTGCGCATGTCGAACTGTGGAACGCTGGGTTGGGTTTCGGACAAGGACGGCTACCGCTACCAGCCAACCCATCCGGTGACCGGTGAGCCCTGGCCCGCCATCCCGGCGGCGTTGAAGGAGCTATGGGCAGTTGTGGCGCCGGACTGCCGGGAACCGGAAGCCTGCCTCATCAACTGGTACGCACCGGACGCCAAGATGGGCATGCATCAGGACCGGGACGAGAAAACGTTCGACGCACCGGTCGTGTCGGTTTCTTTGGGTGATGATGCGCTGTTCAAATTAGGCGGGACGCAACGCGGAGGACCGACGGAGAGCATCCGCCTCGCATCAGGCGATGTCCTGGTCATGGGCGGCGAAAGCCGGCTATGCTTTCACGGCATCACGCGCTTGTATCCTGGAACATCCACACTCCTGGATGCTCCAGGGCGGATCAACCTCACCTTAAGGCGTGTAACGGCCTAGTTTGGATCAGGCGCCGGTGTCATCCAGCCGACCATAGCGCCATCGGGCTGTACAACCATGGCGATACGGCCGACGCCGGGTACGTCAAAAGGCTCGCCCTTGACCGTTGCACCCACCGCCTTGGCCTTCTCCAGGCTGGCGTCGACATCGTCAACGGCAATGTAGGCCGTCCATGTCGCCGGTGTGTCGGCATAATCGAGCTTATCGGAGATATCGAACATACCGCCAACCACCTCACCGCCAGACTTGCAGATATAGTAGATGGTGCCATCCGGCATCGGCATCTCGTCGAACGTCCAGCCCATGGCTTCGCTGTAGGCTTTTTGCGCGGCTGGAACATCGCGCGTCATGAGTTCGTTCCAATGAAAATGGCCGTGCGGTGTCATGCTAATTCTCCCCGACTGTTGGCGTTTCCCCCGAAACGCATAAGCATCAGATGATGCCTTCAGCCAGCCTTCGAGTCCACATCAGGCCGTCTTGTCGACGCTTTCGCCCGGTTCGGATGACGCCATGCCGGATGTGGCTTCAGCTTCCGGTTTGACCTCCGGTTTCGCATCGGGCTTGGGACCACCTTTTGTGACACCAACCATAGCCGGGCGCAGCACGCGCTCACCGATCATAAAGCCCGGCGCAACGACCTGCACCACCATGCCGGACGGCTGTTTGGGGTCCGGCACTTCGAACATGGCCTGATGCTGGTTCGGGTCGAAACGCTCGCCTTCTGGATCGATCCTCTTCACACCGTTCTTGTCGAAAACGTTGAGAAGCTCGCGCTCGGTCATCTCCACGCCTTCAAGCAGGTTTTTCCAAACCTCTCCGGCAGCAGCTTTCTCGTCATCCGTCACAACCGTGAGCGCTCGGGTCAGATTGTCGGATACCGACAGAAGGTCGCGGGCAAACGAGGACACGGCGAACTTTTTCGCATCGGCTATTTCGCGCGCTGTCCGCCGGCGCAGGTTCTCCATCTCTGCAGCCGCGCGCATGCGCTGCTCGCGGGCCTGCTCCAACTCGTCCTGCAGCGCTCCGATGACGGCTTCATAATTCGGCTCGTCACCGCCCTCGGGCGGCGTTTCCCAGGCGCTTGCGGAATCGGTTGTCTTGGCTGTTGTTTCAGCCTCTTCGGAATCTTCCTCTTGGGCTTCGAGGGCCGCTTCTCTTTCCATGGCGGCGGCCGCGTCTTCAGCGGCCAGTTCTTCAGCACTCTTGCCAGCACCGGTCATGGTGAAACCTCAGTCTTGCGTTGGGGGAACGTCTGTGACGCGCATATCAGAGCGTTGCGTTCAAAAATCAAGGCCGTATAGGCTAGGGCCAGGACTCATTCATGTGATTGAAATGGCGTTCGATATGGCAAGCCATACAAGGAAAAGTTCGAAGAGCGGGGTTCATCCCCCGGTCAAGGACTTTGACGCCGTAGAGCGCCGGCAGATCGAACGTCCT
>JANQJE010000263.1 GCA_028281795.1 Cohaesibacteraceae bacterium | reverse complement strand
TTTGGGTCGCACCGTTCGGTGCGTACGCGATGATTGCCCTCAGAACATCAATCTGCGCCAGACGTACAGCCGGGGCGAAGAATCGACGGGCATACACGTCCTCGAGTTGAGATACCTTCACATCTTTGATGCCTGCCAGCGCCTCGTGCGCGACCTGGAAACGCGCCTGGTTCGCGATGACGCGTTCGTCACCCAAATCGCCGAGGTAACGCCTCGCAATAGCGTAGACTGAGCCATAGGCCAGCACAAAAGCTGCAAAAACGACCAGCGCCGCTATCGGCTCAATCACGATGACGAACCCGATAACAAAAATGCTCGCGGACAACTGGGTTACCAGCATGATCAAGGGTGAGAGTATTCCCACCACCACCATCTTCGCTTCGTCCAGAACCGTTTTTGCAAGATCAGCGCTGTGCCGATTCAAAAACCAAGTGTAGTTCTGGGTGAGGTAAGTCCTCAGTAGGCGATGCCCAATACTTGCACTGCGCATTGCGGCAAAGCGCGTGTTGGCGTAGACGCTGAAACCGAAGAGGATGGTTCGAACGATAAGAAGGCCAACCACTATCAACCCAAGCGCAATTATGAATGACCGGCTGTCTTGAAACCCAAAGAACGAATAAACTTCGCCAAGATACTCATTGCTCGTCACTAGATCTTGGTCTGCCACCATCGCCAGGAATGGCATCACCGATGCGATGCCAAGAACCTCAACCGGCCCCAACATGATCGAAAACAACACAAGAAAATAGAATAATCGACGCTCCCGCGGCTCTAGAATCTCAAGTGATTTGCGGATAGTTGACATCATGAGATCATTTACCGTTAGCTACGCTTACTGTTTGAGTGTTTGAACATCGCTGCTTCGAATAGCGCTCTTCAGAGTGTCTTGAGCGCAGCGTTTGGTATAAGCTACGCTCAATCATCCTGAGACAAAAATCAGGCAGGTGCTTCTGCGCCGAGCGCACAGTCGCTGAAGGACGTCGAACTGGGCTTCTAAAACCTGTCCTCATATAGTCAACATCCAAATGCCAGGCTGGCACCCCTGACACTCGCCAGGGACGCTGGCGAGATTGAGATATCGTGGTTCAGTCTCTAGGGCCAAGGCCGCATCTGCCGTCCAGCAAGTGTCCGAGGCCACTGGTCCCTCCAGCGAGGTATCCAAAAACCGCGCTGTCTTGTCTCAGCTTCTCAAATGGGGCATCGACCTGATAATCCACATACTGGCTCGCTAGCAGACGGGTTGAGCGCCCTTTTTGTTTCAAGACGGCCATCGATCTTACGAACCGGAAAACCTCCCAGTGATCCAATTTCTGAAACGTGTTCTGCCACCACAGCTACGACGTACACTTAGACTGGCAATCAAATGGGCCAAATATCGATGGCGTCATGTGCGAATGCGGCAAGCGGTTTCCCAAAAGGAGCAGTTAAGGATCATTGTGGGCGCGGCGGAGACCTGGCAGGCGGGTTGGTACTCCACCAATGAGCAATGGTTTGACATCACCAACAAAGAGGATTGGGACGCACTGTTTAAGGGACAGCGGAAGCTAACCCACGTGGTCGCAGAACATGTCTTTGAACATCTAACGCCCCAAGGCGCTCAACAGGCCGTTGAAAACATCTTGCGTCACCTGGTGGACGGCGGGCGTCTACGCATAGCGGTGCCTGACGGCTCAAACCCGAACGCCGACTATATCGAACATGTGAAGATTGGTGGTATCGGAGATGACGCAGCCGATCATAAGCAGCTGTACACTTCAGACAGCCTCATCGATCTTCTCGAGAAGGCCGGACTGAAGGCTGTCTTGGTGGAAGGTTATGACGATGCAGGGCGGCTCGTCCAAAACACATGGGATGAGCAGGACGGCTTCATTCGTCGCAGCCGTCAAAACGCCGGACAAGATAAGCCATGGACGTTTCCGGACGCAGACACGTCTCTCATTGTTGATGGCGTGCTGACCGGTTCCGGGGAACATTAGTGGCTTCGATCGCCCTCGTCACCATAGCGTTGAACAATATGGCGGGCGGACTGGAGCGCAACATTGTCGCCTTGGCCAATAAGTTTGTCCGCGACGGCCACACCGTTCGACTTGTGACTTTTGATTGGGCAACGGCGGAAGCGTTCTACGACATTGACGAAAGGGTCGCTTGGTTTCGCTTGGGGACAACTGAGCCGCATTCACCGATCAGTCGGGTCGAGCGCGGCAAGTTGATCCGACGCATGCGAGATGCTTTTACAACGAGCCCGGCTGTGACGCATATTGTGTGCTTTCACCACGGCCTAATGTCGCGTTGTCTGGCGGCGCGTGGCCTGAGGTCCGCCAAGATCATCTGCTCTGAGCGCAATGCGTTGTCGATCTACGACCACATAAGCACACCAAAGTGGAACAGAAACTTTCTGGCGCTGGCGGCTGCCTCGCGTATCACTGTACAGTTCAAAGGCTACCGCAAGGACTATCCGCTGTGGCTGCGCAATCGTATCGTCGAAGTTCCCAATCCGATCTACTCAGAGCCGGTTGTTGCAGAACAGCATTTGAACCGAGAACGGGTCATACTTTCTGTTGGACGGTTGAACGCGCAGAAACAATTTCAACTACTAATTGAAGCTTTTGACGCTCTACGTGCAAGAGACCCGTCTTGGAAGCTACGCATCATTGGTGATGGACCATTAAGGAACGCCCTGGATCAGCAGATCAAGGCCCTCGGTCTCCAGTCCTGCGTGACGATCTCCCAACCAACCACCAACGTCGCTGCACTTTACACGAACGCACGCCTATACTGCCAACCCTCGCTATGGGAGGGCTTTCCCAACGCTCTTGCCGAAGCGATGGCAGCCGGGATGGTTCCGGTTGGATTTACGAAGACAAGGGGCGTCGTTGACCTCGTTGAGAGCGCTCTGGGAGAGGCAGCACACGACGTTCTTGCACCAGGTGGGTTTAACTCAGCGAATCTGGCAGAAACACTCATTCGCGTAGCGGACGCGGAGGCATCATGGCCGTCCTGGGCGCATAGAGCTCGACGTGTTAGGGAGCTTTTCAGCACCCAGCGTTGGTCCAGCGCGTGGGACCATGTTATTGACGCCGCCTAGCAGATCGTCGTCTCCACAATTAGGCCGGCAATCGTTCGAAGATCGTTCCATCTGTACAGATCGAAACCGATACAAGGCGCGCGCGTGCGACACGCTCGGGTGGATCGGCTGTTCAGATAATGATCTGTTCTAAAGAAGCAGAGGCCAACTGAATGTGTGGGATAGCAGGGTTTTTTTTCCCCAATTCGATCTTAAGCGCCAGCTCCGTCGCTGACAGAATAAACGCCATGACCTCCACTTTGAGCCATCGCGGGCCGGACAGCGATGGTGTATGGACAGATGCTTCCTCAGGAATCGCCTTAGGCCACCGCCGCCTTGCCATCATCGACACGTCGCCTTCGGGTGCCCAGCCAATGGCATCTTCTGATGGCCGCTGGGTTCTGTCCTACAATGGCGAGATCTATGACCATCAAAGGCTTCGTAACGAACAGTTCCCGCAAGCACGTTCTTGGCGCGGACACTCAGACACAGAGACGCTTTTAGAAATTGTTGCTGCCCACGGCATCGATCAAGCGCTGCAATGCATCGATGGCATGTTCGCTTTTGCCTTGTGGGACCGGTCGACGAAAGAGCTTTATCTCGTACGTGACAGGCTTGGCATAAAGCCGCTGTACTACGCATCCATGCCTGATGGGTCTTTCCTTTTCGGGTCTGAGTTGAAAGCGCTCCAGGCCGCAGGTGCTCTCGGTGAGATCGATAGTGCTTCGTTGGCGACATACTTGCGTTACGGCTATGTCCCAAGCCACTGGTCGATCTTTAAGAACGTCTCCAAAGTTCGGCCGGGAGAGATCATCAAGGTTACCAGGCAGGGCATAGAGCGGGCCCGCTGGTGGTCTCTTCCAGTGGATGGCGACGTAGCCAACCCGCCTCAATCCGCAGACGAGGCATTGGATACTTTTGCTGCTCTGCTTCAGCAGTCTGTTTCGGAGCAATCGGTAGCCGATGTGCCCTTAGGCGTGTTCTTGTCAGGCGGTATCGATTCTTCCTTGATTGCCGCGCAGATGGTCGCCAACGGATCATCACGGGTTCGCAGCTTCTGCGTCGGATTTCCCGACCTTGGCTATGATGAGACACCCCATGCCAGGGCCGTTGCAGCGCACATCGGAACAGTACACGAGTCCGTCGAAATAAGTGCGTCGGAAGTCCTCGGACTGGTGCCCACGCTGGCTGATACTTTTGATGAACCTTTCGCCGATGCATCAGCACTACCGACAATGCTGCTGTCGAAGATCACACGCAAGCATGTCACGGTCGCTCTATCGGGTGATGGAGGTGACGAATTGTTCGCCGGCTATAATCGGCACCGGTTTGTCGATGGTCTTGACCGGTTTAGCGGATGGCCAAAAGCTGTCCGTCGGATGGCCGCCAGCGCCATGTCCATGGTGCCAAGCCGAGCCATACAAACGGTAGGTCACGCGCTTTCGATCCAACGGGCAGATGAGATAGCAGCCAAGATCGTTGTCGGACTTCGGTATGAGGGCGATGAGCTCCACCGAAGGTTGGTATCGCTCGTTTCTCAACCGCACTTGCATGTGGCGAGCCCAGAGCATGCGCTGGAAGCCGTTTCTGGAGACGTAACCGATCCGTTGAAACGCATGAGGATGTGCGACATGCGCTACTATCTTGGCGACGGTGTGCTTCAAAAAGTTGACAGAGCATCCATGTGTACGTCGCTTGAAGTTCGGCCGCCATTTCTCGATCAAAGGATCGTGGAGTTTGCACTTGGTCTGCCACGCGACCTTTTGGTCAGACGAGGCGAGACAAAATGGCTCCCGCGCACTCTTCTGCAACGCTACGTGCCGCCGTCGATAACAGACAGGCCAAAGTCTGGTTTTTCGGTTCCCTTGGCTGATTGGCTGCGCGGCCCCTTGAAGGAGCTGGCGACTGACTTAATCGAGGGAGCCGATTTTGGTGGTGGATTGCTGAACGCCCAGCCAACGCAAGGTCTTTGGCGGGAGCACCTGACCGGCTCGCGCAACCACGCCTATCAACTATGGCCGATTTTGATGTTTGAGCTATGGCGGCGTCGATGGGTCAATTAGCCACTGCCGGCAAGCGCAAGCAGAACCTCAATATCGCTCTTTACTTTTTCAAGCTGGGTGGTGCCAGCGGTGGAGCGGAGCGTATGATTTGCAGACTGGCGAACGCGCTCGATGATCTGGGATTTCAGGTCACATTGATCAGTTGGGATGATCCAAGCGCCAGCGCGCTCTTTCCGCTGGGGCCAAACATCAACTGGAAGCGTCTTGGATTTGCGCCTGGGTGGCGTGACAAGCTGCGCCGCACACGATCACTCAAGAGGGTTCTAGCGAGCGAAGCTATTGATGTGTTGATCGGTTTTGTCATGAGCGGTGACAAGACGGTCTATGCAGCGTCATGGTTGACCGGAACCAAGATCATCGCCGCCGAACGCAATGGCCCGTCACTCTATCACCATCGCTACAATGCCGTCCAACGAACCACCATGAAGATCCTTCTGCACTTCGTTGCAAAAATCGTGGTTCAATTTCCAAGGTTTCAATGCGGCTACCCTCGATCGTTGACGGACCGTATAGTTGCCATTCCCAATCCCGTGCCAAAAGTGTCCGGCCGCGCAAGTCCGGACGGAACGGCACCTGATGGCTGGCGGACTCTCCTGTTTGCCGGTCGTCTGGATGAACTCCAAAAGCGCCCCCTCTTACTGGTTGATGCTTTCGTGGATGTCATGGACGCGCACCCGGAATGGCGTCTTCGCATAGTGGGCGATGGACCCGATAGAGCCGATGTATGCGACAAGGTGGCTGCATTGGGCGCCGGAAACAGGATAGCCGTTGAGCCTGCAACGACTAAAATCTTTGAAGCGTACCGAGACGCCCAGCTGTTTGTGACGCCCTCTGTTTGGGAGGGATTTCCAAATGCACTTGCGGAGGCTATGGCTCATGGCTTGCCTGCGGTAGGTTTTGAGAAGGCCGAAGGGGTTGCCGACTTGATTGGATCAGACAGCGGATGGCTGGTCGGGCGCGGGGCCCCAAAGTCGCAGCTTGCGCAAACACTGGGTGAAGCAATGGGTGATCACAAGGGCAGAGCCTCCCGAGGTCGCAAGGCACGTGAACGTGTCGCGGCCTTCTCCGAGGACGGGATATTCAAGCAATGGGAGAGGTTGCTCTGGACCGTCTAGCCAATTTGCCGGGTGCTCGCCTTGTGATGTGCGTATGTCTCGAGCCGTCAAGGTCGATAATTGCTTGATATGGACCAACCGATACAGCGTCTTCTGAGATGCCCACGATGCAGGTCGCCCGTGGTCGGGGGTGGGAGCCAGTTGAAATGCACCAATTCGACCTGTCTCTACTCTTCGGATTGGTTCCCGGTGGTGCAAGGCAAGCCGGCCCTGATAGACTTTGAAACCAGCGTGATCTCGAAAGACGCTTTTTTAGCGTCTGACGGGGCGTCGATAGTCGAGCGGCCTAAGACCAAGCCCGGTTTTGCCCAGTCGCTGAAGCGCAAACTGCAAGGGACCAACAAGGCGGCTCGAAACTGTGCGAAGCTGCTGGGTGAGATGACCGGCGGCGATGGTGAAGACAAACTGGTCCTGGTCATAGGTGGTGGACGACAAAGCGATGCTGTGCAGGTTCTGCGATCCTGTCCTCACCTTAAGCTGGTGGTAAGCGACATCTATCTCACTGAGCACACCTTGCTCGCTGCCGATGGGCATCGGCTCCCTTTTGAAAGTGAAGCCTTCGATGCCGTTTGGATCGAGGCGGTCTTGGAGCATGTTCTCGATCCCAATCTGGTGGTCTCGGAAATCGAGCGGGTCTTAAAACCAAACGCTTTTGTTTTCGCCGACAGTCCGTTCATGCAACAGGTTCACGAGGGCGCTTTTGACTTCACGCGATACACCGTCAGCGGGCATCGTTTTCTGTTCGGCAATTTTGAGATGATAAACGCTGGCTTCAGCGGAGGCGCGGGGACAGCCCTGCTTTGGTCGCTGCGGTACTTTGCACGTGCCGTCACGGGTAGTGACCGCTTT
>JANQJE010000228.1 GCA_028281795.1 Cohaesibacteraceae bacterium | reverse complement strand
GAATCCGGCAACAAAAAGCATGGGAATCCAGCGGTCCCCGCCAATGAACCAGCGGGTAAAGCTGAAGCGCTTTGGCGGCATGCCGTTCAGCGTGTTGAGGCTCATTGTTTGCTCTTTCTCTTTTTGTCTCGCATGCCTCGCCTCAAAGCCCTAGTTTTCCGGACCCCAGAAGTAAGTGCTCGTTGTGGTCATGACCCGACCGTCATCGCCATTGACCAACGAGAATGTTATCGGCGCACGTCCTTCCGGACGGCGGGTTACGGGAACCGTGATGAGCACGCGCAAGGAAGCGGCCTCGATATCGCCAAATGCGATGGTCGGCGTTTCACCTTCGGCCAGCGTTGTCCCGGCATGGCTGATGGTGATGGTTTCACCGACCAGACCATCGACCTCGAAACGCACCGTTTCGGCCTCGGCGCCTCGATCCGACAGGCGGACATTGTAGATGTTCCGGATTGAACCGTCCGACAGCATGACGAAGGCCGGATCGCGTTCCGGCGTTATGGCGACGTCGAAGCCGGTGCGGTTGAGAACCGTGAACACCATTGCGGCTGATACCAGGATCATCAGCGCGCCGTACCCGTAGAAGCGTACTTTGGTGGGTTTGCGCTTTTGGCCGCCAACTTCCACCATGGGTGCCGACAGATGGGCTTCCTCGTGCGTTTCGGCGAGGCTTGCGAAGTTGATCAGACCGGTGGGGCGTTTCAGCTTGGTCATGATGCCATCGCAGGCGTCGGCGCATAGACCACAGCCTATGCAGCCGAGCTGCAGGCCATTGCGGATGTCTACGCCTGTCGGGCAGACATTGACGCACAGATTGCAGTCGACGCAGTCACCGATCTCGGCACCGGCAGCTTTCTTTTTGGCCTTGCCGCGCGGCTCGCCACGCCATGCGTGATAGGTAACGATCTTGGTGTTGGGGTCGAGCATGGCCGACTGGAAACGTGGCCATGGGCACATATAGAGGCAGACTTTCTCCCGTGCGAAACCTGCCAACAGGTAGGTCAGCGCTGCAAAAACCCCAACAAGAACCATAGTTGTCGTGCTCGCCTGGAAGGTCGGCACCTGGGTGAATGTGTTCACCGTACCGGCGAAGTAACCGATCAGTGTCAGACCTGTGGCGAGCCCAATAGCCGCCCAAACGGTATGTTTGCCGATCTTGCGTATCAGGTTCTGCGCTGTGAGGCCTTCTTTGGCGCGGCGGATCTGATCGTTTCGGTCGCCTTCAAAGACGCGTTCGATCATCTGGAAGGCATCAGTCCATAGCGTCTGCGGACAGGAAAACCCGCACCATATGCGCCCGACGATGGTGTTTGTGAAGAACAGGCCGAAGGCCGAGAACAAGAGCACCAGTGTGAGCAGGTAGAGATCCTGAGGCCAGAACGTCCAGCCGAGCGCGTAGAACTTGCCTTCAGTGAACGACATGAGGAATGCTTGGTCAGGCGTATCGCCCGGTCTGTTCCAGGGAAGCCATGCTGCGCCAAAGAACCCCAGGCTGATCGCGGCCAGAACGGCTGATTTGATCCGCCGAAATGTGCCCGATACGGATTTTTGATAGACCTTTTTGACGCCAGGAAACTCGTCTGCCTGGTATCCGACGACCATCGTTCTCTGACCTTCGCTTACGGAGTTCATCACACAACTCTAATATGGACTTTCAGGTGCCTGTTCGTCATGCGCACTAGCCCTTAAGGGCGACTGCGCGGACGATTTGCCGCGCAGTTCCAGATGATGGTGTTATTGGAGCGCTGCGGTCTCGCCGGAGGCTACGTCTTCACCACCGCCCAAGGCATGCACATAGACCGTCAGCATTTTTATGGTGGCTTCATCAAGCCGTTCGCCGAAGGCCGGCATTACGCCCATACGGGGGTTGATGATCTGTGCAACGATCTCTTCGCGTTCGCCGCCGTAGAGCCAGACGGCATCGGACAGGTTCGGCGCACCGAAGTCACGTCCGCCTTCACCATTCACACCGTGACATGCTGAGCATTCCAGATCGAACATCTCCGCGCCCGGCAACTGATCGCGGGTGGCGTGTTCTGGCGAGGACGGGTTCAGCGCCAGGACATAATCGGCAACGTCTTCGATCTCGGCCTGCTCGTAGAAATCTCCATAGGCAGGCATCAGTGCGAAGCGCGCATCGAGCGTTTCATTGCGAATACCATGATTGATGGAGTACCAGATGTCTTCCAGCGAGCCGCCCCAAAGCCAGTCATCGTCGATCAGTGAAGGGAACTGCCCGATCTGACCACCGCCGCCGGCGCCGTGACACTGCATGCAATTGACGCCGAAGGCCGAACGTCCGCCGTTGAAGGCCAATGTGGCAAGCTCCTCATCGGCAACAATCTCACTCAGTTCGAGTTCGGCCAGCTGAGCGCTTGCTTCGGCGCGTGCCGTGCGCACCGCGTCCAGTTCAGCCTCCAAGTTGAGGCGGGCCGTGTAGCCGGTCGCACCGGCCGTTGTCCGGTCGCCAAGCGGGATCGAAGGCAGCAGGTAGACATAAACCAGCGCAAAGGCGATGGAGGCGATCCAGACCAGCATCCACCAGATCGGAACGGGCGTGCGCAGCTCGCGGATGCCATTCCATTGGTGACCGGTGGTGTACTGGCCTGTGATGGGGTCGCGTTCAATTTTACCCATTGTGGTCCTGCCTTGCCGCCTCGCGGCCTGGTTCTTGTGGTTCGGGCAACCGCGGCTCAGGCGCGTCTTCCCCGCGGAAAATGATGTTGGCGTGATCGTCCATGTTTCGGCGGTTGCCGGGGTGGTAGACACGTACGATCAACAGGAGAATGGCGAGGAGGCCGATCGCGAGAAAGGCGGCCTCCGAGTAGCCGATCAGGGCTTCAGCGCTCATCGACCGACCTCCTGACCTTGCAGCATGGTTTCCGGATCGAAGGTGGTGAAGTCCACCATCGTGCCGAGAACCTGCAGATAGGCGATGAGCGCATCCATCTCGTTGACGCCTTCGGTGTGGCCGGTGAACGGTCCGAGGGGGGCGTCGGCGTAACGCTCACGTAGCGCTGTGGAATCGCCGGTATCGGGCTGAGCCTGTGCAATGATGTCATCGCGCGCGGCTTCGATGTCGGCATCGTCGTAAGGCACGCCGATGAAGCGCAAGGTGCGCAGATGCAACTCGATATCGTCATAGTCGAGCGGGCGTTCCAGGAACGCGTAGTCGGGCATGATCGATTCGGGCAGCACGGCCTGTGGATTGCGCAAATGGGCGGCATGCCACTCGTTGGAGTATTTGCCGCCGACACGGGCGAGGTCCGGCCCCGTCCGCTTCGATCCCCACAGGAAGGGGTAGTCGTAGACGCCCTCGGCTGCGAGCGAGTAGTGGCCGTAGCGGTCGACCTCGTCGCGGAACGGACGCACCTGTTGCGAGTGGCAGTTGTAGCACCCTTCGCGCATGTAGATGTTGCGGCCGATCAGTTCGAGCGGCGAGTAGGGGCGAACCCCCGAAACCGGCTCGATGGTCGATTCCACCTTAAACAGCGGAATGATCTGCACCATGCCCCCGATCCCCAGGGACAGAAGGATCAGCAGCAACATCAACGGGGTGCTTTTTTCGATGATACCGTGGTTGAACATGACCGCTTACTCCGCCGGTGTGAGGCCAGCTTTGGGAGCTGAACCGAGAGGTGTGGAGGTTCTGGCGATGATCGGTCCGGTGATGGTGCGGTACAGATTGTACATCATGACCACCACGCCAGCGATGTAGAGCACACCGCCGAGGAAACGCGTCACATAGTAGGGGTGAAGCATCGCGACCGTGTCGGAGAACGTGTAAAGCAGGAAGCCGTTCTCGTCGTAGGTGCGCCACATCAGGCCCTGCGTGATACCGGACACCCACATCGCTGTGATGTAGAGAAGGATGCCGATAGAGGCGAGCCAGAAGTGAACCTCGATCAAGGCCACCGAGTGCATCGTGCGCCGCCACAGGCGTGGCACGAGGTAGTAGACCGCGCCAAAGGCAACGAAGGCCACCCAGCCGAGTGCACCGGAGTGCACGTGACCCACCGTCCAATCGGTGTAGTGCGACAGTGCGTTGACCTCTTTGATCGACATGAGCGGTCCTTCGAAGGTCGACATGCCGTAGAAGGCGACGGCCACCACAAGGAAACGCATGATCGGATCGGTGCGCAGCTTATGCCAGGCGCCTGAAAGGGTCATGATGCCGTTCACCATGCCGCCCCATGAGGGCATCCACAGCATGACTGAGAAGACCACGCCGAGCGTCTGTGCCCAGTCGGGCAGCGCGGTGTAGTGCAGATGGTGCGGCCCAGCCCAGATGTAGAGGAAGATCAGCGCCCAGAAGTGTACGATCGACAGGCGATAGGAGTAGATCGGGCGTTCGGCCTGCTTCGGCACGAAATAGTACATGATCCCGATGAAGCCGGCGGTGAGGAAGAAGCCCACCATGTTGTGGCCGTACCACCACTGGATCATCGCGCTCTGCACACCAGAGTAGACTGTGTAGCTGTGCATGGAGAACAGGGAGATCGGGATTGAGATATTGTTGACCGTGTGCAGCATGGCCACGGCAACGATGTACGACAGGAAGAACCAGTTCGCGACGTAGATGTGCGGTTCTTTGCGCTTCACCAGCGTTCCGACATAGACGACCAGGTAAGACACCCACCAGACAGTGATGAGAATGTCGAAGATCCACTCGGGCTCGGCGTACTCCTTGGATTGCGTGAACCCGAGGACGTAGGAACCCGCTGCGGACAGCAGCACAACCTGGAACAACCAGAACTGAAGGATGTGGAACCAGTTCGGTCCGAAGAGCCGTGTCTGACAGGTGCGTTGAACGACATAATAGGACGTCGCCAGCAAGGCATTGCCACCAAAGCCAAGGATCACGCCGGAGGTGTGCACCGGGCGGAAGCGACCAAAATTGATCCATTCATGAAAGTTCAGCCATGGAAAGGCAAGCTGAGCGGCGATGAAGACCCCTGCCGCCATCCCAATAAAGGCCCATAGGACCGTTGCGATGGTGAACAATCGTATGGCGTCGTCCGCGTAGGTGAGCGGGCGCGCCTCGGTCTGCATGCTGCCAGCCGGTTGAGCTGCGGCTTGTGCTGACATTGTTTGGTGTCCTTGACCTAATTCGTCGTATGTCGCGTCTGTGTGCAAGAGCTTGAAAGCCGGGCGTCATGTCAGTCGAAACCGATATGATTCTGTCGCCCGCGGACTCGCAGCCCTCCGCGCTGCCCACAAACCTCCACTTGAGGCCGAAGGCGTTGCGCTAGGTCAAAAGTAGCCAAAGTCCTTTATTATTCATCAGTTGGGTGTGTTGCGCACGGGTGTTTCCTGATGGACAAAAGTTGAGTCCGTGTTTGATCTATGTCGATCAAGGGAAACGGGTTTCGGTATAGCGCTTCTGGGAGGACCGGTGCAGCGGTTTGACCGGACTTGCGCTTTTCGCGCATGTCCGACAGGCTAGCGCGACAAAAGGACCCGGTCCGTGGTTGGGTTTTGAACCGCGCAATCTCGTGTGGACTCAAAGCCTCAAGGGCATGGCGCAGGCACCAGAGGGATGGAATACCGATGACGAGTGCAAATGACGTACAAGACATCAACGAGCTTGATGAAATTATCGGTGAGCCGGAAGACAGTCGCGCCGGTTTCGTACCGCAAGGTTACGTGCCGCCGACCAAGGTGAACGATATTTCGCTGGATACGGTGTTTTCCGCGCTGCATGCGGGCATCGCCGATTTCAAGAAAGCAGCTTTCTTTTCCACCTTTTTCGGCTTTACCTACTTTGCTGCGGGCCTTGTGCTCATGGTTTTTGCGGTCGTAACCGAATCCTACGCGCTGATTTTTCCGCTATCGGCCGGATTCCTTTTGATCGGACCGGTCGCTGCGATCGGCCTTTATGAAATCTCCCGGCGCATCGAAACCGGGGAACGGGTCGAGTGGAATGTGCTGGGTGCCTTCAAGCGTCACGGCATCACCCATGTGTTCCTTTTCGGGTTCACATTGGCGTTCATGCTGATTGTCTGGCTGATTGTGGCGCGGGTGATTTACGCGCTGAACTTCGGCTACAGTCCGATGAACTTCGCGGTGCTCGACCTTGATTCTTTGATGGCCGAGTTGTTCACCGCAAGGGGCCTCGTCTTCCTCTTTGTCGGCAATGCCTTCGGTGCGGTGCTCGCCGGTACGGTGTTTTCCATCTCGGTGGTCGGGGTGCCCTATCTCCACGACAAGCCGGTCGACTTTATGACGGCTATCATGACCAGTGTTCATGCCGTGGCGAAGAATCCGGGGCCGATGCTGATCTGGGGCCTGATTGTTTCAGGAATTGTCGGCCTTTCGGCGGTTTTCCTGTTCTTCCCGCTGATTGTGACACTGCCCATCATTGGCCATGCGACGTGGCATCTTTATCGCCAGACGGTTGTCCCGAACGAGTGATCGGCACAGTCTTAATCGACAAACCGTAGAGCAAAAAATAGCCGCGCAGGATATTATCCAGCGCGGCTTTTTAGTTTGGGAGGAAACTCATGAATGGCTTATCGATCCGGCTTCCGGGTTCTGTGCGCCCGGGCTGAGATCGGTTGAAGCCCCAGGTTCTGTATGTCGTTGGTTGGTATCCCAGGACCGCCCCGATCATCGTCGTTTTTTCCAATGGTTTCGGCTCTGAACATAACTGCGAAGCCCATCTGGAGGCTGGCAAAGGTCAGGCCGATCATTATCGTCATCAGTGCTATGGCAAAAACACCGACGCCCGATTGCATGGCGACCGTCATCAGGTTGCCGACGTTGAAAACAAGAATCGCGCCGACAAACACCAAAGCTATCAGAAAACCGATGGCGGCATTTTTGACGAGAAACGGTACCAGCGGTGACTTTGATTGGGTCTCTTTTTGATCTGGCATGGCGACAACTCCTTCCGCGCGGCATGTTGTCGATATGTGTTATCCGTATTTCACCATACGCGATTGATGACCATCTGGGTCATAAAACTTCGGCATTTTGTTGATTTCTTCAAAAACGATTGGAATCGCGAAGAATTTTCGGATTCAGCCGGTTGCCATATCCGGCCGTGAACGCGCCGTTTTTCCAGGCGATTTGGCCGATGACTACGCAGGACTGTCGTTTTGCGCGTGTGATTCGCAAAAAAAAGGGGTCGCTGCTTCAGCATCTTGGCAAGCTTTCATCGAACGAGGCCGGCGTGACCTCCCGCAGATCGAACCCGTCCAATGTGCGGATGAAGCGCCCTGTTTCACTGGTCATCAAGAATACGTCGACCCGTAAGGGTCCGTCGTTCGGCGTTTCAGTGGTACAGATATCCTGGACTTCTATGCCGAGGGAAAGAGAGCCGGATTGTCGGTTGGCCTTTGCGGTCTCCACGGAGCGTCGGATCGCGTCCAGTCCCATCTGGTCGGTGTGTGAAAGAGCATAGACAAAGGCGTGGCGGTCTTCTTCGACGTTCGGGAGGTCGTTGGCAAAATGCGTTGCTGCCATTTCCCGGAGCACATAGGACCGTTCTTCGGCGATGGTTCCTTCGATGGTCAGGGTTACGTTGAGACGAACGCTGTCGGGCTCGGGAACCAGGAAACGCGGCATCTCCACGGCCGCGCGTAACGCGTTGAATTGCGTGGTTTCAAAGTCGATAGCGGCAAGGGCAGGCACGGACCGGACGGGTACGTGCGAACAGGCTGTGAGCAGCCCTGTCAAAACAGCCGCACTCAACAGAGATGTTATGACGCGGCCGGTGAGGGGAGTCTGAATGGCATTCTTCATAGGCAAAAACTCATCACTTGATACGATGAAATTAATGTATTATATTAATTTTTAAATTGGAAGAGAGAATTTCTTGCCATTCAATGCATAGTAGAAGGACATGCTCCATGGCCCAGCCATCCCCTCACAGTTCCGTCAACGCCGGTCTGTCGCCTGCATCACCCCTTTCCCGCCGAGCGCGTTGGCTCGCCTTTGTTCCGTTGCTGGCTGCGGCTATGCTTCTCATCGGCACCATTGCGCAGTGGGTATCGCCTGATATCCGTGCGACCATGCTGGCGTCATCTCTGGGTATGCTGGGTCAACCGATGCAGCCGGAGGCGGCTTTGTTTCCCACCGCGTTCTGGCCGACAGTGTTCAGAACCGTGCCGGTGCTGATCTTTGCCGGCACGATGCTGGTGCTCTACCAGCTCTTTCGCCGGTTCACCCAAGGTTCGGTGCTGGACGCCCGCAACGCTCAGCTTGTTTCACAGGCCGGGCTTGGCTTCATTCTGTTTGCGCTTGCGGCCATGGTCGCCAACACGTTGACCACGTTGGTGTTGTCCATGTCCGACCCTTCCACACCCGGTGTGCTCACCATTGGATTCACGACATCGGATATCGGAGCATTTGCTGCCGGCTTTGCTCTTTGGGGTCTGGGTCTGGTGCTTGGTGAAGCAGCGCGCATCGCCAATGACCATGCGAGCATTGTCTGATGACGATCATCGTCGATCTGGACGTGATGCTGGCGCGCCGCAAAGTCCGGTCCAAGGATCTTGCGGCTGCCATCGGCATCACCGAGCAGCAGGTGTCACTGCTCAAATCCGGCAAGGTGAAAGGGGTACGGTTCGAGACCTTGGACAAGATTTGTCTCCATCTCGATTGTCAGCCGGGTGATCTGATGCGTTACGAACCGGAAAAACAGACGGAGGATGCTAGAGTATTCTAGTCGAAGCGGCTGATGTCGGCCTCGGCGACGTCTTTCAGAAGGTCAATGAAACCGCGGGCGTAATGTTCGGCGGTCAGGCGGCCCTTCTCAGCGGTGGCGATGCTCGCATCGCCGACCGTGCCTTCGGAGTTGAGGTCGGATGCAATCCAGCCATAGGCTGGCATTCCTGTCGGCGGAATTGCGAATCCGCCCTGCAGCGGTTCTGCAGTCGAGCGGAAATTCTGTGCCTTCGACATGTCTACCAGATGCTCCTGGAAGTGCAGCATCATGGAGGTTTCGACATCGCCGCCATGGATTCCAAACTTCATTTCGTCAGGTGTATAGAGACCGTCCGGCACACCCCAGTTGCCCCATTGGCTTTTCACGCACAGCATGCGTGCCCGCACGCGCAGTTCGCGGGACAGGATCGAAATGATGTCCAGATTGCCGCCATGGGAATTGGCGATCACCATCTTCCGAACGCCTGCGCGCGCGACTGAAAGACCGATTTCCGTCCATATGGACAGAGCCAGGTCAGCAGGCAGCGTCAGTGTGCCAGGAGCATGCAGGTGTTCGTTGGACTTGCCGATGGTCTGAACAGGGAGGATGCGCACATCCAAGTCCGGCGCGATATCCGGCAGCATAGCCTCAACCGTCTGAAGCATGCCTTCGTTGATATAGGTATCGACGCCTACGGGCAGGTGCGGCCCATGTTGTTCAATCGCAGCCGTTGGCAGGACCGCGATCACGTTCTGCGGGTTGAGGTTCTCGAACTCCGTCGTCGCGTATTCGGCCCATCGGGTACGTTTGGTGCTCATGGCTAGGGTCAGGACTCATTAATCTGGTTGAAATGGTCGTGGCGCGTTTGTGCGGATGCAAGGAGCAAGCTCGCAGGACGTCTTTCGACTTTCAAGGGGTTGCGACACAGCAGCCCGTGCAAACCCGCCCGATCCGAAGGACGCTCGATCTGCCGGCGCCCTACGGTGTCAAAGTCCTTG
>JANQJE010000190.1 GCA_028281795.1 Cohaesibacteraceae bacterium | reverse complement strand
AGGCAACAACGCCACCCGCTGCAGTTTGGTGAAGACCGCGATATCGCCGGTTGCCAGATCGACCGAGTAGCCAGCGCCCACCACTTGCGCCACATCGTGGATGGTTGCACCGATCAGGAATCCGATCGTTTGCCCGTCAAAGCCGAGTGCACCGAACAGGAACGGGTAGGTGAGCATGGAAAGCGTCGACAGCGCCGTGACGCCGACGATGGTCACCAGGGTCTGTTCCTCGCTTTTGGCGCTCTTGGGCAACACGGCAGCCAGGGCCAGTGCGGCGGACGCGCCACAGATGGCAACGGCACCGGAGGTCAGCATGCCGAACGCCCAAGGGCGCGATGCCAGGCGCGCCAGGGCAAGCCCGGTGAGGATGGTCAGGCTCACCAGCGCAATCACACCAAGTGTCGGCGCCCAACCGGCCGAGAGCATCGCTTCCAGGCTCATGCGAAAGCCAAGCAGGGCAATGCCGATACGCAGGAGCGTTTTGGCGGCAAAACCAACGCCCGGGGAAAACGCCGTTCTTCCACCGACAAAGTGCAGGGCCATGCCGGCCAGCAGGGCGGCCAGCATCATCGGCACGCCAAAGGCAATGGAGAGGCCCATCGCTATCGCGGCGACACCAAGCGACAGGCCTAGGCCCGGAGCATGCAGTCGAAGCTGTGAGGGAAGCGAAGCGAGGACGATCATCCCGCCGGGCTTACACCGGTTAGATTTGCTGCGAAAGATCGTATCCGGCAGCCGCAGCGAGCGCGACAACCTCATCGCGCGGGCGCTTGGTCACTTCCTGAAACGCCCAAAGCATGATCGAACGGGTCCCTGAGCGGCAATAGGCGAAAACCTTGCCCACGCTGTCGCTCAGAAGCTTCTCCGTCTGAGCGACATGCTGAGGCCCGAACATGCCTGAGGTAATGGGCAAATGATGGACATCCAAACCCAACTCCCGCGCCTTGCTGGCCACCGTATCGAAGGTCGGTTGACCAATCTCTTCGTCGTCCGGGCGGTTGCAGATTATGGTGGTGAAACCGGCATCGACGAGCGTTTGCACATCCTCAGGCCGGATTTGCGGGCTGACGGCAAAGCTGTCGGTGACCGTGCGGATGTCCATCGTCGTCATGTCTTTCTCTGGCAACAGATGCTCGGCAGAAGTGCCGAAGCGATTTCACGACGTCTCCATGCCGTACGCAAGCGATGGCTAATATGATCTAGATCAGCTTAGTCGAGGCACCGCACAAAAAAGGTTAGCTGCCCGCGCCCCGCACCTGCCCGCGCTGGTAGCCAATGTATCCTACAGGAACAGGTGTGCCCAGAGCGTTCTGTTCTTGGGTGGGAGCGGTTTGATGGTGGAGATTTTTCGTCACCGGAAAGGAGAAGACCGCAGCGTGATGCTCTTGCATCACGCGAGGATTTCGACGCAGCCGGGCGGAAAAGATCGCCAAGCCGATGTTTCAAAACCAAATTTGCCGACGTGCCGGACGCAACCGTTTGAGCTTGGTCTTTTGCCAAGATGCTGCGTTGCGTGCCGGTTGCGGTGATAACACCGCAGCCCGCCCCGCGCCTTGCACCGAACCAAAACCCACGACGCTCAAACGCTTCCACCTAAGAACAGAACACTCTAGGCTGCCGCAAACGCGGCCAGCGCCGGGCGATCGGTCAGAAGCACCCGCCCGCGAAGCGGACGAACCCAGCCTCGGCGTTGAAATTCCTGTAACTGCCGGGAAATGACTTCACGCGCTGTGCCGAGTTCCGTGGCGAGTTGCTGATGTGTGGTGATGATTTCATCTTCGCCGCCGGAGCGCTCCAGAAGTTTCTGTGCAAGACGCAGATCAACGCGCTGAAAGGCCACATCATCGATCACCATGAAAAGATCGGTGAGCCGCTTGGCATAGGCCGCGAACACGAACTGCCGAAAACCGGCGGACGCTGCGACAAGGTCTTCGAAAACTGTTCGCGGGATGGCGACCGCTTCAACATCGCTCTCCGCGATGCCTTCCGCCGCCGGTCCCTCATAGGCAAGTAAGCATGCTGAGGTAAGGATACAGCTCTCACCGGCTGATACACGATAGAGCACGATCTCGCGGCCGCTCTCACCGACCTTTTGCACACGCACGGTGCCCTGGGTGAGAAGCAACAAGGATTGCGGTTCTTTTCCCTGCCCAAACAGAACCGTTCCGGCCTTGTGTCGCACCATCTGTCCACGCGCGGACAGCGTTTCGCGCACCTCTGGCTCCAGGGCACCAAGGCCGGGGAAAAGCGAAAGCCAATCGGGCAATGTCTCGGTCATCGGCCCATTGTGTCCGGTTCGTTAGCTGAAGACCACGGTCTTCTGACCATTGATCAGGATGCGCCGCTCCAGATGATAGAGAACGGCACGAGCCAGCACGCGGCTCTCCACGTCGCGTCCGGCGGTGACCAACTGATCGGATGTCATGGCATGATCGACCCGGATGACGTCCTGCTCGATGATCGGTCCTTCGTCCAACTCCGGCGTCGCGTAATGCGCCGTGGCACCGATCAGTTTCACACCACGATCATGCGCGCGGTGGTAAGGCCGTGCCCCTTTGAAGGACGGAAGGAAGGAGTGATGGATGTTGATCACCCGGCCTTCAAGCCGTCGCGATAATCCATCGGAGAGCACCTGCATATAGCGGGCGAGTACGACCAGATCGACGCTTTCACGCTCGATCAACTCTTCAAGCTGCGCCTCCTGCTGCGTCTTGGTCTCCTTGTCGACCGGCATATAAATGAATGGAATCCCTTCGCTCTCCACCCGCTTGCGCCATGTTTCATGGTTGGAGACGACAGCGACCAGATGCATCGGCAACTGCCCCACCTGCCAGCGGTAGAGGAGATCGTTCAGGCAATGGCCAGTCTTCGAGACCATGATGATGACACGCGGCTTCTCCGACACGTCGGTTACCTGAAATGCCATATCGTAAGCGGTCGCCACAGGTTCGAATCCGCGCGCGAAGTTGTCCGTCCCATGACCGTTGGGGGGCGTGAGGCGGATGCGCATGAAGAAACCGCCGGACTTTGCATCGAAGAACTGTGCGCTCTCTACGATGTTGCAGTCCTGCGCGGTGATGCTGTTGCCGACGGCCCCCACGATACCCTTCCGATCTGGGCAGGAGATGGTGAGGATCAGGTCGGACACGGTTGGGGACGTCATCGTAACAGGTGGCACATCAAGAGAGTCGGAAGGGCAGGTTCTTGGCCCTTCCTACACCACATCAGCTTGCCGGAAGGCTAGCCAAGCGTTGGCATGGTAAACTCAGGATCGGTCCGCATGCCGGAGGGCCAACGCGCTGTAACGGTTTTCAGGCGCGTGTAAAAGCGAAAACCTTCCATACCGTACATGCCATGGTCGCCGAACACGGATGCTTTCCACCCACCGAAGGAGTGGAACGCCATCGGCACCGGGATCGGGACGTTCACGCCGACCATGCCGACTTCGATATCCTGTGCAAAGGCGCGGGCCACATCCCCGTCGCGGGTGAAGACCGCCGTGCCGTTGGCATAGCTGTGTTGATGGATGAGGTCGACAGCGTCGGCATAGCTCTTCCGGCGCACCATGGAGAGCACCGGCCCGAAAATCTCATCTTTCCAGATCGTCATGTCAGGCGTCACATGGTCGATCAGCGTGCCGCCCATGAAGTAGCCGTTTTCATAGCCCTGCGCGGATTGCTTGAAACCGCGTCCGTCGACAACGATCTTGGCGCCTTCCTTCTCACCTTGATCGACATAGCCTTTCACCTTGGCGAGATGCTCCTTGGTGACCAATGGCCCCATCTCGGCAGTGCTATCGGAAGCAGGGCCGATCTTCAGCGCTTCGATCTTCGGCGCAAGCTTGTCGACCAGTGCATCGGCAACGGCATCGGTCACCGGAACGGCAACAGAAATCGCCATGCAGCGCTCGCCGGCCGATCCGAAGGCCGAGCCCATCAGGGCGCTTGCCACCATATCCAGATCGGCATCCGGCATGATCACCATGTGATTCTTGGCACCGCCCAAAGCCTGGACCCGTTTGCCGTGCGCCGTGCCGGTGGAATAGATGTATTGCGCGATCGGCGTTGAGCCGACGAAAGACACCGCCTTGATGTCCGGATGGGTGAGGATCGCATCCACCACCGGCTTACCGCCCTGCACGATATTGAAGACCCCATCCGGCAAGCCCGCCTCTTTCAACCAGCTGGCCAGCAGCATGGAGGCTGATGGATCACGCTCCGAAGGTTTCAGGATGAAGGTGTTGCCGGTCACGATGGCGATCGGGAACATCCACATCGGCACCATGGCCGGAAAGTTGAAAGGCGTTATGCCAGCAACGACACCCAGAGGCTGGCGGATACCAAAGCTGTCGACACCTGTCCCGACGCTTTCAGAAAACTCCCCTTTCATAAGGTGAGGCGCACCGACAGCGAACTCCACCACTTCGATGCCGCGTGTCACCTCGCCGAGCGCATCATCATGCGTTTTGCCATGTTCAGAAGAAATGGCTCGTGCCAGTTCGTCCGTACGATCCCAGAGAATGGATTTGAAGCGGTCGAGAATACGCGAACGGCGCAAGGTCGGTGTTGCTGCCCAGTCTGGCAGAGCCGCCTTGGCGGCATCGACGGCGGCTTGAACATCAGACGCACTGCCAAGCACCACCTGGGACGGCGTCTCGCCGGTGGCCGGGTTGAAGACCGGCTGATGGTCGGCGGATGAACCTTCCATCTGCGAACCGGCAATATAGTGGCTGATCGTTTCCATGATGCTCTCCCTATTTTTTGACCATTTGGTACACTTTTCCGCGGACGCTGGAAAGCACTCTAGCGTTGAATCGAGACGATCTGACCGTTGGCCAGCCCGGTCACAAAGCGAACGCGTTGTCTGTTGCCCTCGCTAAGCACGGGTAGTGCCACGGGACTGGGTAACGCAACGCTGGCAAGCGTTTCGATGCGGCCGCCGGCAAAACTGACAAGTTCAAGGTTCGTCCGGCGCGCATCGGGCAGAGCCAAATCCACCGTTCCATCGCCATCGATGTCGGCAATGGCGGCCAAACGCTGCTCGCGGGAACGGATTTCATGATTGGAGAAGCCGTTTTGCCGGGCGACCACCTGCATAGAATGACCGTCAAAGGTCGCGAGCTTCAGCGTGCCGCCAATGTGCGGTGTCTCGACAAAGGCCACTTGCAGATCGCCACGGCCTAGAAAGTCCGCAATCCCTGCGACATTCAGCCAGCGGTTGGGGCGGCCGATAAAGGGGGTCGCACCCAACTCCACAAGCGTTTCGCGCCGCACTCCATAAACGGCCACAGAGCCACCGGACCGGGTTGAGGAGCGGATGGTGACAATCTCCGTGCGCCCATCGCCATCCAGGTCGGCAAGACGCGGCGTGCGATCTTCGAAGACGAGTGAGTCGGGCAAGGTGAAGGTCGTTTGAGCCCCGCTTGCCAGTTGCACGGTCAATGCGCCTGCCTCAAGGGCATCGCCCAGAATGGCATGCCGGTACCGGTCCGTGGGCGATGTGTACCATGCGGCTCTGACGTCGCCGCTGCCGGATGCAATGCACCCGTCCGGCAGGCCGCCCGGCGCGCGCCGGCACTGTTCGGCAAAGATGGAAGCGGAGGTCCCACCGAGGCTGACCATGCGCCAGTCCTGCGCCGCGGCACTGCCTGCGAACATCAGACCAGCGCAAGCAAGAGCCAGACGCACCGCAAAGGTTCTCACAACAGCCAACCCAAGGTCAGAATGCCCCAGAATGTCATGAAATAGTGCGTATGTTGCGTGCCTTTATGGGCGACCCAATAGTGAAACCAGTTGCCGCCGACCAGAAACAAGCCCCAGATCAGAATGAACCCGAGCACCGACCAACCGGCAAACAGCTGCGCAGTGCCGACATCCACGGCACCAAAAACAGCCAGCGCCAGCATGCCGGTACCCAGCGTCAGCCCCAGGGCCACCAGCGTTTCAAAGGCAACGACAAGCTTGAAAAGGCCGCTCTGGATACGCGCGGACGTGATGCGGTTGTGTTTCACCTGCTCGTAAACATCTGGCATTTCCTCAGCCATAGACTGCATGGAAAAGACATCCCGAACGAGCGAAAGGTTAACCTGCGGCGCACGCAGGTTCTCATAGGCACCAATCACCAGCCAGCCGGCCAGCAGCCCGACGAGCACCATCTGTGTGACGAGTTCAAGAAGTTCCATACGCAGCCCCTGTCAACTTCATTTCGGTCCGTTGTTTCCACGGGCCGCTGAGACTGGCAAGGGCTGTCTGGAAGGAAAGTCTAGGGTCCTGACCCTAACCGTCGGCCAACAGCCTGTCGGCATTAGCGTGCAGGTGCTCGACCAGCTTGGGGTCAAGGCCAAGACGTGCGGCGAGCATGGCCAGATAACCTTTCTCGGCCGGCCCGTCCGGATCCACGGCGATGAGAGAGGCGGCATAGAGCTCCACCTTGTGCTCTTCGCTGGAAGCAAGCGCCGCGATGGCGCCGACATCAAGCGGCTTTGCGAGTTCCTCTTCGATGAAAGCGCGTTGGTCACCGGCAATGGTCAGCTTGGACAGCGCCTGACCGATACGCTCACGTTCCTCCGGTGTGACGTGCCCGTCCGCCTTGGCGGCGCCGATCATGGCCGCGATCAACGACTGGCTCAGCCGCTCCTGGCTTTCGGCATCATCCGGCAGGAATCCGGTGCCCGAAGCGTCCTCAATCGGCAAAGGGGCTTCAGCACCCCCTGCAGACGGACCGGACGGTGCAGGTGGTGGCGTTGCGCCAGGTGCCTGTCCGGCCTGATAGTCTCTCCAGGCCTTGTAGGCCAGCCCGCCAACGAGCGCGGCTCCGCCGACTTTCAAGGCTCCGCCTGCGAGCTTGCGCCCTTTTTTGCCACCAAGCAGGAGACCGGCCAGCCCGCCGGCAACGGCACCTGTGGCGAGCCCGCCACGGCCGGAAAGCAAACCATCCAGATTAAGGCCCCCGCCGGACGAACCGGCCTGCGCCGGCTGGTTGCCTTGTTGACCGCCTGTCACGCCGGACAGGTCGACCTGACCAAGAAACTGATCGAGAAGGGCTTTGGCGTCGCGCATGCAGCTATCCTATCGGTGGGAATATGGGTCCTTGCGATATGGAGACGCCTTGGCCGGGTTCAATAATGCGGCAGTGGAAATCGTTCTCTGCCCGCCTGCCATCATGTGGATAGATCAACCTTCGAGTCGCGCAGCGGCATGCCGGCCTTGGCGTTGAAGGCAGTGCTCGATGAAGCTGTCGTAAGGCGGTCGGAGCGGGAAAAGTGTGCAGGATAGAGCACAGGCCTTGAACCCGAACAGGTATGCGGTCGTTCACCAGGAGCGGGATAAAGGTGATGTGGTGCCCAGGGGCGGGATCGAACCACCGACACTGCGATTTTCAGTCGCATGCTCTACCAACTGAGCTACCTGGGCAGTGCTTTTGACGGGCTATGCTGACCAGCATCAACGGCACGAAACGGCCTTATAGGCAATGGCTATCGACAGCGCAAGCGGGCAGAGGGCAACAAAAAACCGCCGCGCTTCTCAGCGCGACGGCCCACAGTGATATGGTCTTGGAATGGAGTTAAGCTGTGCGTACGCTCTGCAGGAAATCGGCAACGTTTTCCCGCAGGCGCTCTGATTCCGATGCCAGCTGTGACGAGGCTGTCAGCACTTCGCTGGCGGCCTGACCGGTTTCCTGAACAGCCGAGGACACAGCGGTGATATTCGAAGAAACCTCCCGTGTACCGTCCGCGGCCTGAAGCGTGTTGCGGGCAATCTCCTGTGTTGCCGAATGCTGCTCTTCGACGGCTGCGGCGATGGAAGACGATGTGCCGTTCAGCTCCTTGATCATGCCGCCGATCTTGTCGATGGCTTCCACCACCGCATCGGTGTCGCCTTGCATACCGGTGATTTGGGCGGAGATTTCCTCGGTCGCCTTAGCGGTCTGATTGGCGAGGCTCTTCACCTCGCTTGCCACAACAGCAAAGCCTTTGCCGGCCTCACCGGCACGCGCCGCCTCGATGGTCGCATTGAGCGCCAGCAGGTTGGTCTGCTCTGCGATGGCGGAAATCATCGAGATCACTTCACCGATGGTCTGTGCACTGGTCGAGAGCTTCGCCACCGTCTGTGTGGTATGCTCGGCGCTCTTGGCGGCATTGTCGGTCATGTTGGCCGTATCACCGATCCGCGTGGAAACTTCAGCGATGGAGTTGGTCATCTCCTCGGAGGCGGCCGCCACGGTTTCAACATTGGTGGATGCCTCTTCCGAAGCGGCGGCGACAGCGGTTGAACGCTCGCCGGCCCGTTCTGCCGATTCGGAGAGAACTTTCGACAGGCTGACCATCTGCTCGGCCGCGCTGGACACGCCTGTGACGACCTCGTTGACGCTGGCTTCGAACGAGTCGGCCAACTCATTCATCGCGCGGCGTTTCTCTTCTTCTGCAAGCGTCTCCTGCTCGGCCTGCTCCTGTTCGAGGCGGATTTTCTCGCGGCCATTCTCTTGGAACACCAGGAGCGCACGGGCCATATCGCCGAGCTCATCCTTGCGGTCATCGCCAGTGATCTCGATATCCAGGCGGCCATCGGCAAGATCCGTCATGCGTGACACCACATCGGATATGGCGCCGGAGATCAGACGGCCGAGGAAGAACGCGGCCAGCGCGCCTGCCAGGATGGCAACAACGGCCATGATTGTGGTTGTGCGTGTGACACTCGCCACTTCAGCCGAAGCACGTGGACCAACGGTGTTTTGAGTGTCGACGACCGTTTGCAGCACCGAGCCGTAGCCTGAGGCAAGCTGCGGACCGAACGCATCGAGTTGTGTCAACAGACCATTGCGGGTCTCAATGAGACTGACCACTTCATCGAAATGGGCCATGAACTGGGAGAAATGGTCATTGAACTGACCCAGCAGGGCGCGGCGGCGCGGATTTTGAATCTCGCTCCGCGCGATCTGAATCCGATCCAGGGTCTCAACGATTTCTTGGCGCGTGCGGTCGCGATCATCCAGGTGGTTGGCGAGCAGATATTTCTCTCCGTAATAGCGAGCCAACATGAGGCTCTCCTGGGCTTGCGCAGCATAAAAAGCGGCAGCGGGATCCTCGTCGTCGTAAGCACTGGTCATGATCTCGCTGAGTGCCGAACGCGCATCACGGCCTGCCGTGTCCAGCATCGGAACAACTTCATTGCGGCGCGTTTGCAGCTCAACGACCTCGGCGAATGTCGTCTGATACTGGCCGACGATCGCCGTCAATTCAGTCACCTGCTCGCTCAATGCGTCGTCGACGATGAATTCGGAGATTTCGGCTTTCAGTTCAAGCATATGGTCAATAGAACCGGATACGCGCTCGGCATATTCGACTTCGTTGGAGATGCGGTACTGCATCACGCGCAGACGTGCCTCCAGCATCGTCTGGGCCGCATCGTTCACCAAAAGGCTCTCGCGAGCGGCTTGCCGATAGTCGGTAAAATCATGGCCGATGGTGGATGTACCACGCAGCGACATCGCCGCGAGTACGATAAGCAGAGCCAGCACCAGGCCAAACCCCGCGAAGATCATTTGTTTCAGTGAAAACGCCTTAAGCATACCCTCAAGTCCCCAGCTTATACATCGGTTAGTCATCACAACCGGAACGTGTAGTCAGGCGAAAGAGTTGGCGAACAAGCCTAAAGACGTGTTAATCCGTACGTATAATTCCGGAACTAATGTTTTTGATTTTCAACTTCCTCTACGGTAATATAACCAAGTTCCGGACCATCTTTGCTAGAAAGGCCGTCACTTTCATCGTCGGCTTGGTTTCCTGGGATAAAATACCCATTAGACAACCAACGGTTGAGGTCTACCTCCCTGCACCGTTCCGAACAGAACGGGGTGTAAGCCTCTACAGTAGGACTCCCACAAATCGGGCAGTCACGTTTTGAGGATTCATCACTCATATGGATTGCGCCTCCGGTGCTGACTCCTGCCAGGTGGCTGATACGGGCAATCCGCAGCCTGAGAGCATCTGCGCCGTCTCGTAGAGCGGTAGACCCACCACCGCGCTGTACGAGCCGACCAGTTGCACGATCAGCGCACCGGCATTGCCTTGAATGGCATAGCCACCGGCTTTGCCATCCCACTCCATCGTGGTCAGGTAAGCCGCGATCTCCTGGCGGGAGAGGCGTTTGAAACGGACGCGGGTTTCGACCAGCCGGCTGTGGAGCCTGTCCTTCGTGTCGACAACGGCAATCGCCGTGTACACACGATGGGCACGCCCGGAGAGAAGCTCCAGGCATCGCTGCGCCTGAGCCCGCGTTTCCGTCTTTGGCAGAATGCGTCGGCCGACGGCGACAACCGTGTCAGCGGCAAGAACCAGCGCGTCGCGATAGTCGTCTTCAACCACAATACGCCGTTGCGCCGTGACGGCTTTGGTGCGCGCAAGCCGGGTCGCCAGGTTGCGTGGCAATTCCAATCGTTGCGGAGCCTCGTCGACATAGGCCGGTTCCAGCCGGTCAGGGACAAGCCCGATCTGCTCAAGCAGGGACAGCCGCCGCGGCGAAGATGAGGCCAGGACAAGCCTGGGGCGGTGCGAGTCGGAATGAAGCAGCGACAACGGGCCATTCCAGTCTGGTAGCTATGGCCGCATGGAAGCAGCGGCCTGACGCGCCGACCGATCGAAAAGCCCGGCGCAGGGTTGGGCGCAAGAGAGGCTATTTGTAGCGGTAGGTAATGCGGCCTTTGGTCAGGTCATAGGGGGTCATCTCGACCAGAACCTTATCTCCCGCCAGAACGCGGATGCGGTTCTTGCGCATACGCCCGGCGGTGTGGGCCACGATTTCGTGTTCATTTTCAAGCTTCACGCGAAAGGTCGCGTTGGGAAGGAGTTCGGTGACGACACCGGGAAACTCCAAGACTTCTTCTTTTGTCATACGGTTCCTGTTCTAAGGGCTGTTGGGGGCTGCCCGTACATCCGTGTGTCGCGCGATGTAACCGAAAAGCCGTCACAAGTGAAGGCTTGGGCTGGCTTCAGCCAGCGCTCAAACGATTCAATCTCAACAAGATATGCTCTGGGCAGTGGGTAAGTGCGATCAAGGCGGAAGAAAGCGTGCTTTGATCCTGGCGGCCAATCCGTCGCGCATCGACCGGTAGGCTTCTAAGATATGCTCGCGCGATCCCTGGACAAGGGTCGGGTCTGCCGTCGGCCAGTATTCCACTTCAACCGATTGGTCGCGCGTCAGCTCCAGAGCACGGTGATGGGCTTCAGGGGCAAGCGTGATGATCAGATCGAAGAAACTGTCTTCAATGTCTTCAAAGGTGCGCGGCCGATGGCGCTCAAGATCGAGGCCCATCTCTTTCATGATCGCAACGGTAAAGGGGTCAGGCTCGCCTGCGCGTACGCCTGCTGATTGAATGTAAAACTTGCCGGGCACCAGATTTTTGGCCAGAAGCTCCGCCACCGGAGAACGTACCGCATTCATGGAACAGGCAAACAGAACCGAGCCGGGCGTGGCCGAATCGGGCGCATTCGGACCGTTCGGATCGAAGGTCTCAAGCCCGGCTGCTGGGCCCGCCACCGGTTTGCCTCAACCCTTCCAGTGGAGAACACAGACCAGCGTGAACAAGCGCCGCGCTGTCTCAAAGTCTATGGCGATCTTGCCGTCGAGCCGATCCATGAGCAGCCTGGACCCGTCGTCGTGTAGGCCACGGCGGCCCATGTCGATGGCTTCGATCTGTCGGGGGCTCGCTGATTTGATCGCCTCATAATAGCTATCGCAAATCAGGTGATAATCCTTCACTGCCCGCCGCAGCGGTGACAGCGCCAGCATGTGGGCAACCACAGGATCGTCGCTGGACGCTTCGCGCACATCGAATACCAGCCGCCGTTCGACCACGGAGAGATATAACGCATAGGGGCCGCGGTCATGACCGGGCAGCGCGAACGTGTTTTCCTCCAGAAGATCGTGAATCGCTACCTGCCGTTCGTGATCGATGCTCGGGCCGGAGCGCCCAATCGAGACCTCGTCGATCACCACGGAGACAAGCTGGTTTCGGCTCGTTGTCTCAGGGCTGGCCGCTTGCGAAGGAGCAGGGCTGGGATCGGGCAACGCTATGTCCTCGGATCGGGAAGCTGACCGGGTATCCGGCTCGCCTGCAGCTGCTAGGTTCGGTTGGAGCGTATCGCAACGGAACGGGCATGCGCCGTCAACCCCTCCGTCTGCGCCAGTGTGATGGCGGCCGGGCCGAGCTTGGCGAGCGCTTCGGGGGTGCAGGACAGCACCGAGGTGCGCTTGATGAAATCCATCACCGACAGGCCGGAGGAAAAACGTGCAGACCGGGCGGTGGGCAGCACATGGTTGGACCCGCCCACATAGTCTCCAATGGTCTCCGGCGTGTGGTGGCCAAGAAAGATTGCCCCGGCGTGACGGATTTTTTCCATCAGCTCTTCAGGGTCGGCGACGGCCAGCTCCAGATGTTCAGCAGCGATCCTGTTGGCGAGGTCGGCAGCTTCCTCGCGGGACTGCACGCGAATGATCGCACCATAATCCCGCCAGCTTGCTTCGGCGATCATGCGGCGGGACAAATCGTCCAACTGACGCTCGACGGCATCGGCGATTGCATCACCCAGATGATCGTCAAGTGTAACGACAATAGATTGTGCAGCTTGATCATGTTCGGCTTGGGCCAGGAGATCGGCGGCAACCCACTCCGGGTTGGCATCTGCATCAGCAATGATCAGAACCTCCGACGGCCCGGCGATCATGTCGATACCGACCGTGCCGAAGACCGCGCGTTTGGCAGCCGCGACATAGGCATTGCCGGGTCCGACAATTTTGGCGACCGGTGCGATGGTCTTGGTTCCATAGGCCAGCGCTGCAACGGCCTGCGCTCCACCGATCCGATAGATCTCGTCGACGCCGGCGCGTTTCGCGGCTGCAAGAACCGCCGGATTGGTCACGCCATCGGGGGTTGGGACAACCATAACAATGCGTCCCACACCGGCCACTTTGGCCGGTATCGCATTCATCAGAACAGAGGACGGATAGCTCGCGGTACCGCCCGGCACATAGAGTCCCACGGCGTCCAGTGGTGTCCAGCGCGAAGCAAGCGACACGCCAAGCGAGTCGGTGTAGCCGTCGTCCTTCGGCAACTGTCGGACATGATGCGCTTCGGTGCGGTGAGCGGCCAGATCGAGGGCCGCGCGCACATCGACGCTAACCTCCTTTGTCGCTGCTTCGATTTCGCTTTCGCTCACACGCATGGTCTCTGGCGTAAGGGCGAGCCTGTCATACTGGGCCGTCAGGGCGCATACCGCTTCATCGCCGCGGGCACGCACATCGGCCAGGATGGTATCCACCGCCTCGCGTACATCGGCGGCATCCTCTCGTTTGGCGGAAAGCAGGGCGACAAAATCGGCTTCAAAACCGTCGTCACGCGTGTCGAGGCGCATCGGCATGGGGGGCAGGTCTCAAATCAAAACGGTGGAAGTTAGGCGAAGTTAGGCGCCGCTTTCGGCATCCGGCATGGTATCAGGGTGCGTGGGCAGGGAATCCGTCGTCCATGCACCACCAAGATCGGCCATGGCAAGTTCCAGGCATTCAACATGAAGCCGCACTGTTGCACCCCCGGAAAACGCCAATGTGACGATGCCGGCTGGCTCGTCGGTTGATTCAAAGGCAATCGATAGAAGCTCCAGCACATCATCGGACCGTTTGAGATCAATACCGGCGAGTTCGGCCTTCAAAGCGCGGGTGACTTGCAGGCCGGTTCTGCGTCGCTCATAGGGCGGCTTGGCGCGCGCCGCATTGACTTCCCACGCGAAGCGATTGCCAACCATGGCAAACCGTTTTTCGCCAGGAAGATACGTCATCTCACCGGTTTTAACGATCGCATCCTGCATGGCCGCCGATAAGACCGCGAGATCGTCGGCGTCGAAAGCGGCCAGCTTAAGTAGGTTTGGGGGCGTGCTCATGATGGATCAGGCGGCCAGACGCTCGATCTGCGCACCACATGCCGAAAGCTTCTCTTCCAGATTCTCAAAACCACGGTCCAGATGATAGACACGACCAACCGTGGTTTCACCCTGTGCCGCCAAACCGGCAATGACCAGCGATACCGAGGCGCGCAGGTCGGTGGCCATCACTTCCGCACCTGCGAGCGATGCTTGCCCGTCAATGTAAGCATTCTGACCATCAAGACGGATCGTGGCACCAAGACGAGCAAGCTCGGCCACATGCATGAACCTGTTTTCGAAAATCGTCTCTCTGATGGTCGATGTGCCCTGCGCCATGGTCATCAGCGCCATCAATTGCGCTTGAAGATCTGTCGGAAAGCCCGGAAAAGGTTCAGTCGTCACGTTGACCGGCATGATCCCGTTGCCGTTGCGCGCAATCGTCAGGCTGTCCGCCTGACGTTCGACCGAAACACCGGCTTCTTCCAGCGTGTCGAGCGCGGCACCCAGATGCTGCGCCTGTGTGCCGGTCAAAGTGACCTTGCCGCCGGTCATTGCGGTGGCCATGGCGTAGGTGCCGGTTTCAATCCGATCGGGAACCACTCTGTGTTCAGCGCCATGCAACACA
>JANQJE010000176.1 GCA_028281795.1 Cohaesibacteraceae bacterium | reverse complement strand
CCAGCGAGAAGGCACCGACTTTTCGGCTCTGGCGTCAGCAGCTTACAATACGGTAGGTGCCATCACCGTTTGAGATAGCGCACTGGTTGGTCGAAGCATTGCGCGCGAAAAGGGCACCAGCCGTTGCGCCCGCAGCGCCTGCAACGACAACCCAACCCGCACTTGCGCCGAGAGCCGCTGCTGTGACGGCGCCAAGACCGCCGCCGATGATTCCGCCGGCAAGCGTGTTCTGGTCGACACGGCTCATGGATTGGCACCCGGCCATGGCCAGCGCACCGGCAAGCACGGCGCTTGCGACCATTGTTTTCCTGGCGCGTTTCGCGCGCGGGGTAGCGGACAAGGTCTGTGTCGTCATTTTGGCTCAACTCCTATGGTGCGATGGATGCGCGGCCGGTTTCAGCCAGCAGGCGCGGCAAAGGAGGATGCGGCGACACCATCAAACATTTGGTTGACGCGTAACGCGCATCCCGTGATCACGAAACGCTACACTACCGGATTGGTCGCCTCGTTTCGCGGCAATAAAAAGGCGATACGCCTGCACCGCCTTTTGGTTGGTCTGCTGTATCAGTGGCTTATTTCTTGCCGCCGCCCGGAACGTTCGGTGCCGTTCCGGTATCGGCGTTGATGTCACGCACAGAAAGAGCAGCCGGGGCATTGCCGACAGATGAGAAGGTGCCAAGCCAGACTTCATAGGCACCGATCTGAGCGCTCTCCAGCACAACCAGTGGGTTGAAATCCCCGCCAGAGTCATCATCACAGATCAATTGTCCGTCCGGCGCACGCACCACCAGTGTCGTGTCCTCTGCTGAACGGACCGTCATTTCGACATCGATGCCGGCGTCATCGACATAAGCCAGAAAGTCCGGATTGCTGGCCACATAGCCATTGCAATTGCTTCCGAAGGTATCGAAGGCCGGGAACGAACCGCCGGCGAGCAGGTCAAACTCTCGCCGGGTCATGCCGAGTGTCACGTTCGTCTCCGTCAGAGCACCTTCGGGCAGCTCTTTCTGGTCCAGAATCTCCGTGACTGCGAGCGTTGCATCCGGATTGCCGCCCGACGGATCGTACGTTCCGATGAATACCTCATAACGGCCCGATTCCGGGTTCTGCAGCGCAAGGGACGGGTTCAGTCCGTCAGCATCGTCATTGCAGAGCACATCGCCGCCAGGCGTGCGCATCAGGAGCGTGGTGTCTGCATCGGACGTGACGAAGATGCGCAGCGGCCAATCGCCTGCTGTGTAGTTCAAAACGAAGTCAGGTTCGCTGGCGATGCTGCCATAACAGGCCGGGTCGATGGTGCTTGCGTCCAGAGCGCCACCAGCGGCAAGCACGGTCGTGAAGGGGTCGGGTGTGAAGCCCGCAGTCAGCGAAATGGATGTGATCGCGCCGGATGGTTGCACTTTTGTGGTTGATATCTCCTCGATGGCGAGGCTTGTCTCGGGATATGTTTCGTTCTGGATTTCGCTGAATGTGCCAATCCAGATGGCGTAATCGCCGGCGGCGCCGTCAGGTGTGACAAGCCCTGGGTTGAGCCCTGAGAAATCATCGTTGCAGAGAACCTGACCATCGGGCGTCACAACAGCCATGGTCGTGTCTTCCTGCGAGGTCGCCGTGATGCGCAGTGCCATATCGCCGCCGTAGTTGACCACGTAATCCGGCGCATCGGCAAAGAATCCGTTGCAGGTTTCCCCAAATTCGATGCCTTCCAGGAAACCACCGGCCTGAACATCAACCGCATGTGCGCCAAAGCCCGCATTCAACTGCGTTGAGCCGAAAGTCGGGGTCTGACGTGCCCGCTCCAGAATACCGCCGCCCGTCTGCTGCGCGCTTCCGCTGGAGATGGTCAGCGTTGCATCGGGGTAGAAATCGTTTTCAATGGCCGCATAGGTTCCGACATAGACAGTGTAAGATCCGGCGGCTGCACCGTTGATGGTAACGGCCGGGTTCAGATCGAAATCATCGTCGTTGCAATACACCTGGCCGTCTGGAGCGATCACCACCAGAGTTGTGTCGGCTTCAGAATCGGCTGCGATGGTCATCGGTACGCGGCCGCCGGCATAGTCGATAACATAGTCCGGCACTTCGGCGACAAAACCGGCACAGGCCTGGTTGACCGAGAAGGCCTCGATCGCACCGCCCGCCTGCAGGCCGATTGTGTGTTCCTGATTGAGGTCCGACAGGCTAACGCTGCCGAAGGTGGGTGCGCTCACGGTATCGAAGGTGCCGACCGGAGTTGGTGTAGGCGGGGCGGTTGGCTGCGCGAAGGAAAGCTCCGAGACGGTGACGTCGGCATCGGGATAGGTGTTGTTCTGGATCGGATCAAACGTGCCGACCCAGATCGCAAAGCTGCCGGTCTCGCCGCCGGCTGTCTCCACGGCCGGGTTCAAGCCGTTGGAATCGTCATTACACAGCGTTGCCCCAGCCGGTGTTTGCACCACGATGGTGGTATCGGCCTCGGAACGTGCTTCGATCAAAAGGCCATTGGGCCCCGAATAATCGACCACCAAATCCGGAGCATCGGCGATGAAGCCGTTGCACGTGCCGGCGATGGAGGAGGCATCGATATCGCCGCCTGCCTGGATCGTGATGTCTGTGGAGCCAAAGCCTTGAGCTTCGGTTATCGTGCCGAAGGTCGGGTCCAACTGACTGTTCTGTGCGGACGCCGAAGCAATGAAGCCCAGCGAAAGGGCAGCGGTGGCGACCCCGGTAAAAAGTTTCCGTGTCCGGACGGTGTGGTTTGAAAGTGCCATTCTCGCTGGTCCCCCTTGTTGGCGCAGATGCGACGCATTGCGTTCCACGCTGCTTATCTGCTTCGGCATCATCTACGCCCGGCTGCGACGGATTGTCCACCGGATGGCCGTCCATGCCCCACATTGCGCAGCCCGCCATTTAGCGGCTGCGCAAGGCAATGCCGTGACAGCCGTCACACTTTACCAGGCCTGCGATGAACCGAGGCTGAATGACGTTGTGTGGCTTAGGGTCAGGACCCATTCATGTGATTGAAATGGCGTTCGATATGACAAGCGATACAAGGAAAAGTCCGAAGAGCGGGGTTCATCCCCCGGTCGAGGGCTTTGACGCCGTAGGGCGCAGGCAGATCGACCGTCCTTCGGATCGGGCGTGTTTGCACGGACTGCTGTGTCGCAACCCCTTGAAAGTCGCAAGACGTCCTGCGGGCCTGCTCCTTGCATCCGCACAAACGCGCCTCGACCATTTCAGCCAGATGAATGGGTCCCGGCCCTAGGATTGTTCGGGGGCCTGACCCGTTGCATGCGCAAGCCAGAGGCGCTATCTCAAGCGCTTGCACTTTTCTTGGTATCAGGACTTTCGCCATGGCCGACGCTTCGGGCAAGCCCCGTACGATGTACGACAAAATCTGGGACGACCATCTTGTCCATATGCAGGACGATGGCACCGGGCTTTTGTACATCGACCGCCATCTGGTCCATGAGGTCACCAGCCCGCAGGCCTTCGAGGGGCTTCGTATGGCAGGCCGCAAGGTCCGTGCGCCGGAGCGCACGCTTGCCGTGGTCGATCACAATGTGCCGACGACAGACCGGTCGAAGGGGATCGATGACCCGGAAAGCGCGCTCCAGGTGGATACGCTGGCCGGCAATGCGAAAGAGTTCGGCATCGAGTATTACGATGAAGTCGATATCCGACAGGGTATCGTTCACATCGTCGGTCCCGAACAGGGTTTCACGCTTCCAGGCATGACGATTGTCTGCGGTGACTCGCATACGTCCACGCATGGTGCGTTTGGGGCGCTTGCTCACGGGATTGGAACGTCCGAGGTGGAGCATGTGCTGGCCACGCAGACGCTGATTCAGAAAAAAGCGAAAAATATGCGCGTCACCGTGAATGGTGCGTTGCCTGACGGCGTGACGGCAAAGGATGTTATTCTTGCCATCATTGGTGAGATCGGCACGGCCGGCGGTACCGGTAGTGTGATCGAATATGCCGGTGAGGCGATCCGGGCGCTGTCCATGGAAGGCCGCATGACGGTCTGTAACATGTCGATCGAAGGCGGCGCCCGCGCCGGACTCATTGCACCGGACGAAAAGACCTATACCTACATCAATGGCCGTCCACGCGCGCCAAAAGGCGGTGCCTGGGAGATGGCCAGAGCCTATTGGGAAACGCTGCCGTCGGACGAAGGCGCGCACTTTGACCGTGAAGTTGTACTGGATGCCGCCAATTTACCGCCGATCGTCACCTGGGGTACAAGCCCGGAAGATGTTGTTTCGGTGACGGGCTCCGTGCCGGACCCGGCACGGATCGAAGATCCGAACACACGCGCTTCGAAAGAGCGGGCGCTTGCCTACATGGGTCTGACGCCAGGCACCAGGATGACCGATATCAAGCTCGATCGTGTGTTCATTGGTTCCTGCACCAACGGACGCATCGAGGATCTACGCGAAGTGGCCAAGGTCGTGAAGGACAGGAAAGTGTCCGACACCCTTTCGGCCATGATCGTGCCGGGCTCCGGCCTTGTGAAGGCCCAGGCTGAGCAGGAAGGGCTGGATAGGATCTTTATTGAAGCCGGGTTTGACTGGCGCGAACCGGGCTGTTCCATGTGTCTGGCGATGAACGCCGACAAGCTGTCGCCGGAAGAACGTTGCGCCTCGACATCGAACCGCAACTTTGAAGGCCGTCAGGGGTTCAAAGGGCGGACGCATCTTGTCTCGCCAGCGATGGCAGCCGCAGCGGCGGTTCATGGGCATTTCGTGGATATCCGCGAGGCTTAGATTTGCCGTTTTCCGACTGTTTCAGAGTCGGAAGACGGCCACAAACAAAAACGCCGGGGATTGATCCCCGGCGTTTTCTGTTTTCTTGCCAGTTATGCCTTAGAGCGCGGCACGCACTCTGTCGGCCACGTCGTCTGCGACCCACTGCGTCCACACGTCCTCCCGGGTGCGCAGGAAGTTGAGCGCCGCTTCGTCAGCCTCTACATCGTTTTCCTGCATGTAGAGAAGCGCCTGTGAGACCATGGCACCTGTTGTGGTGTAGTTGCCGAGGAATTCAACAATGGTCGGGGCCTGAGCGCCGAACTCGCTGTTGACGCCGATTTCCACCGGGATGACCGGATAGGCGGTTGCCACTTCTGCACTGTCGGCCGGATCGGCCGCCATCATCTCCGCCCAAGTGTCAGCGTCGTAGGCAGGTTCTTCCAGTTGAATGACCTGATCGCCAACCTTGCCGAGGACCCATGTCGGACCCCAGTAGTAGAATACGATCGGCCGCTCGCGCAGGATCGCCGACTCGATGGCGGCCGCCAGTGCACCACCTGTGCCGGGACGGAAGTTCGTGAAGGTTTCGTCCAGCCCGTAAGCATGCAGCTTGCGCGTGTTGGCATCCTCACAGCCCCAGCCGGCGATGCAATTGTAGAAGCGTCCCATGTCGGGATCTTCGGGATCCTCGAACACACTCGCATAATCACCGAGCTGACTGACCGACGTCAGACCGGCCGCAGGTGCATTGTCGCCTTCGACCAGATATCGGGGGACGAACCAGCCCTGAACGGCGTCCGGGTAGGCCAGACCCACGGACTCAACGGTGCCTTTGCTGGTTTCTTCGTCCCACCAGTCCTGCACATTGGGCACCCAAATCTCCATCGCGATATCGATGTCGCCGCGTGCCATGCCATTGTAGATCGGCAGCGTTGAACCGGGGATCACGTCGGTGGTGCAGCCATAACCTTCTTCCAGAATGAACTGGGCCAAACGGTTGTGAAACTGTGCAGATGACCAATCGAGGTCGCCAAAAACGATGTCGCGGTCGAGATCACAGGCCATTGCCTGTGTTGGAGCAAGGGCGGTTGCGCCGGTGAGCGCCGTGAAAGCAAGACCAGCGGTTAAGAACAAATTTCTGATGGACAAAATAATCTCCCTGTTGTTCGCCGAACGCAAAGCATTCTTCCTAGTATTGTTGAAATAAAACAACAAAAAACAATGCGTTGCGAGACTTCAGCGATTCTCGCAAACGACAAAAATGCACTCGTACGGCGTGGCGCGAAACTAGCCTTCAGAACCGCTATGTCAACAGGATGGCAAGATTTACTCTTAAAATATTCTGATCCGCCTGAGTCGACGCAACGTCAAGCGATTAACAAGTGGCTAACAAGCCGTATGGTACGATTATGATTATGACCCGTGCGTCGACCAGCGTTCTGGAGGCCCTGCCAGCCTGCCGTTTTGCAGACTGGCTAGGTCACCTGCGTGCCGAACGACGTCTGGCCAACGCCACGCTTCAGGCTTACAGCACGGATGTTTCGGCCTTTCTTCGCTTTTTAAGTGATCGTGACAGCGACATAATGTCCGCGTTGGCGTCGCTGCGCCCAGCCACGCTGCGACGTTTCCTGGCAGAGCGTGTCGAAGAGGGTGCAAGCGCGCGCACCAGAGCCCGCAATCTTGCAGCCATTCGCTCCTATCTGACGTTCCTGGAGCGTGAAGGTTTGGCACAAGCGGCACCGGCCCGTGCAGTCAAGACCCCAAAACTTCCCGATCGACTGCCGCGCCCGGTGGACCCGGACGCAGCTTTGCGAATGGCGCGCGGTGAGGCCGATGATCTGGAAGCCGAGCCCTGGATCGTTGCGCGCAATGCTGCTGTTTTTGCATTGATGTACGGGGCTGGCCTGCGCGTATCGGAGGCGCTGTCCCTGACCGCTCAGGATGCGCCTTCCGTGGCCCGGGAAACGCGGTCTTTGCAGATTACCGGCAAGGGCGGAAAGACACGTGTGGTCCCCGTTTTGCCGGCGATCAGCGAGGCATGTGACGCTTACGCAAAACTCGTCCCTTTTTCACTTCAGGCCGACGAGCCTTTCTTTCGTGGGGCGCGAGGCGGACCGCTTGACCAACGGATTGTGCGACGTGTCACCGAGACCGCACGCGGGCGTTTGGGCTTGCCGTCGAGTGCGACACCTCACGCATTGCGGCATGCTTTTGCGACGCATCTGCTCGCCAATGGAGGAGACTTACGTACGATCCAGGATCTTCTGGGTCATGCGAGCCTTTCTACCACCCAGGTGTACACCCGCGTGGATGGCAGCGCGCTCATGGCGAGTTATCGGCAAGCCCATCCACGCGCTCGAGTGGAGGACTGAGTTATGCGTTGGCTTCTCACATGTGTTCTCGTAGCGGCCTCTCTTGGTGTTTCTGTGCCAGTACAAGCCCAAAACAGAATTGCGGTGCCTGCCGCTAGCTGGTGTGTGCATGAGGGGCGAAGTGTTTGGCGGGATCGCAATGCAAACGCCCATGAACTGGCGCGTGTCACGCTGGATATCGGGTGTGATGCCGGTGTCGTCACCGGTTTGCGGGTTAAAGCGGAGACCCGTTGCGGCCGCACTTTGTGCACATGGCGTTATGCCGAGCAAACGGCAATTGACGGTCCTATCCTTCAAGCCCTGTTTTTCACCTTTACCGCCACGCGGCTGGTGGAGTTGCAACTGATGGGCAATTACGTGACAGCCAGTGTTTACAACGAATACAATCAGGAAGGCCGGCCAAGCCAAAGGATGACAACAGGTCTGACTTTGGAAGATTGAACACCAACGCGCGTTCTAAGAACAATGCGCTCTAGAGGCCCGGCCTCGGTTTGATTGTCAAAGGTGCGATCTTCAGGCTGGTGACACGGTTCCCTTGGCGGCGCAGAACGTTGAAACGGAAACCGTGGAAGGTGAAGGCTTGCCCGCGGTCCGGGATCAGCCTTGCTTCATGGATCACGAGGCCGGCAATGGTTGTGGCTTCATCATCCGGGAGGCCCCAGTCCATCACCCGATTGAGGTCGCGGATGGGCACGCCACCATCCACCACCACAGAGCCGTCCGGCATCGGACGCACGCCTTCGGCGGATACATCGTGCTCGTCGTTGATGTCGCCGACGATCTCTTCAAGAATATCTTCCAGCGTGATCAGGCCCTGCACCTCACCATACTCATCGACGGCAAGGGCAATGTGCGCCTTACGTTTCAGAAACGCGTTGAGCTGGGCCTGCAGAGTCGTCGTGTCGGGGACGAACCACGGGCTCTGCGCAACCTCTTCAACATTCACCTTGCCCGGTCCGCCTTTGGCATGCAGGGCGCGTAGCACATCCTTGGCGTGAACGACGCCGACAATGTTGTCGGAACGATCCTTCCAAAGCGGAATGCGCGTGTGCGGGCTCTTCAAGATCTGATCGATGATGTATTCTCTGGGCTGATCGATGTCGATCGACTGCATTTTCGTGCGGTGGATCATGACGTCCGAGACTTCCAGGTCGTGCAAGTCGAGAACGCCACCCAAGCGATCGCGGTCGTCCTTAACGACCGACCCTTCGCGATGCAGGTAATCGAGCTGGCCGCGGATCTCCTCATGTGCCGACAGCACGTCCATGTTTTCAACATCGACGCCGAAAAGCTTTAGCAGATTGCGGATGAACCACTGGACCGCTGCCGTTATTGGCGCAAACACAGCCACGACGACCCGTACGACCGGGGCAACGAACGTTGCGAACCTGTCGGTGTTCGAAATGGCGAGCGTTTTCGGTAAGACCTCGGCGAAAATGAGAACCAGCGCCGTCATGACCAGCGTTGCGTAAGCCACGCCGGACTCGCCGAACAGGCCTGTGAAGAGAGCTGTGGTGAGGGCCGAGGCAAGGATGTTGACGAGGTTGTTGCCGAGCAGCAACGCGCCAATCAGGCGTTCACGTGCTTCGGTGAGCTTGCCGACCAGGCCGGCCCGTTTGTCACCGGTTTTCTCGCGCTGCATCATGCGCGCGCGGGACACGGCGGTCAGGGCGGTTTCCGAGCCGGAAAAAAACGCGGACAGGATCAGAAGGCCGAAAACGGCAAGGCCGGTGAGCCAAATTTCGGTGGTGATCATCTGCGGTGCTTGGACCTAAGCAAGGTTGAGAGTTTGAGTAAGAAACGCGCGAAGCTCGTCTTCGGGAACGTTCTTGGCGATGAAACTTTGGCCGATGCCGCGCGTCAGGATGAAGGTGAGTGTGCCACCGGAGACTTTTTTATCCTGCTTCATCGCGTTGACAAGTTCATCGAGCGTCGGGACGAACCCGCCAATGTCGCCGATATCGGTCGGCAGGCCAAGAGCTTCAAGGTGCCGGACAACGCGGTCGACGTCCTGGCCCGGACAGTGGCCAAGGTGTTGTGAAAAACGATGGGCCAGGACCATGCCGATGGCAACGCCTTCGCCATGCACAAGTCTGGCCGCATCGTAATCGCACAGCACTTCCAGCGCGTGGCCAAATGTATGGCCAAGATTGAGCAAAGCCCGGCGACCGTTTTCGAACTCGTCCTGGGCGACGATGCGCGCTTTGGCGGCGCAGGATCGCGCAATGGCTTCGGTGCGGTAACCGCTATCACCGGCCAGCAGCGCCGGTGCATGGACTTCCAGCCATTCGAAAAACGGTGTGTCGTCAATCAGGCCGTATTTCACCACCTCGGCGTAACCGGCCTTCACCTCACGTTCTGGCAAGGTGTCCAGCGTGCCGGTATCTGCGATTACAAGGATGGGCTGATGAAAAGCGCCGACAAGATTCTTGCCGTGTTCGGTGTTGATGCCGGTTTTCCCTCCGACAGAGCTGTCGACCTGCGCCAGCAATGTGGTCGGCACCTGAACGAACCGCATACCGCGACGGGTGACGGCCGCTGCAAAACCGGCCAGATCGCCGATCACCCCGCCACCAAGCGCAACGACGAGATCGCCGCGCTCCAGTCTGCCGGCCAGGATGGTGTCGGTGATGGATTGCAAGGAGTGCCAGTTCTTCGATGCCTCGC
>JANQJE010000175.1 GCA_028281795.1 Cohaesibacteraceae bacterium | reverse complement strand
GGTCGCGCCGATGTTGCCCGAACCGATCGAGCGCACATCGCCAAGACCGGCCAGCTTGGTCAGCAGCAAACCGAACGGGATTGAACCCAAGAGGTAACCGAACACAAAGGCAGCCAGAAAGAATGGACCAGAGGCCGCGAGATTGATGGGATCAGGCATCGCATTCCTTTACGCTCAACGGGCCTAACCTAACGATCTGATGATGAACTGCAAACGGCGATCCGGCCTACGCCACCAAGTGAATCGACCCGTCATCGTCGCGCTCGGCGATTTTCTTGCCGCCAACGAACGTGAGGGCCAGGCGGCCGGAGAAGCGAGCATCTTCGAACGGCGTGTTTTTTGAGCGCGAGTAAAGCGCATGCCGATCCAGAACCCATGGTTCATCGGGATCGAACACGATCACATCAGCCGGGGCACCCGGACGCAACGTGCCTGCATTGAGACCAAGGATACGGGCCGGTGTGGTCGACAGCTTGTCGATAAGCTCAACCAGGGTGACATGCTCATTGTGCACCAACCGCATAGCGGCCGGAAGCAGTGTCTCCAAACCGATGGCGCCATCATGCGCCTCGGCAAACGGGTGACGTTTGCGCTCAACATCCTGTGGGTCATGATCGGAGATGATGACGTCAATCGTCCCGTCCCGGACGCCTTCAATCAGCGCCATCCGGTCGTCTTCGGTCCGTAACGGCGGCGAGAGCTTCAAGAAACTGCGCCACATGCCAATGTCGATTTCGTTGAGCGACAGATGGTTGACCGAGACCCCCACACTCAGTTCGACACCAGCAGCTTTGGCGCGGCGCACGGTCTCAACACTCTGCGCCGAGGAAATCTGCGCCGCATGATATCGGCCGCCGGTGAGCTGTGCCAGACGGATGTCTCTGTCGAGCATGATCAATTCAGCTTCGACGGGAATACCCGGCAGGCCGTACCGTGTGGCTGTCTCACCTTCGTGCATGACACCGGCACCACGCAGGTCCGGATCTTCAGGATGGTGAATGACCAAAGCGCCGAAATCGCGTGCATAGGTGAGCGCGTGGCGCATGATGGCAGCGTTACCGACCGGCAAACGGCCATTGGAGAAAGCCACCGCACCGGCCTCCTTGAGCAGGCCGATTTCAGCCATCTCCTCGCCCGCAAGTTCCTTGGTGAGCGCAGCGATGGGATGAATGTGGACAATGGCGGTGTCACGGGCCCGGCGCATGAGAAAATCCACCAGTGCCGCATCATCGATCACCGGATCGGTGTCCGGCATGACACCAAGACTGGTCACCCCCCCAGCGGCAGCGGCCTGGCTGGCGGACGCCAATGTCTCCAAATGCTCGGCACCCGGCTCGCCGACGCGCACCTGCATGTCGACAAGGCCGGGACAGGCAACGGCACCACGGCCATCGATCGATAAGCATCCATCCGGCTCTGCCGTCGACACGGCATCCGGGCCGGCCGCAATGATCCGCCCATCGATCATCAGAATGGCACCTTGCGCATCAAGACCGCGCGATGGGTCGATCACACGGACATTGCTGATCTTTGTCGGTCGAACCGCCACCGCCTAGATCACCCCTGCTTCAGGCGATGTGTTGGACCCGGGCAGGTGATGAGCCAGAGCATCCAGCACCGCCATGCGTACGGCCACGCCCATCTCCACCTGTTCATTGATCACGCTTTGCGCACTTTCGGCGACCTCAGGATCGATCTCGACGCCGCGATTCATGGGACCAGGATGCATCACCAGCGCATCGGGCTTGGCGTAGCCCAGCTTCACCGCATCAAGACCGTAGTAACGGAAATACTCGCGCGTGGATGGAATGAGAGCGGCATGCATGCGCTCACGCTGGAGTCGCAACATCATGACCACATCGGCGCTGTCGAGAGCTTCGCGCATGGAGGTAAACACCTCGCACCCCAGGCGTGCGGCCCCGGTCGGCATGAGGGTCGATGGACCACAAAGACGGACGCGCGCGCCCATCGCATTGAGCAGGATGATGTTGGAGCGGGCCACACGGGAGTGAAGGATATCGCCGCAAATTGCCACAACCAGCCCGTTGAGCGAGCCTTTGTGGCGGCGGATGGTCAGAGCGTCGAGCAGTGCCTGCGTGGGATGCTCATGCGCACCGTCCCCGGCGTTCACGACCGAACAACCGACCTTGCGCGCCAGCAACTGTACCGCCCCGGCAGCGTGATGGCGCACCACGATGATATCGGGCCGCATGGCGTTGAGTGTCGCGGCCGTGTCCACAAGCGTCTCGCCCTTCTTCACCGAGGACGATGCGACGGACATGTTCATCACATCCGCCCCAAGACGCTTTCCGGCCAGTTCAAAGGACGACTGCGTACGCGTCGACGCCTCAAAAAAAAGATTGATCTGGGTGCGGCCGCGCAACGTGGAGAGCTTTTTCTCAACCTTACGGCTGACTTCAATGGCATCTTCGGAAAGGTCGAGAAGCGCCTCGATGTCCCAGGGCTCCAAACCCTCTATGCCCAACAAATGCCGGTGCGCAAAACGCGGAGCGTCCTGACGGGCATGAGAGGCATCAGCAGAAGCGGTCATGAGTTGGGTTCATAGCCGTGCGCCTTCGCCCCTGCAAGGTGCCTTAAAGGGCGCGCGCGGCTTTTCCCCCAGAGCGTTCTGTTCTTAGGTGGAAGCGTTTGAGCGCCGTGGATTTTGGCTCGGTGCAAGGAGCGGGTTGGGCCGCGGTGTTATCACCGCAACCGGCCCGCAACGCTGCACCGGGGCAAAAGACCAAGCTCAAACGGTTGCGTCCGGCACGTCGGCCAACTTGGCTTTGAACTGTCGGCTTGGCGATCTTTTCCGCTCCGGCTGCGTCGAAATCCTCGCGCGATGCGAGGGCATCGCGCTGCGGTCTTCTCCTATCCGGACACGAAAAATCTCCTCCATCAAACCGCTCCCACCTAAGAACAGAATGCTCTAGCAGCTCGTTTCACCGGTGTCCGGCGCGCCAGATCGATGGTCGCGAAGCCAATGCATCTCCCAGAGCACCATGCGGTGTGCCGGTTTCGATATGGACAGCGACCGTCCCTGAAACAGCAGCATGCTCGGCAAGGGCAACAGCGATGGCCTGTGCATCGTCCGGTGCCATGCGGGGCGCCAGACCAAGGATCGCATGGTGGGGAACCTCTGCCATCCAGGCACAGGGCGCGGCGAATATCCACGCCTCGCGCAACCCCTGTGTATTGGCCAGCAGGCTTTTCAACATATCGAGATCCTGCGCATCGAGCGTTGGAGCACCCAGTCCGTCAAGCTCGATTTCGCTGCGCTCCCGGGCGATGGCATCGGCGTTGATCAGCAACTGGTCAACGGCCTTGCGCAGCGGTTCTTCTTCCAGAGGGCTGACCATGGCCAGCGCGCTTTGCAGCCGATCAAGAACGCTGGGAAGGGCACTTGGCAAAAGCTCCGCACAGGCCATGAGGTTCGGCACACAGTCGGCGATGCCCGCTTCCAGTTGAGCTTCGGCCAGGCGCAGACGCGCAAGCGCCCAACGCGGATGGGCATCGACCAGAGCCTGATAGGCTTCAAGACCGCTTCCTGGATCGTGTTTGAACAACGTGTCGGCGTGATAAAGCGGCTGTTCGCTGAGATCAGCCGTTTTGAGATCGGACTGTTTGATCCGGTTGCGCCCAAAAAGACGGCCGAACAGACTAGAGGACGACTTTGCTCGTGCCGCCCGCTTGGACCTGGACGCCTTGGCGTCTCCGTCCTTGGATTTCTTCACTTTCTTAGGCTCACCGTCCCCGGCCTTCCTGGCGGTTTTGGGCTTTGGGCTCTTGAGCGGACCCGCCAATCGCTTCTCAAGCATTTGCGCGGTTTTGTCCGACAGATCGGCCAAAGCCGGAGCGCTGGCTGGAAGTGTGGGGACAGGGCAGGATGTGTCCAGCGCATCAAGCCGGTCCAGCAGAGACATCGGCAAACCGGCCAGCACTTCAGCTGGCATCGGGCGAGGGGTCTTTGCTAGAAGGCGCAACGCACCATCGAGCTCCTGTTTGGCATAACCGGCCTTCAACATCTCAAGGCTGTGCCGATAAGACAGCCCGGCATCAGCATCCTGGACGACCAGAGCAGCAAGCAAAGCCTGCGACAGCAAAGCTTCCACCAGCATTTTCGGACCAGCACAGCGCGCGGCAAACCGATCTGCCTCACGAAGCTGGACATCCAGCGCATTTTGCCAGGAAACAACGGCCTGACGTTCGGTGCTGTTCAATGCTTCCAGGTCAGCCAGGCGCATCAGCTTGGATCGCGCAGAAAGAGCATCATTCAACCGGCCCAGACGCGCCGCCGACTGGGACGTTACCGATGCCGCCTCATGCGCATATCTCGCCTGCA
>JANQJE010000139.1 GCA_028281795.1 Cohaesibacteraceae bacterium | reverse complement strand
GACGGACGGTGTATCTTCCAGCGTCTTTTTACGGCGCATTTTGTTGAGACCAAGGCCGATCAGCGTGGCGCGTTGATCCGGCTGGCGTCCAATCGGACTGCCGATCTGCTCAACGGTGATGGTTTTCGTCTTTGCCATCGGTTCTGTTCCTTACCGTTCTTCGCCCGCTCAGGCTTCAACCGGAGCGGCATCACCGCGCCGGGCCTGAAGCACGGAAACCTTGAGGCCGCGACGAGCCGCAACGGACCGTGGGCTGTCTTCCTCACGCAGCGCATCGAACGTGGCGCGCACCATGTTGTAGGGGTTCGATGTCCCCTGCGACTTGGCGACGATGTCCTGAATACCCAGCGTCTCGAAAACCGCACGCATCGGACCACCTGCGATGATGCCGGTGCCCGGAGGGGCAGCGCGCAACAGAACCTTGCCGGCGCCGTGACGGCCGAAAACGTCATGGTGCAACGTGCGGCCTTCGCGCAGCGGCACGCGGATCATTGAGCGCTTGGCCGATTCCGTCGCCTTGCGGATAGCCTCGGGAACTTCACGGGCCTTACCATGGCCGAAGCCAACGCGGCCCTTCTGGTCGCCGACAACAACAAGTGCTGCGAAGCCGAAACGCTTACCACCCTTCACCGTCTTTGAAACACGGTTGATGTGGACCAGCTTGTCGACAAATTCACTCTTCTCGTCGCGGTCATCGCGATTACGGTCACGAGATGCCATAAGTTTAGTATCCTGTTTTGGTTGTCTTGCAGCGGACCGGTCCTGGTGAACGGTCCTACCAACAAGTGCGGCTGGCAATAAGCTCAGCCGGGAGGATGAAACGGCCTGTCCATAAACGGCCGCGTGAAAGGAAAAGACAGGGACGCGATAAAGCGCCCTCGCCCTTCCTAGAAGTTCAGTCCGCCTTCGCGTGCAGCTTCAGCGAGAGCCTTGACACGACCGTGGTAACGGTAGGCACCGCGGTCGAAAATGACATTCTCGACGCCGGCTTCCTTGGCGCGGCTGGCCACCAGCTTGCCGACTTCAGCAGCGGCGTTGGTGTCAGCACCGGTCTTCAGGCTGCTACGCATATCCTTTTCAAGCGAGGACGCAGCGGCCAGAGTACGGCCCGCCAGATCGTCGATGATCTGCGCGTAAATGTGACGGCCCGAACGGTGGACCGACAAACGCGGGCGACCGTTGGCAACCTTGCGGACTTGCCGGCGAACACGTTCGCGGCGGCGTTCTGTTGTGGTCTTGTGTGCCATGTTTTCTGCCTATCAAAGCGATGACCGCATCCCCGTTTTCCAAATGGCTTGGGACGGTACTGAACGGCCGGACTGTGCTTGCTACTTGTTCTTGCCTTCTTTGCGGAAGATGTACTCATCCGCATATTTGATGCCTTTACCCTTGTACGGCTCGGGCGGACGGAATTCGCGGATCTCGGCTGCGGCCTGACCGACCCGCTGCTTGTCGATACCCGACAGAACGATTTCGGTCGGCTTGGGCACAGCGACCGACACGCCATCAGGCACGTCGTAGATCACATCGTTGGAATACCCAAGAGCCAGCGTAAGCTTGGAGCCCTGCGCCTGAGCACGATAACCCACGCCATTGAGTTCCAGCTTTTTCTCGAAGCCTTCGCTTACTCCGACAACGATGTTGTCAACCAGCGTGCGGGACATGCCCCACATGGAGCGCGAGCGCTTGTCCTGGCCGCGAGGAGAAACCTCGATGCCGTCATCGCCCATTGCCACGGAGCATTCCTGCACAACCGTCACCGACAGCTCGCCCTTCGGGCCTTTCACAGAGACGGTCTGGCCGTCAATGTTGGCGGTTACACCACTGGGCAGCGTAACCGGCTTCTTACCGATACGAGACATCAATCTCTTCCTTCACTTGGACCGGTTTCTCTAAGCACCGCTTAGAAGACCTGGCACAAAACCTCGCCACCGACATTCTCTTCGCGCGCCTGATGGTCGGCCATCACACCTTTCGGCGTCGAAAGGATCGACACACCCAACCCGTTGTTGACCGTCGGAATGTTGCGCACGGAGGCGTAGACACGGCGGCCCGGCTTGGACACGCGTTCGATTTTCCGAATGACCGGCGCTCCATCGAAATATTTCAGCTCGATGCTGATCTCCGACTTGCCGTCACCCAGTTCCGTGCGGGCATAACCGCGAATGTAGCCCTCATCGGCCAGCACCTGCAGCACGCGTTCACGGAGCTTGGAAGCGGGCGCTACCACACTCGTCTTGTTGCGCATCTGCGCATTACGAATGCGCGTCAGCATATCTCCAATCGGATCTGTCATCGCCATCGAGAAGACCCTCCTACCAGCTTGATTTCACAAGGCCGGGCACATCGCCGGCCAGACCCAACTCACGCAGTGCGATACGCGACATGCCCAGCTTGCGGTAATAGGCACGTGGACGGCCTGTTACGTTGCAGCGGTTGCGCACACGCACTTTCGAGGACGAACGCGGCAACTGGGCCAGCTTCAACGTCGCTTCGAAGCGCTCATCGGGGCTTGCATTCTTGTCATGAACAATCGCGTTCAGCGCCGCACGTTTGGCGGCATACTGATCCACCATCCGGCGGCGGCGTTTGTTCTTCTCAACGGCGCTTTTCTTGGCCATGTCTCTTCTATCCTCTGAAAAACGCGTCAGTTCGCACGGAACGGGAAATTGAAGTGCTTGAGCAAGGCCCGCGCTTCATCGTCATTATCAGCCGTGGTGCAAACGATCACGTCGAAACCCCAAACCTGATCGACCTTGTCGTAGTCGATCTCCGGGAAAACGATGTGCTCCTTGATACCCATGGCGTAATTGCCATTGCCATCGAAGCTCTTCGGGTTCAGGCCACGGAAATCACGAACACGCGGCAGCGCAATGGTGACCAGACGGTCGAGAAACTCGTACATACGGGTCTTGCGAAGCGTGACCTTGACGCCCAACGGCATCTCTTCACGAACCTTGAAGCCGGCAATCGATTTGCGGGCATGCGTGACCACGGCCTTCTGACCGGCAATCGCCGTGAGGTCCTCAGCAGCGGTACGCACTTTCTTGGAGTCACCTACAGCCTCGCCAACGCCCATATTCAGGACGATCTTGTCAAGCGCAGGCACCTGCATGGGATTCTTGTACGAGAACTCATCCAGCAGCTTGCTTCGGATTTCACCCTCATACAGCGCTTTCATGCGCGGTGTGTACGTTGCATCAGCCATCGATAGCTTCTCCCGAGCGGCTGGCGATGCGCACCTTGGTGCCATCGTCTTTCATCTGGAAACGGACGCGCGTCGGCTTGCCATCCTTCGGGTCGCGCAGAGCGACGTTGGAAAGCTGGATCGGCGCTTCCTTGGTGATGATGCCGGCTTCTTTACCCGGCGTGGCGCGCTGGTGCCTTTTCACCAGGTTCACACCCTGCACCAAGGCACGGTTTTCGGACGGCATGACTTGCATGACCTGCCCGGAACGGCCCTTGTCGCGGCCAGCGAGCACAACAACGGTGTCGCCCTTTTTGATCTTCGCAGCCATGATTAGAGCACCTCCGGTGCGAGCGAAATGATCTTCATGTGGCTCTTGGCACGCAATTCGCGCGGCACAGGGCCAAAGATACGCGTGCCGACCGGTTCCTTGTTGTTGTTCACAAGGACCGCAGCATTGCGATCGAAGCGGATAACCGAACCGTCCGGACGGCGGATGTCTTTGGCGGTGCGCACGACAACCGCTTTCATCACGTCGCCTTTTTTCACGCGGCCCCGGGGGATGGCTTCCTTGACGGAGACAACAATGATGTCGCCCACGCCAGCGTACTTGCGCTTCGAGCCGCCCAGGACCTTGATGCACATAACACGGCGTGCGCCGGAGTTATCCGCGACGTCGAGGTTTGTTTGCATCTGAATCATGGCCGTATGCCTTTCTTAAAAATCAACCAGCCCGATCAACCGTGCGACGCCATCAGCGCGCGCGATTCATCGGCCAGAACCATGAAATTCTTCGTCTTCGACATC
>JANQJE010000115.1 GCA_028281795.1 Cohaesibacteraceae bacterium | reverse complement strand
GCACCGCGTCGCCTCACGCTCCTTGCCGGACCAAAAAACTCCGGCGCTCAAACGATTCAATCTAAACAAGGTATGCTCTAGGTAGCAGACTACCGTTCTGCCCATGTAACCCGCAGGACGCGCATCCAGTTGCGGTGGCAGATCTTGTCGATGAGAGCGGCACCATAGCCGTGATCCTTCATGGCTGCCGTCAGGACCGGAAGCCCGGAGACATCGCCAATGGCTTTGGGCACCACCGCCCCGTCGAAGTCCGAGCCCAGCGCCACGTGGTCCTCGCCCATACGCCCGATCATGTAGTCTAGCTGTGCCAGCATTGTTTCCAGCGGGGTGTCGCTATCCATGCGCCCGTCGGGACGTAGGAACGCCGTGGCGAAGTTCAAGCCCACGACACCGCCGGTCTCAGCGATCGCATCAAGCTGCTTGTCGGTGAGATTCCTGGCATGGGGGCAAAGCGCATGAGCATTGGAATGCGTGGCAACCAGAGGCGCGTCGGACTGTCCGGCAACGTCCCAGAACCCGGCTTCATTAAGGTGGGAGAGGTCGATCATGATTCTGAGTGCGTTGCATCGCGCAACCAGACGCTTGCCGTCTTCGGTCAGACCGCCGCCAACATCCGGCGATCCGGGAAACCGGAAGGGCACTCCCTCGGCAAAAATCGTCGGGCGGCTCCAGACCGGACCCAGCGAACGCAGTCCCGCAGCGTGGAACATGTCGAGCGTTTCGAGATCACGGTCGATCGCCTCTGCGCCTTCCATGTGCAAAAGGGCGGCGATGGTTCCGGCCGCCATCGTGTCTTCAAACGCTTTCACCGTGGTGCACACCTGAAGCGTGCCCTCCGTTTCCAATGCTCTCAGGGTTTGAATCTGGATATGTGCAGCTCTCAAAGCGTCGGTCTGTTGCACCATGGGAGGCAGCGGCACATCGTATTGGGCCGCTGTCATCGCGTCCGACGCATCGGCCTTCGGTCGGTGTGTGCCGCGTTCCATACTTGGAACCCAAATGGCGAAGAAACCACCCGCGAAACCGCCGGCCTCAGCTTTCGCCGCATCCAGGTGCCCGCGCGGACGGCCCTGGCGGAACTGACGCGCCGCGTTGACGCCCCCAGCAATGTAGAGGCGGGCCAGCAGATCGTTATGGCCGTCAAAAACCGGTACGAGGCTCATCCGGTCTGCACCATAAGCCGCTCAAGACCGTGAAAATGGTAGCTGTTCTTCAAGCGCGGCTGTTCCGTCATGGCGATCTGCGGGAAGCGATCAAAAAGCATGGGGATGGCCGTTGCCATTTCAAGACGAGCGAGCGTATGGCCGATGCAAAAGTGGATGCCTGCGCCGAAGGCCACTTGCTTGACCGGCGCCCGCATCGGATCAAAGCGCTGGGGTTCCGGCATGGCCCTTGGATCGTGATTGGCAAGGCCAAGATGCAGGCCGACAACGTCGCCCAGCCTGAAGTGCCGCCCGTAAAGTTCGCAGTCTTCCAGCACATAGCGCGTGAACATGTGAAGAGGTGGCGTGTGGCGCAGAATCTCTTCGGTCAGCGCTTCCGGCATGGCAAGCCAGTGCGCGCGGTTCTCGCTGTTGGTCAGAAACAGGGTGCGCAGACCGTTGCCTGTGGCATGCACCGTCGCCTCATGGCCTGCGTTGAGCAGTAGAATGACCGTCGAAACGATTTCCGCCTCGCTCAACCGGTCCTGCGCTTCATGTGCATTGATCAGGTGCGTGAGAAGGTCCGGACCGGGATGCGCCCGGCGATGGGCAATCTCGTTACGCACAAAAGCCGTGAACGCCCGAGCCGCATTGTTGGCGGCATCTTCAACAGCGCGGTCACGGCCGAATGCATACATCTGAACCATGGCATGCGACCAGCGAAGCAATTGCGGAACATGGCGAAGCTCTATGCCAAGCATGCGGGCGATCACGTTGCCGGCAATCGGCTCGGCAAAATCAGAGATCAGGTCGACGCTCTCACCAAACCGGTCCATCGCTGCATTGGTTTCTGCCGCAATCTCCGGGCCCAGCGCCTCCACATGACGGGAAACAAAGGCGCGATTGATGAGACCGCGCAGGCGCGTGTGGTCCGGCGGCTCCAGCTCCAGCAGCGAATGCGCATCGATGGTGTCGAAGTCGACCGTATGCACAGCCGGCTGCGGCCATCCCAGAGCTTCGCGTGTTGTCACGTGCAGAACCTGTCGCCCAAGCCGCCGATCACGGAACAGAGCGTTGACGGCATCGAGGCCACCGAAAACCCAATGGCCGTAGGCATCCCAATGAACTATCGGACCGTCCGGTCCGGACGCCTCATGAAGCGCTGCGTAAGCCGGGTAGGGGTTTTGAACAAAAGCCGGGTCGCGCGGATTAAGCGTGAGGCGCTGATGCGCACGGTCATAAGGCAGGATATCGGGGAAGCCGGTCATGCTGAGCACTTATCGGGTGTTGCGGCAAAGAAAAAGCCCGGCTGAAGGAGCCGGGCCGTTGCCACCGTCTGGTGGCTCAGTACACGCAGTCGTACTTCACAGGGAGGAAGAGAGACACACTGTCATTCCTTTACGAGCAGCCGCTGGTCGCACCGCATGTGTCGCATTTCAGGCAAGTGCCATTGCGCACCATGGTGAAGTTGCCGCATTCGGAGCAGCTTTCGCCCTCGTAGCCTTTCATGCGCGCGATAGAACGCTGTTCTGCGATTTGAGCATCTTTCGATTGTGCCGGGGCGGCTGCCTGAACGGCAGCTTCCGGTGCAAGCTGAACCGCTGCCGAAGAGGCCACCGCGCTGGCAACTGCTGCCGAGGACAGAGAAGCCGTGACGCCGCTGCTTGCCGGCGTATCGGAATCACCGACGCTCGAACCGCCCACAACCTGCAGCCGTTCGGCCACCTTGCCGCGCACCAGACCAGCCGACACGATGGAGTTGGCTGACGGCTTTTCCGCGTCTTCGCCTTTACCCAGTGTGGTCAGGCCGGACTCGTTCGGTGTCACATGGGCCAGATCGTAGCGGCCGAGATAAGACACAGCCAACTCACGGAAAATATAGTCGAGAATGGACGTTGCGTTCTTGATCGTCTCATTGCCCTGCACCATGCCGGCCGGTTCGAACCGCGTGAAGGTGAAGGCATCGACATACTCTTCCAGCGGCACGCCATATTGCAGGCCGAGCGAGATGGCGATGGCGAAATTGTTCATCATCGCGCGGAAAGCGGCGCCTTCCTTGTGCATGTCGATGAAGACTTCACCAAGGCGGCCATCTTCATATTCGCCGGTCGTCAGATACACCTTGTGTCCGCCGACGCGCGCCTTCTGTGTGTAGCCCTTGCGGCGGTCCGGCATCTTCTCGCGTGTACGCACCTCTTTTTCGATGATGCGCTCGACGATCTTTTCGGCGACTTTCTGCGCCCGCATCGCCTGCGGTGCTGCAACGATGGCTTCTGCGGTGTCTTCCGCATCCTCATCATCGTCATTGTCGGCAAGCAACTGAGCGTTCAGCGGCTGCGACAGCTTGGAACCGTCACGGTAGAGGGCGTTGGCCTTCAGTGCGAGTTTCCAGGACAGCATGTAGGCGCTCTTGCAGTCCTCGACGGTCGCCGCATTGGGCATGTTGATCGTCTTGGAAATCGCACCGGAAATGAACGGTTGCGCGGCCGCCATCATATGGATGTGGCTCTCCACCGACAGGAAGCGTTTGCCCTTCTTGCCGCAGGGATTGGCGCAATCGAACACGGGCAGATGCTCGTCCTTCAAATGCGGCGCACCCTCCAACGTCATCGTTCCGCATACATGCTCGTTCGCCATGGCGATTTCGTCGGCCTCAAAACCGAGCGCAGACAGCATGTCGAACGCCGGATCGTTGAGATCGTCTTCGGAGAAACCAAGCTCATCGCGCGCAATCTCATCGCCCAGGGTCCAGCGGTTGAAGACGAACTTGATATCGAAAGCAGAACCGAGCGCCCCTTCGATTTTTTCGATCGCCGCATCGGAGAATCCACGCGCCTTCAGGGATGTGTGGTTGACGCCTGGAGCCTGCGCCAACGATCCGTGACCCACGGCGTAGGCCTCGATCTCGCCGATCTCGGCTTCCGAGTATCCGAGCACACGCAGCGCTTCGGGGACGGCCCGGTTGATGATCTTGAAATAGCCGCCACCGGCAAGCTTCTTGAACTTCACCAGGGCAAAATCAGGCTCGATGCCCGTCGTGTCGCAGTCCATCACAAGGCCGATCGTGCCGGTCGGTGCGATCACCGTGGCCTGTGCATTGCGGTAGCCGTGTTTGGTACCAAGCGCCACGGCCTGATCCCAGGCTGCGCGGGCGCGTTCCACAAGCCGCTCATCCGGACAATTGGCGATATCCAGCGGCACTGGTTCCACACTCAGACCGATATATCCCTCAGTCCGCCCGAGAGCCGCCTGACGGTGATTGCGCATCACCCGCAGCATATTCTCCGCGTTGGCCTCATAGCCGGGGAAGGGGCCGAGTTCCTTGGCCATCTCGGCACTGGTTGCGTAGGCGACACCTGTCATGATCGCCGTCAACGCGCCGCAAATGGCGCGGCCTTTCGGCGAGTCGTAGGGAATGCCCGACGTCATCAGCAGGCCGCCAATGTTGGCATATCCAAGCCCGAGCGTGCGGTACTCGTAAGACAGCTGAGCGATCTGCTTGGAGGGGAACTGCGCCATAGCGACAGAAATCTCCAACACCATCGTCCACAGACGCACGGCATGCTCATAGGCCGCGATATCAAAGACTTTCTGGGCACCGTTCTCGCTTGCCTCATTGAACTGCAACAGGTTCAGCGAAGCGAGGTTGCAGGCCGTGTCGTCGAGGAACATGTACTCCGAGCACGGATTGGACGCCCTGATGCGACCGGCCGCAGGGCAGGTGTGCCAGTCGTTCATCGTAGTGTTGAAGTGCAAGCCCGGATCGGCGGATGCCCAGGCGGCATGGCCGATCTTCTCCCACAGATCGCGCGACTTCACGGTCTTGGCGGTGTTGCCCGTGGTGCGCTCGATCAGGCTCCAATCGCCATCATTTTCCACCGAGCGCAGGAAGTCATCGGTGATGGAAACCGAATTGTTCGAATTCTGGCCCGACACGGTGCCATAGGCTTCCGAGTCCCAGTCCGTGTCATAGGTCGAGAATTCAATATCCTTGTACCCCTGACGGGCAAACTGGATCACACGTGCAATGTAGTTCTCCGGCACCATCGCCTTTTTGGCGGCGCGCACTTCGCGCTTCAATGCAGGGTTCTTGGTAACCTCAAAGCAATCACCACCTTCGCCTTCACAGTTGACGCAGGCTTTCATGATGGCTGTCAGGTGTTTCTTGACGACCTTCGACCCGGTGACGAGTGCAGCGACTTTCTGCTCTTCCTTCACCTTCCAGTCGATGTAGGTCTCGATGTCGGGGTGATCGACGTCGACCACCACCATTTTTGCCGCTCGGCGTGTGGTGCCGCCTGACTTGATGGCGCCGGCTGCTCTGTCTCCGATACGCAGAAAGCTCATCAAACCGGATGACTTGCCGCCGCCGGACAGGCGCTCACCTTCACCGCGCAGTTCTGAGAAGTTGGAACCGGTGCCCGAGCCATATTTGAACAGCCGCGCTTCCCGCACCCAGAGGTCCATGATGCCGCCTTCGTTGACGAGGTCATCACCGACCCCTTGAATGAAGCAGGCATGCGGTTGTGGGTGCTCGTAAGACGATGCCGAGCGGGTGAGTTCGCCGGTCGACGGGTCGACATAATAGTGGCCCTGTCCCGGTCCATCGATGCCATAGGCCCAATGCAAACCGGTGTTGAACCATTGCGGGGAATTCGGCGCAACGCGCTGGGTGGCGAGCATGTAGGCCAGCTCATCCCGGAACGCGAGAGCATCTTCTTCGCTGGCAAAGTAACCACCTTTCCAGCCCCAATAGGTCCAGGTGCCGGATAGACGATCGAAAACCTGGCGGGAATCGCGCTCCGGGCCATAGCGCTCATCTTCCGGAAGCTCGGCAAGAGCTTCTTCGTCCGCAACAGAGCGCCACAACCAGGAGGGAACCGAGTTCTCTTCCACCTTCTTCAGGCGCGCCGGAACGCCTGCTTTACGGAAATACTTCTGAGCAATGATGTCGCAGGCAACCTGGGACCAGGCCTCGGGGACATGGATATCTTTCAGCTGAAAGACGATCGAACCATCCGGATTGCGGATCTCGCTGACCGCCGTGCGGAAGGTAAGATCCGCATAAGCTGACTGTCCCTGTTTGGTAAAATGCCTCGCGACACGCATGTCTTCAGTGCTCCTCTAGCCCAATTCTATTCCCACACCCACGCTTGTCCTAGCCCGCTCTCGCTTTCGATGCGGACCGTCCAAACATAGCCCCGAAAGGCCGGCGTCGATTCCGTTATGGCGTTAGCCTAACTACAACTAGATATAGTGTGTAAACAAAAAATTAACACCATATCTAGCGTGCATGAGCCATAAGAAAACACTCCGCAGCAAACGGCTGCAGAAGCTTGAAACCGATATCCGGATGGTTCACTCGGGTATGTGTTGTGGTGCCCGGAAACTCTAATGACAAACAGGCAACAGCAACCAGAAGGCCCGACTCGCGAAGCGTCGTCAACCGTCGTCTAGGTGTTAAGCCGGATGAATTTTTTTCCACTGGAGGAATGTGGACAAGTGAGGTTCGTTCTGTGGGTTGCCAGCAGGGTCTTCAACCAACCCAACGCCGGCGTCTACCGGTTAACTGAAGGAGGTGCTGGACAGGGTAGGGCATTCGAGGCACAACACGCCCATTCCGGTATCCGTGCATGGCAACGCACTTCGGCGGCAACAGGATGAAATCCTAAATGAAACAGTTTCTCTTGCGCTTCTTTACCTGGTGGCAGGATCAGACCTTCGGTACCATGCTGTTCACAGCCAGAAAGGGACAGCGCGTTGGCGAAGACGAACTCGGCAATGTGTATTACCGGGCCGACGTACCGCCGCTCGGGGAACGCCGCTGGGTGATCTACAACGGCGAAGCCGATGCATCAGCCATTCCTCCAGGCTGGCACGGCTGGATCCACAAGAAGACTGACGTGCCGCCGACCGAAGACGGCTACAAGCCGAAGGAGTGGGAGATTCCGCACCAGCCCAATCGCACGGGCATGCCCGGCGCCTACCGGCCAAGCGGCTCGATTCTCACGCCTGCCAAACGTCCAGCCGCAACAGGCGATTACGAAGCATGGTCGCCAGGCGACTGATGTCCCGCATTCGGCACGTATCCAAGAACAAAGTGCTCTAGGAAGAAGCATCGAATCGCCACAAAGTGGCGACACGGCTCGGCACCCACCCCTTCCTGCCATCTTTCATGCGCCGAGCGCCGAGACACCTTATGCGATCAGTTGTTCTTGTGTTTTTTGCCCTGTTTGCGTCCACAATGTTCGGCGCCCTGATGCCGGCTTCGGCACAGACGCAAGCACCTGTTTTGCGGAACGAGCATCCGGTTGCGCTGTTCGCTGGCCTCGACAAGATCACCGGCGAACTGCACACCTTCCATGTGTTTGTCGATGAAACGGTTCAATTCGGCGCTCTGCAACTGACGCCGCGCGTCTGTTACGATCGCCCGCCTTCGGAGCCGGAGCGTACCACCGTCTTTCTGGAGGTGGATGAACTGACGCTTGATCGGCGGATACGCCGTATTTTCACCGGGTGGATGATCGCCGAAAGCCCGGGTCTCAATGCTATCGACCATGCAGTCTATGACGTCTGGCTGACGGGCTGCAGCGACTCGGTGCCGGAAACGCCGGTCGCCGGCCAGCAGTAGAAGTCGGCCTTGATGTCCACGGCCTCGCGCAGCGCCTCACGATAGCTGTCCGCAGCGATCTCGGTCGCGCCGAATTGTTTCAAGTGCTGCGTAATGAACTGCGTATCGAGCAGCGTGTAACCGCCTGCGATCAGCCGGCCTACAAGATGCACCAGCGCAACCTTGGAGGCATCCCGCGCGCGCGAGAACATGCTCTCGCCGAAAAACGCGCCACCAATCGATACGCCGTAAAGCCCGCCGACGAGCACACCATCCTGCCAGGTTTCGACTGTATGACAGACGCCGCGCTCGAAAAGGGCACCGTAGAGCGTGCGTATATCGGCATTGATCCAGGTCGAGGTGCGCCCCGGGGCGCTGGCGGAACAGCCTTCGATCACGCCATGAAAGTCGCTGTCGATCCGGACCTGATAGATGTCCTGACGAACCGTGCGGGCAAGTCTGCGCGGGATGTGAAACTGATCGAGCGGGATAACGCCGCGCATCGGCGGATTGACCCAGAAGACGGCCGTGCCTTCGGCATCCTCGGCCATTGGGAAGAAGCCGGCCTCATAGGCCTGCAGCAAGAGATCAGGTGTTAGGGTTTCCGCCATCGCAACCCTTGAGAGCGCCTAGGGTCACGACTCATTAATCTGGTTGAAATGGTCGAGGCGAATTTGTTCGGATGCAAGGAGCAAGCCCGCAGGACGTCTTCCGACTTTCAAGGGGTTGCGACACAGCAGCCCGTGCAAAAGCGCCCGATCCGAAGGACGGTCGATTTGCCGGCGCCCTACGGCGACAAAGCCCTTGACCGGGGGATAAACCCCGCTCTTCGGACTTTTCCTTGTACGGTTTGCCATATCGAACGTCATTTCAATCACATTAATGAGTCCTAACCCTAAGCCGATTGCGCCGCCAACCAGCGCTCAAGCCAATGGATCGAATAGTCACCGGAACGCACATCCGGCTCGTTTACCAAGCGGCGGAACAGCGGAAGCGTACTGTCGACACCACTAATCACGAATTCATCCAATGCCCGAGAAAGCCGGTTGATCGCCATCTCACGGGTTTCGCCGTGGACAATCAGCTTGCCGATCAGACTGTCGTAATAAGGCGGAATTGCATAGCCCTGATAAACCGCCGAATCGACGCGCACGCCAAGACCGCCGGACGGGTGAAATGCATCGATCATGCCCGGCGAGGGGCGGAAGGTTTCGGGATGCTCGGCATTGATGCGCACCTCGATAGCATGCCCATTGAACCGAACATCGTCCTGTGTCACCGACAGGCCATGCCCGGCGGCGACACGCAATTGTTCGGCCACCAGATCAAGTCCGGTGATCGCTTCGGTCACCGGGTGTTCCACCTGCAGGCGTGTGTTCATTTCGATGAAATAGAACTCGCCGTCTTCGTAAAGAAACTCGATTGTACCTGCGCCGGAATAGCCAAGGTCGCCGATGGCTTTGGCCGAAATCATGCCGATCTCATCGCGCTGTTGCGCGGTGATCGCCGGTGAAAGGGCCTCTTCCCAGACCTTCTGGTGACGGCGCTGCAACGAGCAGTCACGTTCGCCCAGATGGATTGCCTTCCCCATCCCGTCGCCGAAGACCTGAACCTCTATGTGGCGCGGGTTCTGAAGATATTTCTCAAGGTAGATCGCATCATCGCCGAAATTGGCGCGCGCTTCAGAGCGCGCCGTGCCGATCGCATTGGCCAACTCGTCTTCCGAACCGGCAACCTTCATGCCGCGGCCACCGCCCCCGGCCGAAGCCTTGACCAGCACCGGGTAGCCCATCTCGCTGGCCAGAGCGCGGGCCTGATCAACGGAGTGAATCGCACCGTCCGAACCTGGAACAACCGGGATACCGAGCTTTTTCACCGTGGTTTTCGCGGCAATCTTGTCGCCCATCACCTCGATATGTTCGGCCCTTGGCCCGATGAACGTGACATTATGGGCGGCCAGAATTTCGGAGAATTTCGCATTCTCCGACAGAAAGCCGTAACCGGGATGAACGGCATCGGCGCCTGTGATTTCACAGGCGGCGAGAATTTGCGGAATGTTGAGATAGCTCTCGCGCGCATCAGGCGGACCAATACACACGCTTTCATCGGCAAGACGCACATGCATCGCGTCTGCGTCTGCCGTCGAGTGGACGGCTACGCTGCCAATGCCCAGCTCCTTGCAGGCCCGCAGCACGCGCAGGGCAATCTCACCACGATTGGCGATCAGAACTTTCTTGAACATGCGAAAACTCCGCTCGCCTGATCAGGCAATGATCACCAGCGGCTCGCCGAACTCGACGGGCTGCTTGTCTGTTACCAGTATCTCCTGCACCACGCCGGATGCTGTGGCGGGTATCTGGTTCATTGTCTTCATCGCTTCCACAATTAGAAGCGTTTGGCCTTCCCGCACCGTGTCGCCAATCTTGATGTAAGCGGGCGCGCCCGGCTCGGGTGAAAGATAGGCGGTGCCGACCATTGGGGATCGCACCGCTTCACCGTTGCTCGCTTCGGCTGCGGGCGCCGTGTCGGGGTTGGCTGCAGGCGGCTCGCTGATCGGAGCTGCCTGCACAGCCGGGGCCGATACCGGTGCTGAAACCTGGGCTGTCTGGGTAATGGGTGCCGGGGTGCGGGCGACCCGCACGCGCGTGTCATCTTGTTCGACTTCAATCTCGGTCAGGTCTGTCTCATCGAGAAGCAGGGCAAGTTGCCGGATAAAATCCTGATCGATGGTTGCCTTGGTCTTGGACATGAAAACTCTTTAACTCGTCAACAAACGCCGGAACGGCAGCACAAGGGGTCTGCGCACAGTCACATGATGTGAATGTAGGAGAAATGGTCGGCGGGGTATAGCGGGTCGTGGCTTAGTCGTCCACAGGGTCGATAAGGTCGGCTATGGCGCTGAGCGCCATCCGGTATCCGGTGGCCCCAAGTCCTGCAATGATGCCTTTGGAGGCCATCGCTGTGTAGCTGGTGTGCCGAAATGCTTCACGTGCGTGAATGTTGGACAAGTGCACCTCCAGCACGGGAACATCGGCTGACAGCAAAGCATCGTGCAGGGCGATGGATGTATGGCTGAAAGCGCCGAAATTACAGATCAGCCCATCGGCAAGCCGCCGGGCTTCCTGCACCCAGTCCACCAGAACGCCTTCATGGTTCGACTGGCGGAAATCCACCTCAAGGCCGAGATCATCAGCATGATCGCGGCACATCGCCTCGATATCGTCCAGCGTCTCATGGCCATAGATATGCGGCTCACGCTGCCCGAGCAGGTTGAGATTCGGACCGTTGAGAATGAAAACCGTTGCCA
>JANQJE010000114.1 GCA_028281795.1 Cohaesibacteraceae bacterium | reverse complement strand
ATAGCAGGTGTGTGTGTCGTCGCGGATGATCTGCGTCAGCGTATCGCCGCCAAGCGCGTGCGCCATGGCCCATGTCTGCGCCTTGTCGATCCACATGAGCGGCGTCTCGATCACGAAGGCGCGGTCCATGCCCAGATTGAGCGAGGCCTGAAGCGACTTGAGCGTGGTGTCGCGGCAGTCCGGATAGCCGGAGTAATCTGTCTCGCACATGCCGCCCACCAGCACTGTCAGTCCGCGCCGGAAGGCAATGGCGGCCGCATAAGTGAAGAACAAAAGGTTGCGGCCCGGCACGAAGGTAGAGGGCAGGCCTTCTTCCGTGAAGGCGATTTCCGCGTCACGGGTGAGCGATGTCTCGGAGATGCGGCCCAAGTCAGTAAGGTCGAGCATGTGGTCATCGCCGAGCTTTGCCGCCCAGTCCGGGTAGGCGGTACGCATCCTGTCGAGAACAACCTGGCGCTGCTCAAGCTCGACGGCATGGCGCTGCCCATAGTCAAAACCGATGGTCTCCACCTGCGTATAGCGGTCCAGCGCCCAGGCGAGCGTGGTGGTTGAGTCCTGCCCGCCGGAAAAGAGGACAAGCGCACCGGTTTTATCCAGAGAGGATGAAGCATTGGTCATGGGCAGGTTGAAGCGCGGCAGGGCGTGGCCGTCAAGGTCTCGGTAACAAGGCCGATATGCCTCAACCGGAGGCGACGTCTAGAGCGGGACGTTGATCCAAAGATAGCCGCCATAGGCATCGAAGCCTGAGACTCCCAGGCCTTCATACTTGCCGGAAATGGCAAAATTGATACCGCTTTCTGTCTTGAGGATCGTGCCAGCTTCAACAACAGCCCGAAAATCATCATTGCCGTAGCGGACATTGCCAAGCGTAACATCGTCTGGCGGATTGAAGTCCCAGACCGCTGCAACCGCAGCCCGTGGTTCCAGTGTCATGCCATTGCCGATATCAAAAATCCGCGCAACCTCGGGCCCGGCCCGCAGGCGGCCGATGCTGACAGTCTGTGCGGCGATCTGGGCACCGGACGAGACCGTGTAGGCATCGAGTTTTTCATTGATGTACTCGACGGAGACTTCAGGTGTGATGCGATATGGCCCCGTATGGAAATTGCCGGACAGCTGACCGGTAACCAGCCAGCGTTCCGTCGAGACATTACCGGTGACGCCGGCGGCGTTGACGTCTGTGTCCGACAGCCCCCATGCCGCGCGAACGTCAAAGAACAGGTTTGGCGTCAGCCGCATCGACGCATAGGGCCCGACCATCCAGCCGATGCCTTCGACACGCGTGTCGGCACTGCCGATGTCATCGGTCATCCAGTCAACCTGGCCCATCAGACCGGCAATGACCCATGGTGTAAGGTGAATATCCGCACCCGCATAGACGACCGCGAAATGGCCGTCCCTGTCGCCGCGATCCGTAAAGCGGGTGTAGTGCCCCTCGGTCCACACATCGATACAACTCAAGCGCGATGCGCCAGTATCGTCCGCGCCGCAGCCTTCCGTGACATCATCAGACCGATAGGATGCCGCCCGGACAGTGGCATCGCGCGCCGCCATGCCCGTTAGCGGCGGATTGCTGCTGGCTGAGGCAACCTGGAAGGGGCGGTTGGGCGTAACCCGTGGCGGGACAGCCGCCGTGCGGCCATGCCCGTTTGCTGCCCGTGTCAGGGTATCAGCTGTTTCATCTGCATCTGCATCGTCTCCCCACAGGGCCTTCAGGCGCTTGCGGATATAGCGTGGCCGGTCCGGACGATCTTCGAGGATGCGACGCGCGCGCTCGGTAGCAAATGTTTTGGTTGCAGCCGCAGCCACAGGCGCGGCGGACGCAGAACCCGGCGTACAGGACACGGTGAAGCGCACGCTGCCTTCCATTGAGCTGAAAGGCAGCGTCGTAAACACGAGCGATACATTCGTGCCGTCGGCAGGCGGATCATAGGTCGCGTTGCGTGTGTAGACACCAAAGGCCAGGCCACCGCCGCCAAATGAGAGTGTCTCAGAGAATATGGTCGCGCCATCGATGGTGATGGCGCCGGTCACCGTTCCGTTTGCGCCGGAGTTGTAGCGAATGGTGAACGAGATCGCGTCGCCATCATTGAGCGAGGTGATGGTATTGCTTTCGGAAATGACCGCTGAGTTGTGGGCACGTGAAAAGACATGTCCATCAAGGGCCGCACAGTTGGCAAAAGTGGTGTTGGCATGAGCCGGAGTTCCGGCAACGAACACCAGAAAGCCCGTCACAGCCGCCGCTGTGAGTGCGGTTACACGCAGCACAGAACTCATAAAAGCCACTGATAGCCCCCAAGCGACCCATCCCCATAACAAACTGGGGCCACTTCAATGGGTCATTGGAGCGTGACTTGGTGGCAGGGTCACGCGTCACATTAACTTTTGGTTAACGCTGTCGGGGAGAGGCCGACATTCTATCTCATTGCTCGAGGGGCCAGCGGGTGGCCTCAAGGCAGGGCTGGGTGCTGCAGGCCTGCATCCAGCGCTGAAGCCCGGGCTTCTGCGCCAGCATGGCCTTGCCTTCCGGCGTCAGGGAGACAGCGACCATGGTGCAGTACATGAAGATATCCGCCAGCGAAAAGGCGGGTCCGGCCAGATACGGTGTTTCCTGCAGCCGGTCTTCCACCACCTGGAGGTAGTACTGGATGGCCGGGAGTGCATCTTGGATCAGGTCTTCCCGCGGTTCCCGGCCCATCATAGGCACCACAATGCGAGGCAGGACCAGGCGTTCTTCGGTCAGCGGAAACACATAATGGTCGGTCACCGCCATCCACTGGCGCATGCGCGCCCGTTCCAGCGGGTCGGACGGCTGCAACCGACCCTCATTGTAGACATCATCAATGTAGGGACAGATCGCGGCGCTCTCATACATGGCGATGGTCTGGCCTTTGTCGGTGATCTCGACGGCGGGCGTCTTCATGAACGGATGCCGCGCGCGATGCTCGGGTGCTTTTGAATCAGTGGGAATGGTCTCGTGCGCAATGCCCGCCGCCTCGGCCACCGTCGAAACGATGCGGCCATAGGTCGATATCCGTGCGACGTAGATCCTGAGCATCAATCCGCCGCCAGGGCAGGCCCAATCGGGGCCGACCCCGCGACGATCTTCATGTCGTCGTCGCTCATCCGGTCGATGCCTTTGGCGTAATTCAGGGCGTTCTGATGATAGAAGCGGGCATTGAACAGGTTGGCCTCGCCATTGTCTCGCGTGCCGACCTGCTTGGCGGGAACACCGGCAATGATCGAGTTGTCCGGAAACTCCTGCCCCTCGCGCACAATGGTATGACCGGCGACAATGGAATTGGCGCCAATCTTCGCGCCATCCATGATCGTGGCGTTGATGCCGATCAGGCATTTGTCACCGATCTCGCAGCCATGAAGCGTGGCGTGGTGAGTAATCGAACAGTCCTCACCCACGATGGTAGGCGTGCCGTTGCCCACATGCACCATGACGAAATCCTGGATGTTGGTGCGCGCGCCAATGCGGATTTCGAACATCTCGGCCCGCATTACCACCTGCGGCCAGATGCTGGCACCGGGGCCGACATACACCTTGCCGTAAAGGGTAACGGTGTCATGGATATAGGCGGGGTCATCAAGGGTAACACTGGTACCGATATGCGGCATGCGGAGTATCTCTGATTAGGCTGTTTGTGGTCCAAGCTGCCGGG
>JANQJE010000034.1 GCA_028281795.1 Cohaesibacteraceae bacterium | reverse complement strand
GGCCATCGCCCGTGCGCATGGCCGGGTGTTCGGCACCATCAAACCGGCCAATACTCTTTATAGAGTGGGCGGCTTGATCGGCGATCACCGGGTTGAGATCGACGCCGAGGCGATCATCGACAGAGGTTGAAATTGCGGAGAGTTAGCCGATCACCAGACCTGCTTGGGGAGCGGAGTGTACTCTGAAAAACGATCAAAATCAGATGCGTTCCGGGCGCAAGCTGTCAATCAGCTCTGGCAACTGCTAACAGCGCCAACACAAATTCCTTAGTGTCTCAACCGATTGAACACGTCCATGACCGATGCCGACGGGCCAAAAAAACCGCGTTCCAGCTTCACCCGCTTGAAAAAGTCACAGGCCGCCAAAAAGGTTGGTGAAACCAAAGCCGAGCGCGCCAAACGTTTCGCCGCCAAACCGAAAGCACCGGACAAGGAAGTGCCTTACCACCTGCACGGGCTGCATGCTGTCCGGGCGGCCCTGGGCAATCCAAGCCGCAACATCCGCAAACTGATGGCCACGCCAAATGCGCTTCAGCGCCTCGAAGTGGAACCGCATCCTTCAATCCACGTTGAAACCGTGCACCCGAAAGCTTTGGATGAATTGCTCGGCAACGACACGGTTCACCAGGGCATCGCGGCGCTCATCGATCCTTTGCCCCCACGCGAGCTTGAAGCACCCTTGCCTGAGTTTTCGATTGTCCTCGATCAGGTAACCGACCCGCACAATGTCGGGGCGATCCTTCGATCCGCTGCCGCGTTCGGTGCCGACGCGCTCATCACCACCACGCGCCACGCAGCCCGCGAAACCGCAACGCTAGCCAAAGCGGCATCTGGAGCCTTCGAAGTCGTCCCGATCGTCACGGTCCGCAACCTCGCTGAAAGTCTGGAAACGCTGAAAGCGGCCGGCACGCTGGTGATTGGACTGGATGGTGCAGCGCCGACGGAATTGCCTGGCGCCTTCGCCGCATTTCGCTCAAATCCGGATCAGCCGATCGCACTTGTCATGGGGTCTGAAGGCAAAGGTTTGCGACAGAAAACCATGGAAACCTGCACGGTGGTCGCCAAGCTGCCCCTGACCGGACACGCGCTGGCGAGCTTGAACGTCTCAAACGCAGCGGTTCTGGCCATGTACATTGCACGATCTACGGCAAACAAAAGCAATTAGAGCGCTTGCGCGAACGCACCGCTCACAGTATGGCGGTTGCGCGCATTGAATGCGTCTTATGCCGGTATAGCTCAGTTGGTAGGGCACCTGATTTGTAATCAGGGGGTCGCGGGTTCGAATCCTGCTGCCGGCACCATACCCTCCCCGCTTCGCACTATCGGCAAAGCCGCATATCCCGCTGGTCTGCAGACCGGATGCCTCAGCCTGACAAGGGCATGGTCCCCAGGGCACGTATGCCCTGGGTCATCTTTACTTTTATCCGAAGCCTACTGCCAGGACTGGATCAACTCGTCGTAGCTGACCGTCTCGGGCTCTTCGTCTTCGTTTTCAAGGCGAGCCTGCGGCGAACCGGCCTGAGACAGCCAGAACTCGGGGTCCATCTCATCATTGAGAACCGGACCCAAGTCACCCTGAACGCCTGAGCGTTCGATGCGAGCCAGCACAGCTTCTTGCTGAGCACACAGATTATCGAGAGCTTCTTGCGGCGACAAAGCGCCAGAAGAGGCATCACCGATGTTCTGCCACCACAACGGAGCAAGCCGCGGATAGTCCGGAACGTTCGTCCCAGTTGGCGACCACTGAACACGGGCTGGCGAGCGATAGAACTCGATCAACCCGCCGAGGTTCGGCGCACGCTCGGTAAAGCTGTCATGATTGATCGTCGACTCGCGGATGAAGGTCAGGCCAGCGTGCGCCTTCTCAACATCCACCGTCAGCGACGTAACGAACTGCGCATACAGCCATGCGGCTTGAGCGCGGTCCACCGGGGTCGATTGCATCAATGTCCAGGAACCCGCGTCCTGGTAGCCGATCTTCTGACCGTCACGCCAGTAGACACCATGCGGGCTAGGCGCCATGCGCCAGCGCGGCGAACCGTCGTCGTTGAGGACGGCAGCAGCACCATCACCCACCATCGCGGCCGTGAACGCCGTGTACCAGAACATCTGCTGCGCAATGGATCCTTGTGAGGGGATCGGGCCGGCTTCGGAGAAGTTCATGCCGGCAGCTTCGGGCGGGGCATAGTTCTGCAGCCAATCGGTGTATTTGGTGATGGCATAGACCGCAGCCGGGCCATTGGTGGCGCCGCCCCGAGCAACACACGAGCCGACAGGCTGCGAATTCTCGTTGACACGAATGCCCCACTCATCGACTGGCAGACCGTTCGGTTCACCGACGTCTCCCATGCCGGCCATGGACATCCAGGCATCGGTGAAACGCCAGCCCAGCGATGGGTCGCGGCGGCCATAATCCATATGGCCGTAGACATCGCCTTCAACACCCATATGCGAGAGGTCGCGGCCGGTGAAGAACTCGGCGATATCTTCATAAGCCGACCAGTTCACCGGCACGCCAAGCTCATAGCCATACTCCGCTTCGAAGTCGGCCATGTTCTTTTCATCGGTGAACCAGTCGTAGCGGAACCAGTAGAGGTTCGCGAACTGCTGGTCTGGGAGCTGATAGAGCAGCCCGTCCGGCCCGGTTGTGAACGACAAGCCGATGAAATCGTCGAGGTTGAGGTTCGGGTTGGTGACGTCCGCACCTTCGCCGGCCATCCAGTCGGTCAGGTTGCGCACCTGCTGGTAACGCCAGTGGGTGCCGATCAGGTCAGAGTCGTTGACATACGCATCATAGATGTTTTCGCCGGTCTGCATTTGCGTCTGCAGGCGCTCGACCACATCACCCTCGCCGATCAGATCATGGGTGACCTGGATGCCGGTAATGGCGGTGAACGCAGGCGCGAGAACATTGGCTTCGTATTCGTGCGTGGCGATAGTTTCCGAAACCACCGTGATTTCCATACCTGCATATGGAGCCGCAGCGTCGATGAACCATTGCATTTCAGCTTCTTGCTCTGCGCGCGACAGCGTAGAGCGCTCAATGGTCGAGTCCAAGAAGACGCGAGCTGCATCCATGTCGGCAAAGGCCGGCATGACGGGCATCAACCCGACCGACAGTGCAAGCACTGACGTTGTTCTGAGTATCGACTTCATTCTTTCCTCCCAATCGATGGAACGGTTAGGTTTGACGCGGCCCATTTATCTTCGTGCTTGAAGCCGCGGGGTTGGCCCTGTCACACCCAGCGGAAAACCGCGGCGGCATAAACAAGGCAGGCGAGCAGCGCGTAGGGCTGCGGTGCGACCTCGAGGCCCAGCCAGGCCAAATTGATGAAGGCTGAGCCAAGAAGCGTGATGAACAGACGGTCACCACGGGTCGTTTCGATCCTAAGAACGCCCACGCGTGGGGTTTCCGGAAATCGGATTGCAAGAATTGTGAAGATCACCAAGAGCGTGGCAATCGCGCCGAAGAAAACGGCGGTCTGCCAAGTCCAAGCCATCCAAGAAAGGTCCATCGAACGTCTCCTTGCTGTCGGCTAGACCCGCCCGAGGGCAAAGCCCTTGGCGATGTAATTGCGTACGAAATAGATCACGAGCGCGCCGGGAATGATGGTCAACACGCCAGCAGCCGCCAGGACGCCCCAATCGACGCCGGCGGCGCCAATGGTACGTGTCATGGTGGCCGCAATGGGCTTTGCTTCGGTTGCCGTCAGGGTGCGCGAGAGAAGCAGCTCCACCCAGGAGAACATGAAGCAGAAGAAGGCCGCCACACCGATGCCGGATGCAATCAGGGGCATGAAGATTTTGACGAAGAATTTCGGGAACGAGTAGCCGTCGATATACGCGGTCTCATCGATTTCCTTCGGCACGCCGCGCATGAACCCTTCCAGGATCCAGACCGCCAGTGGAACGTTGAACAGCGTGTGCGCCAGGGCAACGGCGATGTGCGTATCGAACAGGCCAATGGAGCCGTAGAGCTGGAAGAACGGCAGCGCGAACACCGCTGGCGGTGCCATGCGGTTGGTCAGCAACCAGAAGAACAGGTGTTTGTCGCCCAGGAAGTTGTAGCGGCTGAACGCATAGGCGGCTGGAAGCGCGACCGTGAGGCTGATGATGGTGTTCAGCGTCACATAGATGATCGAGTTGATGTACCCCGAGTACCAAGACGGGTCGGTGAGGATCGTTACATAGTTCGCGAAGGTCAGGTTCTCTGGGAAGAAGGTCAGCCCACCCAGGATCTCCGCGTTCGTCTTCAGGCTCATATTGATGAGCCAATAGATCGGCAGGAAGAGGAACAGCAGGTAGAGCCCCATCACGATAGCTTTGCGGTTCGGCATCACTGGCCCTCCTGCCTGTCAAGGTTGGTCATCACGGTGTAAAAGACCCATGAAATCAGAAGGATGACGAGGAAATACATAATTGAGTAGGCGGCGGCTGGTCCGAGGTCCAACTGGCCGATGGCAATGTTGACCAGGTCAATCGAGAGGAAGTTCGTCGAGCTGCCTGGTCCGCCACCGGTGACCACGAAGGGCTCGGTGTAGATCATGAAGCTATCCATGAAGCGCAGCAGGATCGCGATCATCAGGACGCCCATCATCTTGGGCAGTTCGATGTAGCGGAACACGCTCCAGCGACTTGCCTGGTCGATCTTCGCGGCCTGGTAGTAGGCATCCGGGATCGATTGCAGTCCGGCATAGGCGAGCAGCGCGACCAGCGATGTCCAGTGCCACACATCCATCAGGACGAGCGTGAACCATGCTGCCAAGGCATCTTGCGTGTAGTTGTAGTCGATGCCGATGGCGGCCAGGGAGTAGCCCAGCAGGCCAATGTCGACACGGCCAAAGATTTGCCAGATGGTGCCCACCACGTTCCAGGGGATCAGGAGCGGCAGCGACATCAGAACCAGGCAGACAGACACCCAAACGCCCTTTTTGGGCATATTCAGCGCGATGTAGACGCCAAGCGGGATCTGGATGAGCAGAATGATCCCGGAAAACATGAGCTGGCGGCCGAGCGAGCCCCACAAACGATCCGACTGCAGCGTCTCGCGGAACCACTCCAATCCAGCCGGAAAGAACACATTGTTCCCGAACGTGTCCTGCACCGAATAGTTGACGACTGTCATCAGGGGTATGACCGCAGAGAAAGCGACGAGCAGCAGCACGGGCAGGACCAGAAACCAGGCCTTTTGATTGTCGGTCTTGTTCACTGGATCCCCTCCCCCTCGGCAGCCACACGCCAGTCGTCGGCATAGACGCTGATCCTGTCAGGATCGAAGGACACCATGACGTTGTCCGACGGAACGGTGTCTTCCTCGCTGGCAATAGCGTTGATGTCGTGGCCCGCGACCGTGAGGCGAACGAGCTTATGCCGTCCGACATCCTCAACACGGTTGATGGTCGCAGGCAGCCCCGCCCCGGACGATGACAGACGAACGAATTCCGGGCGGACGCCAATCTGAACCCTGCCATCAAGCGACGCGTAACCGGCGCCAAGATCGATGCGGGTGCCCGCCACATGAGCGCCTCGGCCATCGACCTCCGCATCCAGGAGGTTCATCCCCGGCGACCCGATGAAATAGCCGACAAAGGTATGCTCAGGTCGTTCGAAAAGCTCCTGCGGCGTCCCGATCTGAACCACACGGCCATCGAACATGACGACAACCTTGTCGGCGAACGTAAGCGCCTCGGTCTGATCGTGGGTCACGTAGATCATGGTGTGACCGAACTCGTGGTGCAGCGACTTGAGCTGCGTGCGCAGTTCCCATTTCAGATGCGGGTCGATCACCGTGAGTGGCTCGTCGAACAGCAGGGCATTGACGTCCTCACGCACCATGCCCCGGCCAAGTGAAATCTTCTGTTTGGCGTCCGCCGTCAGACCGCGCGCCTTGCGGCCCAACTCCTCTTCCATGCCGATCATCTTGGCGATTTGATCGACGCGCTGCGCAATGTAAGAGGCATCCGCACCGCGGTTGCGAAGTGGAAAAGCAAGATTATCGCGCACGGTCATGGTGTCGTAGACGACGGGGAACTGGAACACCTGGGCGATGTTCCGTTCAGCCGTTTCCGCATCGGTCACCTCGACATCATTGAAGAAGATACGGCCCTGGCTGGGACGCAGCAGACCTGAGATGATGTTGAGCAAGGTCGTCTTGCCACAGCCTGACGAGCCAAGCAGCGCGTAGGCTTCGCCGTCGACCCAGTCGTGATTGATCTCCTTGAGCGCGTAGTCGTCCTCCGATGCCGGCTCCGACAAGTAAGAGTGGGCCAGGTTGTCGAACGTGATCTTGGCCATGGTTACGCGGCCTCCGCATAGGGGGCCGGCGCGACCAGTTCGCCATCTTCCCGAAAGATGTAGGCATGGTCACTGTCCAGAAACACCTTCAGATCCTGACCGATCTTCAGGTCCTGCACCCCGTGAATGAGCCCGACCCAGGGCTCGCCGTGATGGTCAAGATGAACGAAGGTTTCCGACCCGGTGATCTCGGTCACCGTCAGTTTGGTATCGAACTCCATCGCACCATCCACATGGCGGTACAGTTCAACATGGTTAGGCCGGAAGCCTGCCAGATACTGACCGTCGGGCACGGCTGCCAGTTGCTTGACCGCCGGAGTCGTCTGCCCGTCTCCAAAGGAAAGCGTGTTGCCGGTCTTTTTCACCCGCAGAAAGTTCATCGGAGGGTCGGAAAACACACGCGCCGTCGTCGCATTGTTAGGCTGGCGGTAGACAGAGGGTGTCGGCCCGAACTGCGTGATGCGCCCTTCCCACATGGTAGCCGTGTTGCCGCCCAGAAGCAGCGCCTCTTCCGGCTCGGTTGTCGCATAAACGAAGATTGCGCCCGACTTTTCGAAGATTTTCGGGATTTCGACCCGCAACTCTTCACGCAGCTTGTAGTCGAGATTGGCCAAGGGCTCATCGAGCAGCACCAGCCCGGCATTCTTGACCAGCGCCCGCGCCAGGGCGCACCGCTGCTGCTGACCACCGGAGAGCTCAAGCGGCTTGCGTTGCAGCATCGGTGTCAGTTTCATCAGCTCGGCAACGTCCTGAACCGCTCTGTCGATATCGCCAGCGCCCATGTTCAGAAGCTTGAGGGGCGAAGCGATGTTCTCGTAGACCGTCATGGACGGGTAGTTGATGAACTGCTGGTAGACCATCGCGACCTTGCGGTCCTGAACCCGAAGCCCCGTAACATCCTCACCGTTCCAGAACACGCGGCCGGTACTGGGAACATCAAGCCCGGCCATCAAGCGCATCAGAGTGGTTTTTCCGGCCAGGGTTGGCCCCAGGAGGACGTTCATCGTCCCGCTCTGAAACTCAAGATCGGTCGGATGAATATGCGGTTTTCCAGCGACCGATTTGGAAACGCCGTCCAAAAGCAATGACATCAATTGATCCCCCCAAACATTGCCGTCACTGCCTTCCGCTACGCGGCTTTGGCCAAAAGCGTGTCGCGATGGGCGTCGATCCAGCCATCCAGCACGTTGATCTGCTCTTTGGTCAGCCTCAGACCCAGCTTGGTGCGGCGCCAGACAACATCCTCGGCGCTACGCGCAAACTCGCGCGTGATCAGCCAAGACACTTCCCGGGCGCTCAACGACGCGCCGAAATCCTCACCGAGATCATCAAGCGATGAAGCATCCGCCAGAACATCCCAGGCCTCGGTGCCGTAAGCGCGGGCAAGACGACGGGCATGGAACGGCGTCAGAAAAGGATAGTCGGCTTGCAGACGGTTGACGAGATCGTCAAACCCGTCCACGGCGAAATTCCCGCCCGGCAAAGCAACCCCGGCCGTCCATGGACCCGCCAAACCATCGAAAAAAGGTGCAATCTGATCCAGAGCACTTTCGGCCAGGCGCCGATACGTCGTGATCTTGCCGCCGAAACAGTTGAGGATCGGCGCACCACCGTTGGCATCGACTTTCAACGTGTAATCCCGCGTCGCCGCCGTGGCGGAACTGGCTCCATCATCATAGAGCGGACGCACACCTGAATAGGTCCAGACAACATCATCGCTGCTGATGGTCTGCCTAAAATACTGGTTGGCAAAGTTGATCAGATAATCCTGCTCTTCAGGCGTACAGACCGGCCTGTTGGACGGATCATCATGCTCGGCGTCGGTGGTTCCAATGAGCGTGAAGTCGGTTTCGTAGGGGATGGCAAAGATGATCCGGCCATCCGTGCCCTGAAAGAAATAGCACTTGTCGTGATCGTAGAGCTTGCGCGTGACAATGTGGCTGCCACGAACCAGGCGCACGCCTTCGGTAGAGTTGATCCGTACTGTCTGTTGAATGATATCGCCGACCCAGGGACCGCCGGCGTTGACCAGCATGCGCGCGCTGAGAGTCCTGGTTTCTCCGCTCGTCTCATCCTCGAGCACAATCTCCCAGAGATCATCGACACGGGAAGCACTCACCACTTTGGTGCGCACCAAAATCTCCGCGCCGCGCGCCTGCGCATCACGGGCGTTGAGCGCCACAAGCCGGGAGTCTTCGATCCAACAATCGGAATACTCGTAGGCTTTGGTGAACTTGGGTTGAAGCGGCGCGCCTTCCGGAGCCTGGCGCAAACTCAAAGTGCGCGTTCCAGGCAGAACATCCCGGCCGGCAAGCGTATCGTACAGAAATAGCCCGAGCCGAATAAGCCAGGCAGGACGGCGCCCCCTCATCCAGGGCATGAAGAGCGTCAGAAGCTTGGACGTCGGCGTATCGCTCTCAAAACGCATATCGCGATGGTAAGGCAGCACGAAACGCATCGGCCAACTGATGTGCGGCATGGCGCGCAACAAGACCTCTCGCTCAACCAATGCCTCCCGGACCAGCCGAAACTCGAAGTACTCCAGGTAGCGCAGGCCTCCGTGGAACAGCTTTGTGGATGCGGATGAAGTGGCAGAAGCGAGGTCGTTCATCTCCGCCAGAACAACCGTCAAGCCCCTGCCGGCAGCATCTCGCGCTATCCCGCAACCATTGATACCGCCGCCGATCACAAAAAGATCGTAGATGTCAGATGTGCCTTTTTGAGGTGGCACCTGAGCCTCCCGTCTCAGTGTTTCGGAAACTATGACAGGGATTGAAACAAAAAGGAAGATATCAATTTTCGTTTATTTTCGTTCTCTCTAGGGGTTTGTTTTTTAATGTTTTTCTAGTACAAAAACGCTTCCGGATTTGATATTTCTCGCGAATTCGGCGCGTGTTTTTAACGAATGCGACGTTGCTGGCATCAGAAATGGAAATCACGAAAAAAAACGCGCATAATGGCTGTCACTGGCTGCATCATGGATTAAAGGCCAGCAAAAAACACGACGCTCAAACGGGGGAGACGGGGATTGGCCCAAACGTTCAGGCAAGCTGAAATTGTCGATATTATCCGCCGAGAAGGAAAAGTCGTCGTCGATGATCTGGCTGATCGGTTCGATGTCACGCTGCAAACCATTCGCCGCGATCTGACGGAGCTGGCAGACGCAGGAAAGATCGATCGCGTGCACGGTGGAGCAATCCTCCCCTCCGGGACCGTGAACATCGCTTATGAGCAGCGTCGCAATCTCAATTATGACGGAAAACAGGGTATTGCCCGCACGTGCGCAGC
>JANQJE010000021.1 GCA_028281795.1 Cohaesibacteraceae bacterium | reverse complement strand
TCTCACCAACAAGCTGTTCGATGGCACGAGACGCCGTTGTGTTTGCGTCGAGCTCGTACTCCGTTACGTCCAGGGTGTAAGACAGGCCGAACGATACATCGTTTGTGATCGGCGCAACAACGCGCAAGGTACCGCCATTGGCCAACGTGGAGTACGCGGTCGTGTCGGTATCCCCCGACTGGCGACGGTACAGATCGAAACCGGCAGCTAAACGGCGACCAAGGAAGTAGGGTTCGGTAAACGAGAAATCGAAGGTACGGTTCTCGTCCAGGCCACCGCCAACGGCAGCGCGGACGAATTGACCACGGCCGAGAAAATTGCGTTCAGTGACAGACAATTCGAGGGTGAAACCGCCGCTGGTGGAGAAGCCGGCGCCCAGTGAGAAGTCACCGGTTGATTTTTCGACCACAGCCACATTGAGCACAATGCGATCGGGCGCAGACCCTTGCGCGGTCGTGATGCGCACAGCATCGAAGAAGTCCAGAGCTTCAAGACGCCGCTGAGCCCGGTTCAGCAACACGCGGTTGAATGCATCGCCTTCGGCAAAATCGAACTCCCGACGGATGACATAGTCCCGGGTTCTTGTATTGCCCGAAATGTTGATGCGCTCGACGTAGGCGCGGACGCCCTCATCAACAAAATAGGTCAGATCGATGGTGTTGTCGGCCGCATTGCGGTCGCCGCGCGGACGAACCTGTACAAAAGCATAGCCGAGGCTGGCCACTTCAATCGTCAGGTTTTCGATCGACCGATCCACAGCCGAGGCGTCGTATGTATCGCCTGGTCGCGTTTCGAGAACCGAATACAGAATCTCTGGATCAAGTTCGCGCAGGGTCGAGTCGATCTCAATGTTACCGAAATCGTAGCGCGGCCCTTCATCAACGGTGAACGTGATGAAGAAAGCGTTTTGCTCGCGGTCGAGTTCGGCGACGGCGGACACCACGCGGAAGTCAGCATAGCCTTCGTTCAGGTAGAACCTGCGCAAGCGTTCGCGGTCTGCATCAAGACGGTCGGGATCATACACATCGTCCGACGACAGGAAGGAGAGCAATCCGCTTTGCGATGTCGTGATGGTGTCGCGAAGCTTACCGTCGCTGAATGCCTGGTTGCCGATGAAGGTAATGCGGGAGACCGAGGAGCGCTCGTCTTCCTCAATCTCAAAAACCAGATCGACCCGATTGTCGCCGACTTCGATCAGCTTGGGCTCGACACGGGCAGCAAAGCGGCCGTTGCGGCGATACGATTCCAGAATACGCTGTGTGTCGGCCTGCACAGCCGATTCCGTCAGAACGCGGCGCGGTTCCAACTGAACAACGGTACGAAGGGCCGAATCATCAAGCCGGCGATTGCCTTCAAAGACAACCTGACGAACCACCGGATTTTCAACGACGCGCACAACGAGGACGTTGCCGCTGCGTTCAAGGGCAACATCGGCGAACAGGCCTGTAGCAAACAAGGACTGCAGGGAATCGTTCAAGTCGCGCGACCCGAAGCTTCTGCCCGGTACCACGGTCACGTAGGAAATGATTGTCGAGGCCTCGATGCGGCGATTGCCTTCAACCCGTATGGAGGAAACCGTGGCAGCCTGGCTGTAAGCCGGGCTTATGGCCAGCGCACCATTTCCCGTCGAGACAGAGAGCGGCAGAACGGCCACCAATGTCGCGAACAAGAACGAAATTCCCAAACGGTTCATAGTCTTTACTATCCTTCGGCCCGAAACAGGGCACAGCAATCCAGCCGAGTCACATTGACATCGCTGTGAGACTTCTATCGACGCCAGCGGGAGACGCAACCCGCGAATGCCGCCTAGCGCGTTGTTTTTTGGGATTTATGAGCGCGCGTTGCACCTTCGCAACGGTCTCTTCGCCGTTCTCCAGAAGCCCCTCATCTCATCAGATTTGTAATGTCATTCCAGGTTGCGAACACCATGAGCCCCATCACCATGGCCAGGCCAACGCGAAAACCGAGTTCCTGACTGCGGTCACTGAGAGGTTTTCCGCGAATGGCTTCAAGTGCATAGAAGGCCAAATGGCCGCCATCGAGCATGGGTATCGGGAACAGGTTGATCAGGCCGATTGAAACCGAAATGACGGCTGCAAGCTGGATCAGGGCAAGGAATCCAAGTGTCGCGACATCGCCGGAAATCTTTGCGACGCGGACGGGCCCGGACAGTTGATCGGCGGATTCCTGGCCAATGAGAATGCGGCCGATGTAAGTGAGAGACTGGGTAATGACGAGACCGGTCTGCTCCACGGCCCGACCGGTGGCAGCGATGGGACCATATTCGATGACGGTTACATCGTTCTCGTTAGCTTCGTGCACGACACCGATGATGCCCACCCGCTGTATGTTGCCGAAACCATCGTCAATCTCACGGCGTTCCGGCACGATGGTCAGATCAAGCAGCGATCCGTCGCGATCAAATGTGAATTCAAGAGGCCGTTCGGCCGAGAAGGCGACCGTACGTTGAACGTCGGCAAAGCTCTCGACCGGCTCGCCGTCAATGGCAACGACGATATCGCCAGCTTCCACACCGGCAATGTCGGCGGCGGAGTTCTCTTGCACGCTGTCAACGCGGGGGACGGTGATGCGCTCGCCAAGAGTAGCGAAAATGGCTGCAAATATAAGAATTGCCAAAATAAAATTGGCCAGCGGACCGGCAAACACGATCGCTGCGCGTTGCCATAAAGGTTTGATCTGGAAAGCTTTTGCCCGCTCGTCATTGTCCATCTTGGCCAATGCCTCAGGGCTTGGCTGGCTGGCGACGTTTTCATCGCCATAGAACTTCACATAGCCGCCAAGCGGAATGACGGACAGCTTCCATCGTGTTCCATGCTTGTCCGTATAACCAAGAATTTCAGACCCAAAGCCTACGGAAAACGCCCGCACACCGACGCCGCACCAACGCGCGACGGCGAAATGGCCAAGCTCATGGAAAAAGACGACAACCGTCAGCACAAACAGAAAGGGCACAATCGTTCCAAGCAGAAACGATCCGCTGCCGGCAATGAGCTCCATCGGTGCAATCCCTCTTTGTGCGCGTCCGGCTTAGCCGCAGAGCGTTATGAGTACAATCGGTCTTTAACGACAGCGTTAGCAATACGTTGACCAAGCCGGTCGGCGGCCAGAACGTCTTCAAGTGTTGCAAATACCGATGAAGCGGTCCCTCCACCGGCATCTTCGATGGTTTTTGCAACAATGGTGGCGATTTGATGGAAGGCGCAGCGGCCGTCGACAAACGCCCTGACCGCCACTTCGTTTGCCGCATTGAACAGCGCGGGCGCTGCTCTTCCTTCGCGCATGGCATCAAATGCCAGTTTGAGCATGGGAAACCGCTGCAGGTCGGGCGGCTCGAATGTCAGATTGGCCAGTCTGGCAAGATCGAGCCGCTGAACTTGTGGAGCTTCAAACCGGTCCGGCCAGGCAAGGGCTGCGGCGATAGGCGTGCGCATATCCGGCATGCCAAGTTGGGCAAGCACAGAACCGTCCTTGTAATGGACCATGCCATGAATGATCGATTGAGGGTGGACCACGACATCGATCTGGTCCGGTCCCATAGCAAAAAGGTGATGTGCTTCAATCACTTCCAGGCCCTTGTTGGCCAGCGTGGCAGAGTCGATGGTGACCTTCTGCCCCATGGTCCAATTCGGGTGATTGAGGGCATCGGACAGTTTGGCCGTTTTGATCTGCTCGGTGCTCCAGGTGCGGAATGGGCCGCCGGATGCCGTTACGGTAAGCTTTTCAATGCTTTCGCGGTTCGGCTCTTCGAAAACCTGGAAGAGCGCATTGTGTTCGGAGTCGAGCGGCAGGATGCGCACGCCGTTTTCGGCTGCGTGCTTCGTCATCACCGCTCCTGCACAGACAAGCGCTTCCTTGTTGGCCAGCGCGATGGTGTTGCCTGCGGTGATCGCGGCCATGGCCGGTTCAATGCCCGGCGATCCAACCATGGCGCACACGACGAGATCGACCGGCTCGCTGGCACAATCGATAACAGCCAGCCTGCCTGCAGCAACATCAATGGCGTGGCCTGAAAGTGCTTCTTTCAGGCTCTTATAGTGGCGTTCGTCGGCGATGATGGCGCGCTTTGCGTTCAGCATGCAGGCGCGTTCGGCCAGTTTTTCGACGTTGGAGTAGCCCACAAGCGCCGCGACATGGAAAGCGTCGGGATTGGCAAGCACGATATCGCTCGTGCTGTCGCCGATGGAACCGGTGGCGCCGAGAATGGAAATGGACCGGGCTGTCGTCATTCTAAAACGAACCCTGTGTCAAAAGACCCTCGGCTACCGTGCCCTGCCCCTTGGTGGACAGGCCGATCAGAAAGGCTGCAGCGCTTGCAAACACAAGGCCGTCAACCCGGTCCATGAAGCCGCCGTGACCTGGTAAGAGCGTGCCGGAATCCTTGGCACCAAAACGGCGTTTCAGCCCGGATTCAAAGAGGTCGCCGGCCTGTGCAGCAACGCTCAGGATAAAGGCCATCAGGCCCGCATAGATCAACGATATGCTGGTGTGATCGACAGTATGGGCGCGCGCTGCGACGTGGACATCGGCCCAAGCCAGATAGCCGACGCAGACGACAACAGCCGCAAGCGCTCCTGTGATGGCGCCGGACCAGGTCTTGTTCGGAGAGACGGCCGGGAAGAGCTTGGGACCGCCCATGGCACGCCCGCCGAAATAGGCGGCGCTGTCGGTGGCCCAAACGGCGGCAAAAACGAAGAGAATGGCGGAAAGGCCAGCGCTGTCATGCCCTCGAAGGCTGACCAGGCTGACAACCAGCCATGACGCATAGGCAATCCCGGTGATCGACCAGCGGCGGGGGCTTTCAAGCAGAGCGGCGCCCAATGCAACAAACAACAGCCCGGTCGCAACGGCCATCGCGGCGACGGGCCCCATATAGTGGGCGACGACGGCAGCGACGGCGACCAGCAGGATGCCAACAAAAGGACGGCGCTGCGTGCCCGGCCCGGTCAATCGCTCCCATTCCATAAGGACAATCAGGCCCAAAAGGAGAAAGGCACCGACAGAGATCAATCCGCCCGTCCATGTCGTGACCAAAGCGACCGTGATCAGCACCAGGCCAGACAAAACACGCTTGGTCAGCTCGGAAAGAGGCTTTTCGGATCGATGCGATGAAGGAGCAGACATGCGCGATGGCATAGGCCGTCTTCTTGCGTTTGGCCAGAACCCCTGAGGCGTTATCCCGCGGCCGCCTTCACGACCAACTGATCGGCTTGGTGGGCATGGGCACGTCCCCCGAACCGGCGGTCGCGCGATCTGAAACTGTCCAGCGCCTGATCCAACGTTGCGGTATCAAAGTCGGGCCACAAGGTCTCGGTGAAAACGAACTCCGCATAAGCGGCTTGCCAAAGCAGAAAATTCGACAGCCTCATTTCACCGCTGGTGCGAATGATCAGGTCGGGATCAGGTATCCCGGCGGTGTCGAGCGCTGTGGCAAAAAGCTCCGGTGTAATGCTGGCCGGGTCGAGTGTGCCGGCGGCTGCATTCTCGGCAAGCTTACGGGCTGCACGCACGATCTCATCGCGCGCACCGTAGTTGAATGCGATGTTGAGAAACAGTTTGTCGCCGAACCGCGTGACGGTTTCCGCCCGTTCCAGAAGCTTGCGGATGTCCGGTGACAGGCTGGCCCGTTCACCGATGACACGCACTTTGACGCCGTTCGATTTCAATTCGCTCAGGTCGCGTTCGACGAAAAGGCGCAGAAGCATAAGCAGATCGCGCACTTCTGCAGGCGGGCGTTTCCAATTTTCCGATGAAAAAGCAAACAATGTCAGGTGTTTAACGCCGCGCTCGCCTACATTGCGTACGGCGCTACGCAGCGCTTCGACCCCGCGGCGGTGGCCTTCGCGCCGCGGCAGACCCTGGCGCTCGGCCCAACGTCCATTGCCATCCATGATGATGCCAATGTGCGTGGGAACGTGATGATCGGCTCCACCTTCCTGCGGCAGAGTGAAGTTGTCATCCATCGGTTGAACAAGCGCGGCGGCCGAAACTGGGTTCATGGTGGTGCACGGTGCAGAGGCAGGCATCAGAAGACCTAAATCTGCATGATCTCCGTTTCCTTGTTTGCGAGCATTGAGTCGATTTCGCCGACAAAACGGTCTGTCAGCTTTTGAACCTGATCAGACTTTCCGCGCACATCATCCTCCGAAAGTCCGTCAGCTTTCTTAATATGATCAAGACCGTCGCGGCGAACGTGACGCACGGCGATACGCGCCTGTTCGGCGTATTTTTGCGCGACCTTGGTCAGTTCTGTCCGACGCTCTTCGTTGAGTTCAGGGATAGGCAGGCGAATGTTGGTGCCATCGACCACCGGATTGAGGCCTAGATTGGACTGCCGTATGGCTTTTTCCACGGCAATCAAGGTGCCTTTGTCCCAAACGTTGATGGAAATCATCCGCGGTTCGGGAACGCTGACAGTTGCCACCTGCGTGATCGGCATCTGACTGCCATAAGCTTCAACCATGATCGGCTCGACCAGGCTTGCGGATGCGCGTCCGGTGCGCAGGCCGCCAAACTCGGACTTCAGGTTGGTAAGAGCGCCTTGCATGCGGCGTTCCAGATCGCCCATATCGACATCATCACTCATTGCTCACCATCCCTACGCTGTTTTGAAACGACGTGGCCAAAGGACACTGGCCACACTGATTGAAAACTGATTGTGACACAGCACACCTTAAGGCGTTATGCGCGTGCCAACATCTTCGCCAGCCACCACTGCGCCGAGCGCGCCAGGCTGGTGAATCGAGAAGACCACTATGGGTAGTGCGTTATCGCGCGCAAGGGCAAGGGCGGCCATGTCCATGATTGCAAGGCCCTTTGACAGGGCTTCATCCAGAGTGAGGTTGCTGTAACGCGTAGCGTTTGCGTCTTTTTTCGGGTCAGCGGAGTAAACGCCGTCGACCTGGGTTGCTTTGAGAATAGCATCGGCGCCGATTTCGGCTGCCCGCAGCGTCGCTCCGGTGTCCGTGGTGAAAAACGGGCTCCCCGTTCCTCCTGCCAGCAGGACGACCTCGCCGGCGTCCAGCGAGGCCATCACGGCGCGCTGGGAAAAAGTTTCGCACATTGTCGGGGCGGGAAACCCGCAGAAAAGCGAGCATGCCGCGCCCGCTTCACGGATCGCCTCACGCATGGCAATGCCGTTTATCAAGGTGCCGAGCATACCCATGTGATCGCCAGCGACTCTGTCACCACCGTCGGCTGCCATCCGTGCACCACGAATGATGTTGCCACCGCCAACAACGATGGCCAACTGCGCGCCGGACTTCGATGCTTCGGTGATATCTGAGGCCACACGCTTCATGAAGGCGGCATCGTGGCCAAAACCCTGCGGTCCAGCCAGCGCTTCGCCGGACAGTTTCAGGAGATAGCGAGGAGAGGAATCGGCCACGCGGCGCCCCTTTTGATCAAGCAGAGCCCGGATACAGGAAGGGTGCCACGCTGTCACGCGGCACCCTTGGAATTTTCAAGAAACTTGGCACTTTCAAGAGGTCTGTCAGAAGA
>JANQJE010000005.1 GCA_028281795.1 Cohaesibacteraceae bacterium | reverse complement strand
TCGGGATGCTGACCCCCTTTGTGCCGGACCAGGAAAAGGACATGATGGTCGCTTCTATCGGTCCGTTCTGGGATGCCAATGAAACCTGGCTGGTCATGGCCATCGGCCTTCTGCTGGTGGCCTTCCCGGCAGCTCATGGAGCCATTTTGACGGCGCCCTATCTGCCTGTTGCCATCATGTTGATCGGGTTGATCCTGCGCGGCGTTGCGTTCGAATTCCGGGTGAAAGCGCCTGCGCCGAACAAACCCTTGTGGAATCTGGCGTTCTTCGCCGGTTCGCTGATGACGGCCCTGTCGCAGGGTTTCATGCTCGGCCTTTACATTATGGGTCTGGACTGGACTTTTGCGACCGTTGCGTTCGCTGGTTTGACAGCCTTGTGCACGGCGGCAGGGTACACCTTCATCGGTGCATGCTGGTTGATCATCAAGGCCGAGGGAGCGCTTCAGAAGAAAGCCGTGCGTTGGGCAAAAGCCGGTCTGGCTGGCGTTCTGATCGGGTTTGTCGGCATCTCGGCTGCAACGCCGCTCGTTTCGGAGCGTATCTTCGCAAAATGGTTTTCTGTACCGGAGATCATTCTGCTCGCACCGCTGCCGATCACGGCGGCTTTGATCACAGCAGCGCTTGCATGGACATTGTCTCACCTTCCCGACAGCGACGACCGGTACCGCCATGTTCCCTTCGTCGGCGCCAGCGCGTTGTTCACGCTCGCGTTCTTCGGGTTGGCCTACTCCTTCTATCCCTATGTGGTGCCCGATCAACTCACGATCTACGCGGCCGCCAGCGCGCCGGAAAGCCTGATGATCATTCTGTTTGGCGTTATCGTCGTGATGCCGATGATCGCGGGCTATACCGCGCTGGCCTACATCGTGTTCCGTGGCAAGGTGCGCGAACTGCGATACGACTGACCCCTGCAGTCTGTTCTCCCCAGTTTGGCCCATCTTCCCATGCCCGGGTCGGTGGCCTTACAAAGCCCTGGGGTCAGGCCTCATTCATATGATGGAAATGGCGCAGCCTATGGCAAAGAAATGCAAGGAAAAGCGCGCAGAGCGGGGTATCATCCCGGTCAAGAGCTTTGACGCCGCAGGTCAAAGCCAGAGGCGCGTCCCTGTGGGATATGGCCCATTGGCCCGGCCAGGGTGTTGCAAAGCCTTGAAAACCGAATGGTTTCCTGCGGCTTTGCGCCTTCTGTCCAAGCCAATGGCCTCATACCATTTCAACCAGATGAATGGGGCCTGACCCCAGCTATGGCCAGTGCTCAGGACATCAAGGAATGCCGGATCGAGGATGGAGACGTTGCTCTGTCCATCCTCAACTACGGGGCTATCACGCGCGGATGGTGGGTCCCGTGTGACGGACAAAGCGTCCCGGTGGTTCTGGGCTACGAAGATCCGACGCTTTACAGGCAAGATCGCTCTTATCTCGGCGCCATCGTCGGGCGGATTGCCAACCGCACGGCCGGTGGACGCTTGCCATTGGGCGGAGATGTTTTTCAACTTTCCCAGAACGAGGGCTTAAACCATCTGCATGGTGGTTTTAATGGGTTGTCCAATCGGTTCTGGGTCTTGGAGCCAGATACCGCCGGGCGACGCGTTCGGTTGACATATCGTTCCGCCGATGGCGAAGAAGGCTATCCGGGCACGGCGGATATCGAGGTTACGGTGTCGCTTGATGGCACGCAGGTGGCCTATGACATGCGCGCAACTGTCGACCGTCCCACACCGATCAATCTGGCACAGCACAATTATTACAATCTGATGGGGCAGGGGGTCATCTGGCAGCATCATCTGCAGTGTGTTGCCGACCGTTTGACCCCGGTCGGGGAGGGCGGCATTCCGACTGGTGTTGTCGAGCCGGTTGACGGGACACGCTTTGACTATCGGAAGGGATCGACATTCACCCAGAACGATGAGGTTCTTCAAGGCACTGACGTCAACCTTGTGCTGCCCGACAATCGTGAGCCCGCTCAGCCGACGGCTTTGGTGACGGCGCCCAACGGCTTGCAACTGTGCATGTGGAGTGACCAGCCCGGTCTTCAGCTTTACACGGCCAGTGCTCTCAATGGGACCGGTGGCGCGCACGATGCGCAAACGATTGCACCCTTTCACGGGTTCTGTCTGGAGCCGCAGGGTTTCCCCAATGCTGTCAATGAGCCAGGGTTTCCGTCTATTCTGGTGACACCTGAGGTGCCTTACCGTCAGCGGTTGACGGTCGAAATCACGGAGGTTGCGCCATGAGGTGGCCGCTCATTGTGCTGATGCTTTCCCCACTTGTCGTGTTGCCGGGTTGGGCCATAGCCGAGCAGGATAAGATCGACATGCGCCGGGTCGAGCTTGGACAGTTGCTGTTTTACGATCCGATCCTTTCCGGCAATCAGGAGGTTTCCTGCGCCACGTGTCACCATCCGCGGTTCGCAACCGGTGACGGGGTGTCGCTGTCACTGGGCGACGGCGCCACAGGTCTGGGTCTCGATCGTGTGGCCGATCCGGACAATCCCCCGGAGCAACGTATTCCACGAAACGCGCCGGCCCTGTTCAATCTTGGCGAACCGGAGTTCGAAGTCATGTTTCACGATGGCCGCCTGGAGGCCGATGCATCGCTGCCGGGCGGCATTCGCACGCCTCTTGGCGAGTCGATGACCGAGGGCTTTGATTCCGTGCTTTCGGCGCAAGCCATGTTCCCGGTGCTGTCCGGTGATGAGATGGCCGGTCATTACTCGGAAAATGCGATTTCTCAGGCCGTCCGGATGGGACACCTCTCGCTGCCCGGCGGTGCGTGGGACCAGATCGCCGACCGGGTTGCCGGTGTTCCGGCCTATCGGGAACAGTTCGATGCGGTGTTGGGCGAGGGTGTGCCTATTGCCTTTACCGACATCGCGAACGTGATTGCCGATTTCATTCGCTTCGAGTTTCGGGCCGACGAAAGCCCTTACGATCGTCATTTGGCTGGTGAAGAGGTGATGAGCGATGCCCAACAGCGTGGCATGGAGCTCTTCTATGGAGATGCGGGTTGCGGCGTGTGCCATGCCGGCCGTTTCCAGACCGATCATGCATTTCATGCCATTGCCATGCCGCAAATCGGACCGGGCAAGGCAGCGCGTTTTGAAAGCCATGCCCGCGACGAGGGGCGTATGCGTGTCACCGGTGCGCCCAGCGATGCTTATGCTTTCCGCACACCGTCGCTGCGCAATGTTGCGCAGACTGGGCCCTATGGACACGCAGGCGCTTATGCGACGCTGGAGGCTGTCGTCCGTCACCATCTCGACCCGATCGGCGGGCTTTACGGTTATGATCGAAGCCAGGCGATCCTTCCCGATCTGGAAGGCGCGGAGGATTGGCGCATCCTGGACGATCCCAATGAACTTGCCGCCATTGCCCACGCCAACACACTGGAGCCGGTAAGCCTGAGCGACGCGCAAGTGGCCGATATCCTTGCGTTTCTGGAAGCGTTGAGCGATCCGGTCTCGCTGGATGGGCGACTGGGTGTCCCCGAGAGTGTCCCGAGCGGTCTGGCGGTCGACCGCTAGTGTCGTTCCATTGCGATGCGCTGATTGACCGGGTGGGTCTGCCAACCGCTTTGGGAACCGTCCGGCCAGATCACGCGAACCTCGACGGTTTCCAGATCATCCAACCCAAAATGCAGCGCGCCTGCTGTGCCACCGGCATGGCCTCCGCCGATGGTGACCTCTTGCGTCCATAGTCGATCGTCAGAACGCACCTCGACAAAGGCACCGACTGCGAAGCGGTTGATATCCGGTTGGAGCAGATCGATTTGCAGCCAATTGCCCGCATTCGGTGTCACGTTCTGATAGAGCTCGAGCGGCGCGCGGCGATTGACGACCGCAAGGTCCTGCAAGCCATCGGCATTCAGATCCATCAGCACCGCACCCCGGCTGCGGTGCATGGTGGCGATGCCAGCCTCCAGGCCCGCCTCCTGAAATGTGCTGTCCGCAGTCCCGAGCAGGAGATTGTTGGGATCGTCCATGGCGCTGTCAGGCATCTGTTCGACATTGCCCTTGGCGACAAACAGATCGGCGAAACCATCGTTCTGTACGTCTCCGAAGACGGCATGCCACCCGGTGGATGGCCGCCCGTCTCCACCGGTATAGGGCCGATGGGCGGTCGCTCCGGCATCGAAGGGCGCGTCCATGAAGGTCGGCGTTTCATTGCCTGCTTCCAACCGTTGCAGGCGTTGATCGCCCATGGAGGTGAGGTACACCTCGGAAAGACCGTCGCCATCCAGATCACGCGAGGCGATGCCCATCCCCCACAGTTGATGGCTGTTCCAACCGTCATTGGCTCCGTAGAGGCGTGGCGTGGCGTCCATCGCCCACATCTGTTCTTCGCCACCGCGCACATAATAGTGCCGGTCGTTCGAAACGCGCAGGTCGGCGCGACCATGACGCCCCCAATCGGAGAAGAGCATGGAAAGCGCGCAGAAGCCCGGCTCAAGCTCGATTGCCGGGGCATACGCATCGCCAGCCGGTCTCAGAAGCACGTTGCTGTCGCAGGCTTCAAACGGACCGTCCGGATCGTTCCTGTCGACATAGTTGCCAATGGCCAGCGTCGGCAGTCGTTCTCCAGCTTCCCAAGTGGCGGAAAAGGCCGTGCTCCAGCTATCATCACCGTCGACATTCAACGTCTCAAAGTGCGTGAAAGCGCAGTCGCCTGTCCCGCGCAACAGTTTGTTTTCACCCACCCGGAGCACCGCGAGATCCAGCAGCCCGTCGCTGTCGATGTCGACCGGGTAAGCGCCGATGACGCCTGTCAGGGCGAGGGCATCGGGTGTCGTTGCATCGAAGGTGAGGTCACCGGCGGTCTGTGATGTGTTTAGGAAAAGTTGTGCCGGGTTTCCGCCACCGGCAGCATAGAGTTCGGGCAGGCCATCATCGTTGCAATCGAAGGCGGCAATTCCCCCGCCAACGAAGTGTTCCCAGCCCCCGTTGTAGATGTGTTCAGCGATGGGGCGTGGTTCGAAGACCGGATCTGCAAGCACCTTCGGGGGACTGACAAGAACGGCGATGATCGCTATGAGGGCCGATGATTTAGGCGTCATGGGCCGCCAGGCGTTGAATGGTGGAATTGGAAACCTGCTCGATGGCGTAGGCTGCTGCGCCTTTTGCCCACATCAGATCACCCCATTTGTGGACCCGGATTTCTGGCAGGGCTGTGTCGACTTGCACGGTGTTGGCACGCACGCGCTCGAACACGTCCTGCCCATAAAGAAAGTCATACGCCATTTGCTCGCCGGACAGGATAACGAGCTCCGGATCGAAAATGTTGATGACATTGGCCAGCCCCATAGCAAACATCCGGCCTGCCCGATCGAAGATCGATTTGGCCATGGCATCGCCCGCCTTGGCCTGTTTGTAGAGTGCTGAAAGGTCGTTTTCGGGCTGAGTACTGCCAGGGATGTTCGCTTCGCGCAGCAACGCGTAGTCGCCGACATAAGCCTCCAGACAGCCGCGTTGCCCACATCTGCAAAGCGCTCCATCCAGTTGTACCTTGATGTGGCCGAACTCGGCACCACAGCCACGTCCACCGCGATAAATCTCGTTGTTGAGCACGATTCCCATGCCGACGCCCTTCTCGATCGTGATCACGATGAAATCTGACCGACCGCGACCTTCGCCAAATTTCTGTTCGGCTTTGGCAACGAGATTGGCATCATTGTCGATGAAGCACGGGAAGGGCAGGGCTGTTTCCAGCAGGTGGCCGAACTCGACATTGCGTGCATCGAGCGACGGTGACCAGTAGATGAAATTGCGCCTTGCATCGATAAGCCCGGCCAACCCGATCCCGACGCCGGATATATCCGTCATGTCGCGCCCGACAGCGGTCGTTGCCGAAGTGAGTGCTCGCTTGATGACCTTTGTCAGATCTTTGGGAGTCATTTCCGGCGATGGCAGCGGTTCTTCGTGATCACCGACCGTGTTGCCATCGAAATCGACCAGGATGGTGGTGGCACAGCGATCGGTTATCTTGATCCCGGCGATCAAATGAGCGTCACCGCGAATCGTGAGGGCAACACGCGGGCGTCCGCGCTTGGCGGCCCCTTGCCCGCCATTGGGTTCGATTTCCTCGATGAGGCCCGCGTCGAGCAGTTCCGATGTGATGGCCGTTACGGTTGCAGGGCTGACCTGTGTCTGCCGGGCAATATCAATCCGGGCAATGCTGCCGGCGCTTCGGATGGTGTTGAGCACCTGATGGCGGCCTGCTTCGCGTTGATCGGCGATGTGCGAACTGCGGGTGTTGTCTGCCAAGGGCTGCCTCCTGCAGGTATAATTCACCAAAGAAAATAATTCGGCAAGCGCTGCGTACCGTCACGTTCGAGGGCTTGTCTAAGCCCATCGTCTAGGATCGGCAGATTTAATTTGTGCTTCGAAAAAAAGATGCTAGGCTTAACCTGCATAGCGATGCTCCGGCCAACGGGGCGCGTGACGTAAACTCGGGAGGAAACCATGAAGTTTCTCAAATTGATGGCTGCGACGCTGTTCGCCGCCTTTTTTGCTACGACTGCCTTTGCGCAGGACATTACGGTCGGCGTCAGCTGGTCGAACTTCCAGGAAGAGCGCTGGAAAACGGATGAAGCTGCCATCGTGGCAGCGCTTGATGCTGCCGGTGCGGCCTATGTGTCGACAGATGCCCAGTCATCCTCAGCCAAACAGCTTGCGGACATCGAGAGCCTGATTGCCCAGGGTGTCGATGCACTCATCATCCTGGCCCAGGATGCTCAGGCTATTGGCCCGGCTGTTCAGGCTGCTGCCGATGAAGGCATTCCTGTGGTCGCTTATGATCGTCTAATCGAAGATCCGCGCGCTTTTTATCTCACTTTCGACAATGTCGAAGTCGGCCGGATGCAGGCCCGCGCCGTTCTGGAAGCTGCGCCTTCCGGCCGTTATGTGATGATCAAAGGTTCGCCGACCGATCCGAACGCCGACTTCCTTCGCGGTGGTCAGCAGGAAGTTCTCCAGGCTGCCATTGATGCCGGTCAGATCGAAATCGTCGGCGAAGCCTACACCGATGGCTGGCTGCCAGCAAATGCACAGCGCAACATGGAGCAGATTCTGACGGCGACCGATAATGGTGTGGATGCTGTCGTTGCTTCCAACGACGGCACAGCAGGCGGTGTTGTCGCTGCTCTGACCGCGCAGGGCATGGAAGGTATTCCTGTCTCCGGTCAAGACGGTGATCATGCTGCGCTGAACCGTGTTGCTCTGGGTACTCAGACTGTTTCTGTCTGGAAAGACGCACGTGACCTTGGTCGGGCCGCTGGTGAAATCGCCGTTGCTCTTGCCGGTGGCACCATGATGGACGCCGTCGATGGCGCTCAGGAATGGACGTCGCCGGGCGGAACCACCATGACCTCGATGTTCCTGGCACCGCAGCCGATCACTGCCGAGAATCTTTCCCTGGTGGTCGATGCGGGTTGGATTGAACGCGATGCTCTGTGTCAGGGCGTTTCGGGCGGTCCAGCACCTTGCAACTGATCCTTTAACCGAGTCGCAAGCAATCATGATGCGCCCCTGCCAGGCCGGGGCGCATCATTTTACCCGCTGAAAGCTGGAGGTCGGATATGACCGACACAGACATTCGGCCCGTGCCGGTATCACGCAAGAATCCGATCCAGCAGCTGGAGCTCGACATGCGCCTGCTGGGCATGGTGGGCGCGTTTTTGGTGCTGTGCGTAGGGTTTGACCTGATCACCGACGGCCGGTTCCTGACACCGCGCAACATTTTCAATCTGACAATCCAGACTGTGTCCGTCGCCATCATGGCGTGCGGCATGGTTTTCGTGATCGTCACCCGCCACATCGATCTTTCCGTCGGTGCTCTGCTGGCCACCTGTTCGGCTGTGATGGCGATGACGCAGACGGCGATTTTGCCGGAGATGCTCGGTTTGGGTCTCAACCATCCTCTGACTGCGCCCGTCACGATCCTTGTCGGCCTTCTCACGGGTACGCTGATCGGAGCTTTTCACGGCTGGATGGTCGGCTATCTCATGATCCCGGCGTTCATCGTCACTCTGGGCGGCCTTCTGGTCTGGCGGAATGTTGGCTGGTTCCTGACCGATGGCCAGACAATCGGCCCGCTTGATCAGAACTTCATGATCTTCGGCGGCATCAATGGCACGCTTGGTCCGACCTTATCCTGGATACTGGGTGGGCTGGCTGCGGTGGCTGCCGTCATCCTTCAATGGAATGGTCGCCGGGCCAAAGAGAAGCACGGGTTTTCGGCCAAACCGATGTGGGCCGAACTGACTTTGTCCGGGATCATGGTGACCACCATCATGGGGTTCATCTGGATTCTCAACAGCTATGAAATCCCGACAGCCCGTCTGCGCCGGATGTTTGAAGCGCGCGGCGAAGTGATGCCTGAAGGTTTCACCGATACCTATGGCCTGCCGATTTCGGTGCTGCTGCTGATTGCCGTTGCCATTGCCATGACGATCATCGCCAAGCGCACACGCTTGGGCCGTTACATCTTCGCCACCGGAGGCAACCCCGATGCGGCTGAACTTTCGGGTATCAACACGCGTCTGCTGACCGTGAAAGTCTTTGCGCTGATGGGGGCGCTGACGGCCCTTTCCGCCGTGGTTGCTTCATCGCGCCTGGCCAACCACACCAACGACATCGGCACGCTTGATGAGCTTCGTGTGATCGCGGCTGCCGTGATCGGCGGAACCGCTTTGGCTGGTGGTGTCGGGACCATCTTCGGTGCGATCCTGGGCGCGCTCATCATGCAGTCCTTGCAATCGGGCATGGCGATGGTCGGTGTGGATGCGCCCTACCAGAACATTGTCGTCGGTGCGGTTCTGGTGATCGCGGTCTGGATCGATATCGTTTATCGCAAACGCGCGGGGATCAACTGACATGGCTACACCTCTGGTTGAAATGCGTGACATGTCGATCTCGTTTGGCGGCATCAAGGCTGTCGATCACGTAACGGTCGATCTTCATCCCGGTGAAGTCGTCGGCCTGCTTGGCCACAATGGCGCGGGCAAGTCGACCCTTATCAAGATGCTCTCAGGCGCATATCAGCCTGATGGCGGTGAGATCTTCATCAACGGCGAGAAGGCGACGATCACGAATCCGCGCGATGCGCGAACCTACAACATCGAGACGATCTACCAGACGTTGGCGCTCGCCGATAATCTGGACGCTGCGTCCAATCTCTTCCTGGGCCGCGAGCTGGTCTCACCACTTGGCCTGGTCGATGACGCTGCGATGGAAGCCGAGACGCGTCAGATCATGGGGCGGCTCAATCCGAACTTCCAGAAGTTTTCCGCCCCAGTGTCGGCGCTTTCGGGCGGTCAACGGCAATCGGTGGCGATTGCCCGTGCCGTGTACTTCAATGCGCGTATCCTCATCATGGATGAGCCGACGGCTGCGCTTGGTCCGCATGAGACACAGATGGTGTCTGAACTCATCCATCAGTTGAAAGCAGAAGGCATCGGCATCTTCCTGATCGATCACGATGTGCATCAGGTGATGGAGCTTTGCGACCGGGCCAGCGTGATGAAAAACGGCCGGCTGGTTGGTACCGTCAATGTGAAGGACGTGACCGATGATGATCTGCTTGGCATGATCATTCTCGGCAAACACCCGCACGAAAGCGAAGCGGCTTAGTCCGACTGGTTTCCTTCTCGACACCGAAGCGTCGCACGCTACGATGGACGCTTCGGGAGTGGGAGATGAAGAACAAAATCATATCGGCTGGCGATGCTGCCGCCCTCATTCATGATGGTGACACCATAACGACATCCGGTTTTGTCGGCATCGGTGTGCCGGAGGCTTTGCTTCGTGCGGTTGAACACCGTTTTCTTGAAACGGCGACGCCAAGAAATCTGACGCTTTTTTTTGCTGCCGGGCAGGGTGACGGCAAGGATCGCGGCCTCAATCATCTTGGTCATCCCGGTCTGCTGAAACGTGTGGTCGGCGGCCATTGGGGGCTGATCCCCAAAGTCGCGCGTCTTGCCGTGGACGGGCTGATCGAAGCTTACAACCTGCCGCAAGGCGTGGTGAGCCATCTCTACCGCGATATCGCTGCCGGCAAGCCTGGTACGCTGACCCATGTCGGGCTTGGTACGTTTGTCGATCCGCGCCTTGAGGGCGGCAAGATCAATGCCATGACCAAGGAAGACCTTGTCAGCGTCATGCCGATGGGGGAGCGGGAGTTTCTTTTCTATAAGGCTTTCCCGGTGAATGTCGCGCTGTTGCGCGGGACGACCGCAGATCCGGCCGGCAATGTGTCGATGGAGCGTGAGGCGCTGATCATCGATGGTCTGGCGCAGGCCATGGCGGTGCGTAATTCCGGCGGGGTCGTTATCGTTCAGGTTGAACGGATTGCGGCACGGGGAGCGTTGAACCCGCGCGAGGTTCAGATCCCCGCCACGCTGGTGGATGCGGTGGTCGTCTCCGAGCCTGACGATCACATGCAGACGTTTGCCACCCGTTATTCCCATTTGTTCGCAGGCCGGTTCCGGGCGCCACCTGATGCCGCGCCGGCAATGGCGCTCGATGCGCGCAAGATCATAGCACGGCGCGCGGCTTTCGAACTGCCGGTCAATGGCGTCGTAAATCTGGGCATCGGCATGCCGGAGGGTGTCGCGTCGGTTGCTGCCGAAGAAGGACTGCTTGACCATGTCACATTGACGGCCGAGCCTGGTGTCATGGGTGGGCAGCCTGCGTCCGGGCTCGATTTCGGCGCGGCCATCAACACCGATGCGATCCTGGCGCAGAACCAGCAGTTCGATTTCTACGATGGTGGTGGGCTCGATCTTGCCGTGCTCGGCATGGCCGAGGTGGACGCCGTTGGGAACGTCAACGTTTCCCGCTTCGGCCCTAAGCTGGCCGGCGCAGGCGGGTTCATCAACATCAGCCAGAATGCCCGTCAGGTTGTGTTCACCGGCACGTTTACGGCCGGTGGTCTGGAGGTTGCGTTGGCCGACGGGCAGCTTGCTGTTCTACAGGAAGGCAAAGCCCGCAAGCTGCAGGAGGCGGTGCAACAGATCACATTCTCGGGCGCGCGTGCCGCCGCGCTTGGCACGCCCGTTCTTTTCGTGACGGAGCGATGCGTGTTTCAGTTGACCAGAGATGGGTTACGGCTTGCTGAAGTTGCGCCCGGTATCGATGTTCAGAGTGACATTCTCGATAAGATGGCTTTTGCGCCTCTGGTCGACACACCCGATCCGATGGATGAGCGTCTGTTCAAACCTGAACCCATGGGTTTACGCGTCGATCTCCTGCACCTTGACCTGGAGGACCGGATCGCACTCGATGCGGCTACGAACAGGCTTTTCATCAATTTCGAAAAACTGCGGATTCGCAGCCATGATGATCTGAAGCCCATCGTTGCGCGCATCGAGAGGTTGCTGGAGCCTCATGATCGGGCTGTCGATGTCATCGTGAACTACGATGGTACGCATATCGATGAAGATATTGCAGACGCGTATGCTGCGATGGTTGCCGACCTTGAGGATCGTTTTTACGCGCGGGTGACGCGCTACTCTTCCTCTGCTTTCATGCGTTTGAAGCTTGGACAAACGCTGGGACGAGCGCCGCACATTTTCGAAACGGCCGAAGAGGCGCGGCGCTTCCTGGAGCAGGGGGCAGACGGATCAAACGCCCTCTGAGGACTGTTCCCAAAGATTGATCCCGGCGTCTTTGGCGAACTGGTCGATTTCGGCCAACTCGTCCGTGGTGAAGTCCATGTTCTGTGTGACGCCCGCGCAGTCGATGATCTGCGAGGAGCGCGACGCGCCGATGAGCGCGGTGGTGATCCCGCCTTCGCGCAGCACCCACGCCAGCGCCATTTGTGCCAGCGTCTGTCCACGCCTTTCAGCGATGGCGTTCAGTCCGCGGATCGACGTCAGCGTTGCCTCGGAGATTGTATTCGGATCAAGCGACTTGTCCTGTGCCGCCCGGCTGTCGCCGGGAACGCCGGACAGGTACTTCTTCGTCAGAAGGCCTTGAGCCAGCGGTGTAAAGGCGATGGAGCCGACACCCAGTTCTTTCAGGGTATCTTTCAGCCCGTCCCTTTCGATCCAGCGATTGAACATGTTGTAGCTCGGCTGGTGGATGAGGCAGGGCGTTCCAAGCTCATTGAGGATCGCGACCGCTTCGCGTGTCCGCTGCGAGTTGTAGGATGAGATGCCGGCATAGAGCGCCTTGCCGGACCGCACGATCTGGTCAAGCGCACCCATGGTTTCTTCCAATGGTGTGTCGGGATCGAACCGATGGGAGTAGAAGATGTCGACATAGTCGAGCCCCATCCGCTTCAGGCTCTGGTCGCAGGACGAAATAAGATATTTGCGGCTTCCCATCTCACCGTAGGGGCCCGGCCACATGAGATAACCGGCCTTGGAGGAAACAACCAACTCGTCGCGGTAGCCGGCAAAATCGGTTCGCAGAATCTCGCCGAATGCTTCTTCGGCGCTTCCTGGTGGGGGGCCATAATTGTTGGCCAGGTCAAAATGGGTGATGCCGTTGTCAAACGCCGTCCGGCAGAGATCGCGCTTGGTCTGGTGTGGCGTGTCGCCGCCAAAATTGTGCCAAAGGCCGAGCGAGACAACCGGCAGTTTAAGACCGGACGCGCCGCAACGGCGATAGACCATGCGATCATAGCGATCGTCGGCAGGTGTGTATGTCATTCTGGATGGTTTCCTGTTTCAGCCCGAGGGTCAGGACTCACTAATCTGGTTGAAATGGTCGTGGCGCGTTTGTGCGGATGCAAGGAGCAAGCCCGCAGGATGTCTTCCGACTTTCAAGGGGTTGCGACACAGCAGTCCGTGCAAACACGCCCGATCCGAAGGACGGTCGATCTGCCGGCGCCCTACGGCGTCAAAGCCCTCGACCGGGGGATAGCCCCCGCTCTTCGGACTTTTCCTTGTATGGCTTGCCATATCGAACGCCATTCCAATCACATTATTGGGTCCTGACCCTAGTCGGCTGTCTCGTTCTTCAATTTTTCACAACCCCAGGCGGTGAAGGCGCCGTTGCGCCATCCGTCGGGGCCAAAGCGGACACGCATGGGGTTTCCGTCTTCATTGAGGACGATCCCGCCTGCCGCCTGGAGCACGGCAATGCCGGCCGCTGTGTCCCACACCATGGTCGGACCATGCCGAGGATAGACATCTGCTTCGCCCTCGGCAACAAGGCAGAACTTCAAGGCCGAGCCAATGGCCTTGGTTTTGCACTGACTGATCTTGCCCAGGAATGCATCGGTCTTCTTGTCACGGTGCGAGCGGCTTGCCACAGCGCGAACAGGCCCTTCCGGGTCTGCACAGGTACTGATTTTTCGCAAGTCGCTTTCGTAGAGTGCGTCGCCCGGTTCAAGATCTGCGGCGAACGCATGGTCACCGGCCATCCAGAGTTTTGAATGGGCGGGAGCATAGACAACGCCGACGGTCGGGATGCCCTTTTCCACCAGCGCGATGTTGACGGAAAACTCACCGTTCTTCTCGACAAATTCGCGGGTGCCATCGAGCGGGTCGACAACGAAGAACGTGTCGCCCAGGGCTGCAGGATCAACCTGTTCGGCTGACTCCTCTGAGAGAACCGGGATGTCGGGTGCCAGATCGCGCAGGCCGCGGGCAACGATATCGTCGGCCGCCAGATCGGCTCTGGTCAGTGGCGATCCATCGGCTTTGCTGGTTATGTCAAAGCCAGCTGCATAAATCGCCATCACGGCCGATCCAGCGTCGGATGCAAGGTTGGCCAAGGCAAGCGCCAATCCGTCGCGATCCTTCGTCCAGTCAATCGGGCTGCGATGTGTGCCGGTGGCCATGGCGTGTTGGGCTCTTGAGTCCAGGCTGACGAGACAAGACGGTAAGGCCAAAATCCGGCCACTGTCCACAGGACACACCTATATGTTCGACAAATGGCTAGAGCCGGCCTCTAGTGAATGAGGCTTGCGCATGCCACCCGCGCGAGGCGCGTGATGGCCGTCCAGTCCTTATTGGCCAAAGCGTCTTTTGGAGTGAGCCATGTCCCGCCAACAGCAAAGATGTTGGGCTCGGCCAGTGTGTCTCGCGCCGTTTCCGCTTTGATGCCTCCCGTTGGACAGATTCGGATATCCGGCATTACCGAATGGATGGCTTTGGCTATTGCCGTGCCGCCTGCCAACGAAGCGGGAAACAGTTTCACGTCGTGCAAACCCTGTTCACGGCAGGTCATGACCTCCGAGACGGTCTGACAACCGGGCAGATGGGGAATCGGAGACTTGGAGACGGTATCCAGCAGAGCAGGGGAGACACCCGGGCTGACCGTGAAGCGCGCACCAGCATCAACGGCGGCTTTCAGATCGTCCGGTTTCAGGAGCGTGCCAATCCCTACCAGCATCTGTGGCCGGTTTTTTGCGATGGTGGCGGCGGCCGGCAATCCGGCCGGGGTGCGCAGGGTCATTTCGATGCTGGTGATACCGCCTTCCAGCAAGGCATCGGCCAACGGCAGGGCATCAGCCGCGTCGTCCAGCACGACAACCGGAATGATTGGGGGTGTTGGGGCGTTGTCGCTCAGACGAGGGGCCATGTGGATTTCCTGAAGATTGTTTGCCGTCGGCATAGGTGTGTTGCGGGCAACCGGTAAGGGCTTTGCGTTGCGTCGGCAAGCCGTTATGGCATGGCCATGACCTCTTCAGACCCTTTCAGCGCTCTTGCTTCTCTCGACCGTTCCATCCGTGTGGCTAGTATAGGCGAATGCATGATCGAGCTCTCCGATCTGGAGGCCGGCGATGGCCGTGTCGCGATGGGAGTTGCCGGCGACACGCTCAACAGCGCGATTTATCTGGCGCGTTGTTGCAAGGGGACCGGTGTGACCGTCAGCTATCTGACCGCACTTGGCGTTGATCAGCTTTCAGATCGGATGATCGCTTTCATGGCAGCCGAGGATGTAGGGACAGAAAGCATCGTGCGGTTCGCCGACAGGCTGCCAGGTATCTATGCGATTGAACTGGATGAGACGGGTGAGCGGTCGTTTCGCTATTGGCGCTCTCAGGCTGCTGCCAGATCGATGTTGGGAGAAGGCGGGCTGAGCGCAGACGTTCTGAAGAGTTTTGACGTTCTGGCTTTGTCGGCCATCACTCTGGCTATTCTGCCACCTGATGCGCGCAGTCGGCTGATCAGCTGTTGCGCCGATATGAAGGCCTCCGGAAAGGTCATCGTTTTCGATAGCAACTACAGGCCTGCGCTTTGGCGGGATGAAGCCGAAGCCCGTGAGGTGATCAGCGCCATGTGGGCCGCAACCAGTGTCGGCCTGCCCTCGCGCGACGATGAAGCCAAGCTTTGGCCGGATGAAAGTGTCGACCAGCTTTGCAAGCGACTGGACGTTCCTGAAGTGGCGTTGAAAGATGGCGCTGATGGTCCCTGGATCTGGACCGGGAACGTTTTGCCCAAGACCGATTACCCACCGGCCCAGCATGTCGTCGATACGACCTCGGCGGGCGATGCGTTCAATGCCGGCTATCTCTCCGCCCGCCTTCAAGGCAGGACGCCCGACGAGGCTGCCATGGCGGGTCACAGGCTTGCGTCTGCGGTGATCGGTCAAAAAGGTGCGATCATTCCGCAGGCCGCGATGCCAGTTCTCTAACGACATCCTGGTCAACCAACGCAGTCTTTCGCCTGGGTCGCATGGTCTTGGCAATGAAAACGATGACGAACGCAGCGGTGAGCATCAGAATGATCGTTGGCGCCGGGGCCGAGTCGATCCAGAAGCTGGCGTAGATTCCGGCGAAGCTGGATACCAGTGTCACGGCAACCGCAACCAGCATCATGATGCCGAAGCGTTTGGTGACCAGGAAGGCGATGGCTCCCGGAGCAATCAGCAGGCCGATGGCCAGGATGATACCAACGGCGCTCAAGGTGGCGACAATGGTCAGCGACAGGGCTGCCAGCAATCCGTAGTGCAGCCAGCGTGTGGGAAGACCGATCGTGCGGGCCTGTGCAGGGTCGAAAGCATGCAGCATGAGATCACGCCAGAAGAGAAGGAGACCAACCGTCACCGCCGCCGATATGCTGCCCGCCGTCAAGAGGTCTTGTGTGCCGATCCCGAGCATGTTGCCGAACAGGATATGGTCAAGGTGCAGCGATGTGGTGATAGCCGCATAAAGTACCATCCCGAGCCCGAACATGCCGGAAAACACGACACCCATGATGGTGTCCTGTTTCACCCGCGAGTTGTCGTTGAGATAGCCTGTGGCCAACGCACAGATCATGCCTGCTATGAACGCTCCGATCAGCAGAGGAATACCGGCCATGTAGGCGACCACGATGCCTGGCAGGACAGCGTGGCTGACGGCATCGCCCATCAGCGACCAGCCCTTCAGGACGAGAAAGCAGGAGAGCATGGCTGTCGGTACGGCCAGAATGCCGGCGATCAGAAAGGCCTTCTGCATGAAGTTGAACTGAAAGGGCAGAAGAAGCACCTCGATCATCGGCTGGCCTCCTCGACCGCGAGCCGGGCCATGCGCCGGTTGGCGAGCAGACCGTGCTTGGGGGCGAAGACGAAGGCCAGCAAAAAGAGCAATGTTTGCAGGACCACGATCACGCCGCCGGTAGCACCATCCAGATAATAGCTGATGTAAGCGCCGACGAAGCAGGTGATGGTTCCCAGTGCCACCGAGATGACAAGCAGTCTGGGGAAGCGGTCGGTGAGAAGATAGGCGGTTGCGCCCGGCGTTACGACCATGGCGATAACGAGGAAGGCGCCGACGGTTTGCAGTGCGGCTACCGTTGCGGCCGAAAGCAGGACAAAGAAGATGAAACGCAGACTTTCCGGGTTGAGGCCGATGGTGCGGGCATGGTTTTCATCGAAAAAAACCGCCATCAGGTCTTTCCATTTGGCCAGCAGAACGATCAGGCAGACAAAGCCGATGATGGCCAGTTGCAGCGTGTCGGCTGGTGTGATGGCAAGAATGTTTCCCAGAATGATGGTTTGTACATCGATCGGCGTTGGCGACACGGACACCATGAACAGGCCGAGCCCGAAGAAGCTGGTGAAGATCAGGCCGATGATTGCGTCTTGTTTCAGCCCTGTGCGCTGGTTGAGGAAGAGCATGGTGCCGGCAGCGAGGCCGCCTGCCAGGAAAGCGCCGAAGGCAAAGGGAAGACCGAGCATGTAAGCGCCTGCCACGCCGGGGACGATGGCGTGGGACAGCGCATCGCCGATCAGCGACCAGCCTTTGAGCATCAAATAGGCTGACAAGAAAGCGCATACACCGCCGACAAGCGCCGACACCCACATGGCGTTGAGCATGTAGCCATACGTAAAGGGCTCGAGAAGCACGCTCACCCCTTCTCTCCTTCGTGGCTGTCTTCGCGCGGAGCGTTGGTGCGGGTCTTGTCGTCATAGATCACGACGGGGCGTTCATCGTCCGTCAGGATCGTCACCTGCCGTGCATCGTCGTCATCATGCAACTCCTCGCCGCCGAGCACGAAGTGGCGCAGCACGCCGCCAAAAGCGTTTGAGAGGTTCTCATGTGTGAAGGTGGTCTCGGTCGGGCCATGGCAGAGCACAGTGCCCTTGATCAGCACCACCCGGTCGCAGAACTCCGGCACTGAGCCCAGATTGTGCGTCGAGACCAGCATGATGCGTCCCTCGTCGCGCAGGTCTTTCATCAACTGGATGATGGCTTCCTCGGTCTGGACATCGACACCGGTGAAGGGCTCATCGAGCAGGATGACGTGACCGTCCTGGGCGAGGGCGCGTGCCAGAAAAACGCGCTTGCGTTGTCCGCCGGAAAGCTCGCCGATCTGGCGATCACGGAAACCTTCCATCCCGACACGGGCGAGCGCGTCGGTGACGGCCTGACGATCGCGCCTGCCGGGGATACGTAACCGGTTCATCCGGCCGTAACGACCCATCATGACAACGTCTTCGACAAGCACCGGGAAGGTCCAGTCGACCTCTTCGGCTTGTGGGACATAGGCGACCAGACCCTCCTTGAGTGCCTGTTTGACCGTCCGTCCGAGGATGGTGATTTCACCGCCGTCGAGTGGCAGAAAGCCCATCAATGCCTTGAAAAGCGTCGACTTGCCGGCGCCGTTGACGCCGACAAGAGCGGTGATCGTGTGCGTGGGGACCTCGAAGGACGCGTCATGCAAGGCGGTTACGCCGTTGCGGTATGTGACGGTAACGCGGCTGGCCGAAAGGCCAACCGCGCTGATATCGTCGGGGTCGAGCGGTGCGGCTTGGTTCAATTGATGCTGCCTGTCAGACCTTCAGCAACGGTACGTGCGGTGACGGTCAGAAGATCGAGATAGGTTGGAACCGCGCCATCGGCTTCCGAGAGGCTGTCGACATAGAGTTCGCCGCCGTAAACGGCGCCGGTTTCGCGGGCGACCTGTTGAGCGGGGTCGGTGTTCACTGTGCTTTCGCAGAAGACGACCGGGATGTTCTCCTCCTGAACCGTGTCAATCACTCTCCGCACCTGCTGCGGCGTGCCGACAGCGTCGGCGTTCATTGGCCAGAGATAAAGCTCTTTCATGCCGAAGTCGCGTGCCAGGTAAGAGAAAGCACCCTCGCATGTCACCAGCCAGCGCTGGTCATCGGGAATGGACAGGATTTCTTCGCGTAGCGGCGCGATGGTCGCCTCGATCTGTTCCTTGTAAGTGGCGGCATTGGCCGCATAGACTTCCGCATTCGCGGGGTCTGCCTCACTTAAAGCGCGTTCGATGTTGTCGACATAGATGAGTGCATTGTCCAGACCCATCCAGGCGTGGGGATTGGTCAAGCCTTCGTAGCTGCCAGAGGCAATCGAGATAGGGTCTATGCCTTCGGTCAGAGTCACCGATGGCACATCGCCCAGATTGTCCAGAAACTGCTCGAACCACAGTTCAAGGTTCAATCCGTTCCACAGGATCAGGTCGGCATCGACAGAGCGCCGCAGGTCTCCCGGTGTGGGTTGATAACCATGAATTTCAGCACCGGCCCGGGTTACGGAAACAACATCCGCAGCGTCACCGGCGACATTCTGGGCCATATCGGCGAGAACGGTGAACGTTGTCACGACTTTCAGGCGATCCCCTGAGTCCTCTTGGGCGCTCACGTAGTTTGTCGTGTAGAGCAGCGCGACGGCCGTGCCGAAAACCGCGGTGAAGAAAGCCGTGCTCTTGCGCAAACGGTCATGTGACGATGCTGTGGCATCGTCACTGGATGATGGTGTCTGGTAGGTGCCTCGGGGGGTCATCGGAGTTCTCCTAGAGTGGACGGTTGCAGTTTTGAATGATTATGAGAACCATTTGCAACAAAAAATATCCAGTTGCAAGTCATTCGCAACTAGAATGATGCTTTTGCGGTAAGGCCGTGCGGCGCGTTGCCAGTGTGGTAGGGGCTGTACAGCGAGGGCAAAGTTTGCTCGGCTTGGTGTCATGGCCGCTCCTAATCTTCTTCGCACGATCAATGAGACCCGCGTCTTGAATCTGTTGTTTCAGCGCGGACCGCATTCACGCGCCGACATTGCGCGTGAGTTGCAGGTCACACGGTCGACGGCCTCTGCTCTGGTTGCCGGGCTGGTTCAGCGCGGTTTGCTTCTTGAGACCGAGGAGACCGCCGACGTGGAACGGATCGGGCGGCCTGGATTTGTGGTCAAGCTCAATCCGAACGCGCGAACCTATGTCGGTGTCGATATCGCTGTATCAGAGCTGCGTATTGTTGCGCTCGACATGGGTGCTGAGGTCATTGCGTCTTTGACGATCCCCTACACCGATCCAGCAACGCCAGACTATGTGGTTGGACTTGTCAGGGAAGGGGTCGATCAGTTGCTCGCTGATAACGATCTTGCGATCAGCTCGGTCGAAGGGCTTGGTGTGGCGATCCCTGGTCTTGTCGAAACCAATGGGGTGATCGTTTTTGCGCCCATTCTCAACTGGCGCAATGTCGATATCAAAGCCATGATTGAAGACGCTTTTGATGTCCCGCTGACGCTCCATTTCGACAATGATGCCAATGTCAGCGCCTTCTCTGAGGGTTACCGGTCCGAGGCCTCATCATCCGGAACGCTTGCCTATCTGCTGATGGACAGTGGGGTTGGCCTTGGCGTTTTGCACCAGGGGCAGGTGTTTCGCGGGCACGAAGGGATTGCAGGAGAAATCGGCCATGCCCGTTTCTTCGGTGCCGTCGGCGATGAGGCCGACTTTGCGGCGACGCCGACGTTCGAAGACATGGTTGGCCGCGAAGGTGTGCTGCGCCTGTGTGAGCGTCATCGGGTTCCGGCCAATTCCATCCGCGCTTTTGTCAAGCTTGCAAAATCCGGTGATTCTGGTGCGCAGCGTGTCTTTGACCTTTGGGCGCGATGCCTGGCGGTGGGGGTTGCCAATCTCTGCGTTATCCTGAACCCCGATGAGATCGTCATCGGTGGCAAGACAGCAGCCCTGTTTTCGATTGACCCCACGCGTGTGCACAATGAGGCCAATCGGCATCTGCGCTTCATGTTCAAAACGCCGACGCTGCGGACGAGTGCTTTGGGTGTTTTGGCTGCCAGTGTTGGCGTGGCCAGTGTGATGCATCGGCAGAGTTTTGCTGTTTCTGCCAACACGGATGGTGCTCTAAGCGCCTGATATATCTTCTTAAAGCAAAATAGTCCCGGGAAGACCAGCTTGTTGGTTGACAGGCTTCGACTTTGTTTGCACTCTAAACAAACTCGGGAGAAAACGGTTTGGATTGCGCGTTTGTACGGCGATCCCCGCCGAACCAAGAAAAACCAAAAAACCTACGGCGCGTCCGAGTGCGCCCGTATCGGGATGGAAATCACATGAAAAAACTGCTCGCATCATCTGTGTGCGTGGCCGCACTTGCGGCTGGCACAACGGTTCCGGCCAACGCCGACGGCGTTGAAGTTCTGCATTGGTGGACCTCCGGCGGTGAAGCTGCCGCTGTGCAGGTTCTCAAGGACTCGCTCGAAGCCGAAGGGTATCCGTGGGAAGACATGGCTGTTGCCGGTGGTGGCGGTGATGCCGCGCGTACCACGCTTCGCGCCCGCGTTG
>JANQJE010000293.1 GCA_028281795.1 Cohaesibacteraceae bacterium | reverse complement strand
GGTGGTCGATGATTCAGTGGTTGCCCGCGGATTGATGGCGCGCTGGATCGACGAGGATCCGAGCTTGGCTGTCGTCGGCATGCTCCGGACCGGTAAGCTGGCCGTTGAGCAGGTGGCGAAGATTACACCGGACGTCATCGTTCTGGATATCGAGATGCCGGATATGGACGGGCTGACTGCCCTTCCCCTGCTTCTCAAAGCCCGGCCAGGCGTTCAGGTGGTGATGGCCTCGACGCTTACCCGCCGCAATGCAGAGATTTCACTGAAGGCCCTCTCTCTTGGCGCGGCAGATTATGTGCCGAAGCCAGAAAGCAATGCCGGGGTCTCGACAAGTCCTGACTTTCGTCGAGACCTTCTAGCGAAGGTCAAGGCACTGGGCGGTGCCAGGAAAGCGAAAGCCCGCACTCGTACAACCGAGGCAGCGCCTCGCCTCCGTTCTGCCGACAAGAGATCTGCGGCGCCATCGGCGGTGATTCCCAAAGCATCCGTTAGTGCCGGATCGCTTCGGTCATGGTCCTCATCGATGCCGCGTATTCTGGCTATCGGTTCCTCTACCGGTGGTCCTCAGGCTCTAACAAAGGTCTTGACGACTGTAGGCGCAGCTGCAGGCCGCGTGCCGATTGTCATTACACAACATATGCCCGCGACGTTTACGTCCATTCTGGCGGAAAATCTTGGACGGGCGTCTGGCCTGCCGGCCGCCGAAGGACAGGATGGCGAAGTCCTGCAGCCTGGCAAGATCTATGTTGCGCCTGGCGGCAAGCACATGGTCATCCGCAAAGGTGACGGCAGTCCGCATATTGCATTGAAAGATGGTCCTCCGATCAACTTCTGCAAACCTGCGGTAGATCCGCTGTTTGAATCGCTTGCCGATGTCTACGGCGCAGCTGTGTTGGCCGCCGTTTTAACCGGCATGGGTCACGACGGTGGCGACGGCGCGGTGCGGATCAGTGACGCAGGCGGCAGCGTGATAGCGCAGGACGAGGAAACATCAGTTGTCTGGGGCATGCCGCAGGCGGTGGTTCAGAAGAAGGCTTGTGCCGCTGTTCTTCCGTTGGACAGTCTGGCCCTGAAACTGGCCAGTATTTTGAAAGGGGAGCGAGCATGACGCCTGCTGATTATGAGTTTTTGCGTAGCTTCCTGAAGGAACGCTCCGGGCTCGTTCTGTCGAACGATAAACAGTATCTGATCGAAAGCCGGCTGATGCCGGTTGCCCGGTCAGAAGGTCTGGACACGATCTCAGCTCTGGTCGCAAAGCTGCGGACCCCGGCCGGTCGTATTGCCGGTGAGGCCGTTGTCGAGGCCATGACGACCAACGAAAGCTTTTTCTTTCGGGACAAAACACCGTTTGAGCACTTTTCAAACGTGATGCTCCCGGATTTGTTGGAATCACGCAAAGCGCAACGCAGGATACGTATCTGGTGTGCTGCCGCGTCGACCGGCCAGGAGCCGTATTCGCTTGCTATGATCCTGAAGGACATGGGCTTGAAGGTGTCATCGATCCGGTTCGAAATCCTGGGTACCGATATCTCCCGTGAGGTTTTGGAGCGCGCCAAAGAGGGTTCTTACTCGCAGTTTGAAGTGCAGCGCGGTCTGCCCATTCAGATGCTGCTGAATCATTTCACGCAGAAGGGCGAAACCTGGGAGATATCGCCTGCCATCAAACAGATGGTGCAGTACCGTCCTCTCAATCTGCTCGACTCCTATGCGGCGCTGGGTCAGTTCGACATCGTGTTCATTCGCAATGTGCTGATCTATTTTGAGCAGGCTGCGAAGGTCGAGATTCTGGAACGTGTCGCCAAGCAAATGAGTCCCGATGGCTATATGGTGCTTGGCGCGGCCGAAACGGTTGTCGGACTGACCGATGCCTTCAGGCCTGTTACCGGCAGCCGTGGCCTCTATCAGCCCAATCCGGAGTTCGCCGCTGGCACCGGTTCCGTGTTTCCGGTCCGTCAGACAGCTTAGGGCTCAAGAGTTTCCGGGTTGTTGTCCGCCTTCCATTCCGGCTCACGACAACACCGTACATCAGTGACAGAACGACTTCTTTGAACCCGGCCGGCTGACGGGCGGGTTTTTTGCATGAGCATCACTTCTTGTGGTTGCAGATGCACGTCGATGACAGGCTCGGGCATCGCGCGAGGATTTCGACGCAGCCAGAGCGGAAAAGATCGCCAAGCCGACACTTCAAAGCCAAATTGGCCAACGTGCTGGACGCAACCGTTTGAGCTTGGTCTTTTGCCCCGGTGCTGCGTTGCAGACCGGTCGCTGTGACAACACCACGGCCCGCCCCCATGCCTTGCACCGAGCCAGAATCCACGGCGCTCAAATGTTTCCACCTAAGAACAGAACGCTCAAAGCGCACACGAAAAAGCGCCACCCCGCATCATGGGGCAGCGCCGTGGGTCAGTTCGTTGTAGAGAGGCTAAAGGGGTGAGAGAGGTTAAGACGCCTATGGGTTAGGCACTCTGCTTCATGGTCGACTCGTCTGGATCGCGCAGCACATAGCCGCGTCCCCATACGGTTTCGATGTAGTTCGATCCGCCGGTTGCGGCAGCGAGCTTCTTGCGAAGCTTACAGATAAACACGTCGATAATCTTGAGTTCGGGTTCGTCCATGCCACCATAAAGGTGGTTGAGGAACATCTCTTTGGTAAGCGTTGTACCTTTGCGCAGCGAAAGAAGCTCCAGCATCTGGTACTCCTTGCCGGTCAAGTGAACACGCTGACCATCGACTTCGACCGTTTTCGTATCGAGATTAACGGTGACATCACCGGTTGTGATGACAGACTGAGCATGACCTTTGGACCGACGCACGATCGCATGGATGCGGGCAACAAGCTCATCTTTATGGAATGGTTTGGTCAGGTAGTCATCGGCGCCGAAGCCTAGCCCCCGCACCTTGTCCTCGATGCCCGCCAGACCGGAAAGGATCAAAATCGGTGTCTTGACCTTTGAAAGGCGAAGAGTGCGTAGCACTTCATAGCCCGACATGTCCGGAAGGTTCAGATCGAGAAGAATGATATCGTAGTCGTAGAGTTTTCCGAGGTCGACGCCTTCTTCACCAAGGTCCGTCGTGTAGACATTGAAAGCCTCCGACTTCAGCATCAGTTCGATGCTTTCAGCCGTTGCAATGTCATCCTCGATTAGCAACACACGCATGCCAATCCCCTTTGCCCTATCCTAGGTTTTCGCTGCTCCATACGCGCGAACCAACGAAGGGCTTCGTTCTGCCCCGTCGTTAACGCTAACCGGCAGTTGTAAGCGAAAGGTTAAGAAGACCTTCCTCTCGACGGATTTACGCAACACTTTGGAAAGCATGCGGGGTGATTCGCCCGCCTTGCGTTAAGATTTACCAGACGGCGAATCAGCGGTGCAACCGCTTTCAGGGCACAAATGCCTCGTAAAAATACGTATATCGTCTCGGAAGGTTACAAATGCACGACCTGGCAGACCAAATCGAAGACATTCTTGACCGTGAGGTTTTTGGCCGCGTTACCGGTATTCAGGGCCTGCTGGTGGAGATAGCCGGTCCGCTGCATCTTCTGGCAGTTGGGTCGCGTCTTGAGATTGAGATCAGTGAGAGCCGAACTGTTCTGGTGGAGATCGTGGGTTTTAAGCCCGAGCGGGCGCTTTGCCTCCCCTATGATCCGCTGGACGGTATGCGCCTGGGGTGCCGGGCTGTTCTGGTGGCATCCGAAGCGATGGCGAAGCCGACCGATGGTTGGCTCGGGCGGGTTATCGATGCGCTTGGCCGGCCTATCGATGGCAAGGGTTTGTTGCCATCCGGTGCCGATGCCTACGATTTGCGTGCCGCGCCTCCACCGCCCGCCAGCCGTTCGCGCGTCGGTCCACCGCTCGATTTGGGCGTTCGGGCGCTGAACACGTTCGTAACCTGCTGTCAGGGGCAACGGCTTGGCATCTTTGCCGGATCGGGGGTCGGCAAGTCGGTTCTGATGTCGATGCTGGCCTGCAACACTAAAGCCGATGTGGCTGTTATTGGCCTGATCGGTGAGCGCGGCCGCGAGTTGCAGGAATTCATAGAGGACGATCTGGGTACGGAGGGCATGAAGCGCGCAGTGGTCATCGTTGCAACATCGGATGAATCAGCTCTGATGCGGCGCCAGGCAGCCTATATGTCGATGACCGTCTCGGAGTTTTTCCGCGCGCAGGGTAAGAATGTGCTCCTCATGATGGACAGTGTCACACGGTTCGCCATGGCGCAGCGTGAGATCGGTTTGGCAGGCGGCGAGCCGCCGACGACGAAAGGCTACACGCCCACGGTTTTCACTGAACTGCCGCGCCTTTTGGAGAGGGCTGGGCCGGGCCTCAAAGGTGAAGGCAGTACAACGGGGCTTTTCACGGTTCTTGTGGAGGGTGATGATCACAATGAGCCGATCGCGGATGCCGTGAGGTCTATTCTTGACGGACATATTGTCATGGAGCGTGCCATTGCGGAACGCGGCCGCTATCCGGCTGTCAACATTCTTAAATCAGTTTCCCGTACGATGCCGGGGTGTGTGCCAGAAAGTGCGCGTGACACAGTACGACGTGCTCGTGCTTTGTTAAGCTCTTTCGGCGATATGGAAGAGCTGATCCGTTTGGGCGCGTATCGCCGGGGGTCGGATAGCGATGTTGACGAGGCCATTCGCCTCAACCCTCAGCTGGAGGCGTTTTTGAGCCAGCAAAAGGGCGAATCCACATCGCTTGCAGAAGGATATGAGGTGCTCGCCGGAATTCTGGATGGAGAGCCTGACGCGTGATTGGGAGTATTGAGTCATGAAGTCGCGTGAAAGCCTGATCCGCCTTAAGCGGTATCAAGTCGACGAGAAGCGTCGCCAGTTGACCCAGATTGAGGCCATGATGGCCGATTTCGAACGCATGGCGAGCGAACTCGATCGCGAAGTCGCGATCGAACAGGAGAAAGCCGGCATCACGGATGTTGGCCACTACGCTTATCCGACCTATGCCAAGGCTGCTGCTCAGCGCCGTGACAATCTGCGGGAGTCCGCGGACAATTTGCGTGGTCAGTTGGAGGCGGCTCAGGACGAGCTTGCCGAAGCCGTCGAGGATCTCAAGAAGGTCGAGCTGCTTGAAGAGCGCGATCAGGAGCAGCAGCGCGCCAATATGGCGAGCCGGGAACAGGCCGAACTCGAAGAGCTCAGCCAGTCGCGCCGGGTGCGCGGTGGTATGATCGGCTGATTGATCGCCATCTCAATGGCAGTTGCCGAGGGTCCGGTGAGATACCGGGCCCTATGATCGTCTGCGGTCGCCAACTCTGAGAGATTTGTTTAGTTCAAAACGTCATGCCACTCCTTATGGCGCTGGATCTGGGCCTTGGCGAAGGGGCAGAGCGGCATGATTTTCGTGCCCGACGCGCGGGCATCGAGCACAGCCCGCTCAACCAGTTTCACACCCACACCCATCCCGCGCAGTTCATCAGGCACACCAGTATGGTCGATGATGATCAGGGACTCGCTTGCCCGGCTGTATGTCAGTTCGGCATCCGGCATGCCTTCAATGTGGGCGGTGTAAGCACCCTTTGAACCGTCTTCGGTATGCGTGATGGTCATTTCGGGGCTTGGCTTTTCCATACAATCCTCAAGGGTCAGAGAAATCGGCCAATGGAATATGGGGCGCGACGTGGCGTGGGAGAACCCCGGTCAGGCGTGGATCGGCAGTGATCTCGACCCGTTGCCTGAAAGGCCGAAACCCCTGGCGTCGATAGAACGATAAGGCGGCTGGCGAGTCGAAGGTGCAGGTGTGTAACCAGACACGTAAGATGCCGGACTGCCAGGCTGCGTCCAGTCCATGCTCCATAAGAACCGGTCCAAGCCTTTGCCCGGTGGCGGATGGGATAAGACCAAAATAGGTGATTTCCAGTGTTTCCTTTCCCTGTTGCTGCGCTTCAAACAGACCCACAGGGGATTGGCTGGGATCGAGCAGATAGCGCAATGTCGTGGTGGATGCCGTGAGGATAGAACGAATATCCTCATCCGGCCTCGTCAGTCTCCCGAACCACAGCCAGGGGTCGCCGACAGCTCGGTAGAGACGTTTGAATGAGTCCAGGTCTACCGGGTTAGGTTGAACGAATGAAAACCCGGCGGGCAGAGGATGATCTTTCAGCTTGGGTAAAGTTCTCCTTTCAAGTGATGTTTCGACGTTTGCGTGAAGCCCTGCTGGAACGACAGCAAAGCCTTCGTCATCCAGGGTAAGGGATGTCGGCAAGGGTGGGGCTTTCGTCATCAGGCGATCTGACCAAAAGTCTTGAGTTTGGCGCGGGGATGGATTTCGGCCTGGCTGAGAATGGCGGTTTGAGGCCGGAAACGCTCGATAATCGCGCGGATATGACGGCGAATGCCCGGCGATACCAGCATGACAGGCACCTCGCCTTGCTCGGCGGCATTGTTAAAGGCCGTGTTCACCGAGGCGATGAATTCCTGCAGTTTGGTTGGCTGCATCGCAAGATGCTTCTCGTCGCCTTCTCCGACGAGAGCGTCCGCGAAGGCCTGTTCCCAGTCCGGCGACAGAGGCATCAGCGGCAGGTAGCCGGCGGGTGACTGATGGGCAGCGCAAATCTGCAGCGCCAGACGTGTGCGCACATGTTCGGTGATTGCTTGCGGGGTTCGTGCGAAGGCGCTCGCTTCGGCGATGCCCTCTGTGATTGTCGGCAGATCTCTGATGGAGATGCGCTCGGCAAGCAAGCTCTGCAGGACACGCTGGATACCCGAGACGGAGATCTGGCTTGGCACGATATCATCGATCAGTTTCTGCTGTGCGGCGGGAAGCTCGTCGATCAGTTTCTGCGTATCGGCATATGACAGGAGGTCGGCGGTAGACGACTTGATGACCTCAGTCAGATGGGTGGATACCACGGTTGCCGGGTCCACCACCGTGTAGCCTTTGATCTCAGCCTGATCGCGGAACTTGCTTTCGATCCATGTCGCCGGCAATCCGAACGTAGGTTCCTTGGTCTCCCGTCCGGGCAGGTCGACCTGACCGCCGGTGGGATTCATGGTCATGAACTGGCCGGCGAACACCTCGCCGGTGCCAGCTTCGACCTCTTTGACTTTGATGACATAGGTGTTGGCGCCGATCTGCATGTTATCGAGCAACCGTACCGATGGCATGATGAAGCCGAGATCGGCAGCGAGGGACCGGCGCAGTGCCTTGATCTGTTCCGTCAGACGGTCGGCGCCGTCACCGTCGTCGATCAGGCTCAAAAGACCATAGCCAAGTTCGATGCGCAGATCGTCGATCTTGAGGACCTTGGAGATCGGTTCCTCCGCTGGTGCTGTTTCGACTGCAACTTTGTCCAGCACCTCTTGTGCTTTGGTTTCCGCTTCTATCTGTTTTGCCTGCCCGGCGGCGCGCCAGGCCAGGTATCCAGAGGCACCGGCAAGACCCAGGAAGGGAAGCAGGGGGATGCCCGGCAGCATGGCCAGCACGATCATGACGAACGAGGACATGCCCAGCGCTTTGGGGTAGCCGGACAGCTGGGTCATAAGCGCCTTGTCCGCGGCGCCTGAAACACCGGCTTTGGAAACCAGAAGGCCGGCAGCCGTGGAAACGATCAGGGCGGGAATCTGGCTTACCAGGCCGTCACCGACCGTTAGAAGCGTGTAGGCATGCCCGGCATCGGCGAAGGACATCTCCATCTGCGCAACGCCGATGATGATGCCGCCAATGATGTTGATGAAGGTGATGAGCAGGCCCGCAATGGCGTCGCCACGCACGAACTTCGAGGCACCATCCATCGCTCCGAAGAAGGAGCTTTCATCTTCCAGCTCCTTGCGGCGGGCTTTGGCGGTGGCCTCGTCGATCAATCCTGCGGACAGGTCGGCATCGATCGCCATTTGCTTGCCGGGCATGGCATCGAGCGTGAAGCGCGCAGCAACTTCTGCGATCCGACCTGAACCCTTGGTGATGACGACGAAATTCACGATCACCAAAATGCCGAACACGATAAGGCCGATGACGAAATTGCCACCCATGACGAATGAGCCAAACGCTTCGATCACTTCACCGGCAGCGTCCGGACCATTGTGGCCGTCCGACAGGATAAGACGCGTGGAAGCAAGGTTCAGCGCGAGCCGTATCATCGTCGCGATGAGCAGAACCGTCGGGAAGGCGGAGAATTCCAGGGGCTTGTGAATGAACAGTGCCGTCATCAGCACGAGCACGGAGAAAATGATCGACACCGCCAGGAACAGGTCGAGCATAAAGGGCGGCATCGGCATGATGAGAACGACCAGAATCGTCATCACACCGAAGGCGAGCGCGAGGTCTCCGCGCAGGAGCGCCCCTTTCAGCTGATCTACGTTGGGAAAGGCGAAGCCAAATCCGGTTTTTCCACCCGTGGTCTCGGGCGTGGTCGTGTCTGGAGAAACCGAAGTGTCGGTCATGCAAAGCGCCTCTTTGTGCGCCTTACTGCGGGAAAGCGCGACTAGGCAGTTTTTGCCGCTTTTACGGTAAACAGGTGGTTAACGGCACCGTTAACAAAGCGCTAAAATACAAAAGAGCGCAGACCAGCCTGCGCTCTTGCCACGTTCTTTTCTTTGGGTGGTTTCAGCCTGCTTGCATAACGCGTGCCTGCCCCGGCTGCGGAACGTTGACGCCCTGCGCGGAGTAGTCGTTCAGCTTGTTGCGCAGCGTGCGAATGGAGATGCCCAGGATGTTGGCGGCGTGGGAGCGGGTGCCGAGGCAATGATCGAGCGTATCCAGGATCAGTTCCTGCTCCACTTCGGCCACGGTGCGGCCGACAAGGGCGCGCGTCACGGCTTCGGCGGTCATTGCGGCCTTCTGCACGGCGCTTGATGGTGGTGCTGCCTGGGCTGAGAAATCCGCGCCGTCGGGCGTGATCAAA
>JANQJE010000291.1 GCA_028281795.1 Cohaesibacteraceae bacterium | reverse complement strand
CCTCCGCGCACGCCAGGCCTATGCCGCGAGCCGCTCCTGTCACGAACGCGGTCTTGCCGGCAAAGTCACCTGTCTGGTCTTGTGCGTGTGCGCGCTGTCCCGTTACCGCGGCGGCGGCAAGCCCGAGGCCCGCGGCCCCGGTCAGAACGGAACGGCGGGTCGGGTTGGGGGTTTGACTGTCATCGGTCATCGTTGAACATGCTCCTATCGCTCGGCGGGTTTTCAGATATGCGTATCGAACCAAGCGGCTGGTCCGTCCGCAGAGGGCCCTCCCCGCGCGTCCTGCACAAACGTCACAAGCGCTGCCATGCCTGTGCTGTTGGTCATCGGCTCACGGCGGTTTAGCGTGCTGCCGATTGCAAAACCTTCCTTGCTTTAGACGCCCGGATCGTTTTGTAATCAATTGATTACAAACCCGGATCGCCTTAAAAGTCAACAAGTGATTACTTAGGGTCAGGAACAGTGAACAACGCACCCCAAACCGGCCGGAATGCAGAGGCCACGGCAGAGCGCATTCTTCGTGCCGCACAGAAGGTTTTTCACGAGAAGGGCTTTGACGGCGCAACAACCCGCGAGATTGCCGACCTGGCCGGGATCAATCTGACCCTGATCAACCGGTATTTCGGTTCAAAACTCGGGCTCTTTGAAAAGGCTGTGTTGCCCCATCTGAACCTGGAGCCGCTCCTTTACGGCACGCCGGCGGAGGTCGCGCAGCGATTGGCCGAACTCTATGTCGACACTGGCCCAAAGGAAGGTTTCGACCCCTTTGTCGTCCTTGTCCGGTCCATTGCCAGCCAAGAGGTCGGGCCGCTTTTGATGGCGCGGTTGCAGGATCACGCGTTGAAACCGCTCATGGACAGGCTCGACGGTCCCAACAAAAACGCCCGCGCCACACTCATCGCAACGCAGCTGGCAGGGCTCGTTCTCCGTTTTCGGATCATGCCGCAGCTCCCGATCAGCGATCATGAACGCAAGGAACTTAAGAGAATGCTGGAGGACAGTTTGCGCGATATTCTGGTGGAATAGGCGGGGCGTACCTTCCATCGGATGAGCTCTGCGGGCCGCCGTTTTTGACGTCTTTGGGCCGTTGCCGCGCGAACATGCGACCGGGTCTTTGGCTGCGGAACTGTCCACTCCATCATCGTTCGTGGCCACCGCAAAACGATGCAGCACGTCGACTGACATAGTCTAGCGGCGCATGAACGCCGGCGGATAGCTGTCCGGCAACCAGGCTTCAGAGACCCGGTTTTGAAGCGGTAAAATCCAGTGAGTGGGGCCGAACCAATCCCAAGGCTCCTCGGTCAAGTCGACTGCCGGGTCGATGAATTGCTGCATCGGCCGCCCGTTCAGCGACACCCACACATCCGCATAGACCGCAACGTCTTCGTGGCCGTGCTCCGCCCAGCGCTCTTCCAGCCGCTGCGCAAACGTCCAGGCGATATCGGGCCGGGCGAGCACATTGCGCGCCTGCCGACGGGCCATCAGGTCATACGGATTGACCTCCCAGGTCTCGCTTCCGTCGGCCGATACGACGCGGAAGACCCCTTCCCTATCCCGGTCGTAAATGCGCATGCGCCAAGAAAACCGGTGGCCATCGCCCGTCCAGGCGACATTGTTGTCAAACAGAAGCTGCCGCTCAGGAATGTATATCTGAACGGCAAACCAGATAATCAGCCCTCCCGCCAGGACCGGGTTCAGTCTGAACCGCGGTTCGGGCAGAGGCGGTGTCTCAGGGAGCTGTCTGAACAGGCCGAGAGCCCGCCGTGCCAGCCTTTGCGGCCAGTCCGGCGCGAAGAAGATCGTCGTCAGCGCAAGGGTGATCCATGGAAAGATGCCGATGTTGAACAGTTGCGCGTTCGACCAGTGGAAAAAGACGTAAACCAGGAAGACTGCGAGCCGCGTGCGGCGCCACAGCAAGAGCGGTGCCCCCACAATGTGGAGCAGTACGGTCGCCCAAGCTGCGAAAACAAACGCCATGTCATACTGAAAAAGGAAGCCGTAGAAGATCTCATCTTCGTCTCCCCGGAGCCACAAGCGCAAAGGCTCACCGCGCAGCCAATCGTCGGCTATTTTGACCCAGCCCGCATAGATCAGGATGATCTCAGTCTGCAGCTTGATGGCCGAGACCGGCCAGCGCGGTATCACCATCGACCTTATTCGCGGAAACAGCCATGCATCCAGCGAATATGCGCGCGCCGCAGGCATGAAGCACAACAGCATACCGTACAGGATCACCATGTAGTTGTGATTGAGGTACTGCGTACGGTCCAGCAGGAAGAAATAGGCGAAGATCAGCGTCAGGGCGATGATCGAGAAACGGTAGAACAGCCCCAGCGCGACCATAACGCCGAACACGCCGACCCCACCCCAGACGATGTGAATCCACGGATCGGGAAGTGGATGAACGAACGGCACGAACGGAAACAGCATGCCCGGTTCCACATAGTACCGGTGGATGCGGGTGTTATCGACATAGCGCCACCAGTCCCAGGCCAGGATTGAGCCGAAGGCGATCCGCACAACGACGAGGGACTGAATACTAATCGGTGTTTCAAAGTGGGATTGCAGGCGCGAACCCAATCCAAGCAGCCCGTTCACGATTGCCCTCTACCGTTCGAGACACTCCTTGAAGAGGAAAGCATTGAGGAACGCTCCAAGCCACCCTATTTGCAAACCATCCTCGAAGAGTTCGGTAAAATGGTCGTCCAAACAATTGATGAAGAACGCGACATGACTTCCGAAGCGCCGCTTAGCATCGTGTATGACGGGCAGTGCCCGTTCTGCACCGCCTATGTAAAGCTGGTCAGGCTGCGCGAGACTGTAGGCGGTGTCGAACTCATCGATGCACGGGGCGACCATCCGATGTTGGAAGACATTCGCGCGCACGGGCTCGACCTCGACAACGGAATGGTCGTTGCAATGAACGACGAGTTCCATCATGGCGACCGAGCGATGACGCTGCTGGCCGCCATGACGACGCCTTCAGGTGCCTTTAACCGCCTGGTGAGGCTCGGCTTCAGCCAGCCTGCCATATCCAGACTGCTGTATCCGCCACTCGTTCTGGGACGTAAACTGACACTTAGACTGCTCGGGCGACCAGCTTTGGATGCCGCCGGTTAGCGTTTGCCTGAGGCTGCCTGTAGGGGCACAACAGAAGCAACGTCTCGCATAAGCGATCCAGATGTCCCAAAAGGGCTCGAAGCTGCCATTGACAATGGCGCAAGGTGTCATCGGTTTGCTGCCGGTTCTGTGGAGGCTACCTTGGAGATCAGAAAAGCGATTACGCCGGATGAAATCGCCCGCGCAGTTGCAATAGATGAAGCTCTCCTTGGTTCGAATGACAGGGCCAACTACATCACGTCAGTGGCTGAAAACGGCGGCTTGAGCGTGGCCGCGTTGCGTGGCGAAGTCCAGGCCTTCTGCTGCCTTGATCACGGTTACTTCTTTGAAAAGCCGTTCGTTTCTCTGCTCATCGTCTCTCCCGATGCGAGGAGACTTGGGCTGGGAGCAGGCTTGCTTTCGCATCACGCAAGCGCATACCCGGAGGTCTGGACCTCCACCAACCGATCAAACGCCGCTATGCGCAAGCTGCTCGACAAGGCGGGGTGGCGATACTGTGGTGAACTGAGCGGCCTTGACGAAGGCGATCCTGAGCGCTTCTACAGGACCGTTTGAAAGACGCTTTGGACCCAGAGCGGACCTTCGGCTCGCCTCAACTCTATAATCAACGTTTTTGGAACACGGCAATAGCGGCAAAAACGGAGGCATGAACCGTAAGCGGTGATCGCGCACAATCCAGCTGCGAACGGCTCGTTATCGTTCCGGATCCTGTTTACACGCCAAGGCAGTCAAGCCGCCTTGGACCCGAGGTGCCACGCACGAGTCGGTCATTCCTGCCGCGCAAGGTTCGCGTCATGATCGATTTTCTGCGTGGGACAATGCGCAGCTGACTGCACCCGATCTCCGGTCTTAGTGATGGGGCTGATATTCGTGCTGTTATCGAGGAAATCCGGACGGGTCAGAGGACCCGCCCGGACTGCAGGCTTTAGTTGGACAACACAATAGAATGCGGACCGTGAGGCGTTTCTATCGATGTGCGTAATCTGACAAGTGAGGCCGTATCGCCTTCCACCAGCTTCCAGAAATCGATGGAACCACCTTCACGATTGGGATCGAGCTGGTCGTAGTTGACCACGGCTACATAGCCGCTCGAGGCATCCCATACGGCCGCTTCGGGAAGAATTCCGTCAAAGGCATAGGTCCCAACTGTGTGAAGTCGGCCGGTGCTGGTATCAATATCGATCAGTGTCAGAGATGAATATGGCGTGTGCCGTGGATCATCGGCTGGGGCATAAGAGACTTCCAGATTGGTCGTCACTGCCCATTCGCCATCCGGCGATATAGCGATCCCCTCCGGCGAAATGCCGGTTTCGGCGCGTCCGACCAGGAAATGACGTGGGCCATTTTCACCCGCTTCTGCTGCGAACCGGATCGACGTTACATCTCCGGCGGGTGCTTCGGTCCAGATGCCAACGACATCACTGCCCCAGTAGAGGTTGCCCGTCAGGAAGTGGCTTCCGTCCGGTGTGAACCGACCCATGAAAGGGTATTTGGAGACCAAAACCGGGTTCCCCCATGCCTCAAGCGACACATCATCCTGACCGCGCACCACTTGAGCAAACCGAACGATCGCTCGATTCACATCGGTGATTGCCACGAAATCCCCCGAGGGATGCCATTCGACATGGCTCAGTCGATCGGTCGGTTCGGTGCCGGGCACCGAAGCGTAGCTGGGCTCCCCCAAAACGCCGTCAATCAAGGGGACAAATGCAATGCCGCCCCCGTCGACGGGGTGCATGGCAACGGCCACCATGTCGCCGGAAGGGCTGAGCGAAAGACCTTCTGGCCGGGTGCCGACATCGAGTTGTTGGACGACGCGTGGTTCGCTCGCATCGGAGATGTCAACAAGCGTCAGAAGTGACCCGACAGGGAGATCACCAAACGACTGTGCGTCAGCCCCGCGTTCTCCGAACGACTCCGAGACAACGGCAAAGCGGCCGTCCGGCGTGACGGCGACTGCTGTTGGCGCGCCTGCAACTGAGTTCGAGACGTTTACGGTCGCAACACTGAGGTCAGGGCTCAGCGTCGCAACAATCAGGGCGTCGTCGCTTTCTTTGGCTCCAAGCTGTCCATTGACGTAGGCCGAGGCGAGCATGTCTCCGTCGCTGATGGCGACAAGCTTCCCGCCCTGAAAGTCCACATAAGCTGTTTCCGCAAACGCCATCGTGCTTGTAATCGCGATAGCCGATAAGGCTATCGCGGTCTTGATTGATAGTTTCATTGGTTTTCCCGTCTGTTTAACCCAGAGAAAAGGGGGCAGACAGTCATATGAAGCTGCGACACGATATTTGGAAATTCTGTTATCAACTTAACTGATCGGAAATTCCGATTACCAGGAGATCATGCCTCAATGGATACCAAGCGGCTTCGCCTGTTCGTCATTCTGGCGGAAGACTTGCATTTCGGGCGAGCCGCGAAACGGGCCGGCGTCGCTCAATCGGTCTTGTCTGTTCACATCAAGCGGCTGGAGGACGAGTTGGGTCTGGACTTGTTTGCCCGCTCGAAAAGGGAAGTCCGCCTGACACCCTCGGGCGGGCATTTTCTATATGAAGCGCGGGCGATACTGGACCGGATCGAACGTGGCCGTCGTGCAGCATCCTCGCTGGCGCAAGGAAAAACACAGGTCCTACGGATCGCCATGACGACGGTTGCTATGCTTGGCGGTGCACCAAAATGGGTCGGAGGTTTCAGAGACGCGCACCCCCAAGTCGATACTCAATTGCTCGAACTTGGAACAGTTGACCAAGAGTTGGCTTTGGCCGAAGGCCAGATCGATATCGGGTTCCTGCATCCGCCTCTCGACCGGGAGGACATCCAGGTTCATACATTGAAGCCCTCCGGGTTTTTCGCCTCAAGACGTCAAACCGAAGTGCCCAATGAGCGGCCTCTGGCTTGGGATGCGGCGCTTAAAGAACCTCTCGTCTTCTATGGTCGCCGGCGGGCCCCGCGGCTTTACGATGCGATCATCAGTTCAGCGGTGAATCACGGGATCACAATCCGGATTGTCGCAGAAGCCCCGTCCTTCTTGTCTGCTGTCAGTGCGGCATCCGCCGGCATTGGAACGGCGCTGCTGCCTGAAGAACTGAAGTTGCGCATTCCAGACAACTGCGTCGCGATTAGTATCAAAGATTGCCCACTATCACTCGAGAATGCAGTCGCTTATCGGGCGAGCCACAGCAATCCTGCAGTCGAGTGGTTCATGCGGCATATGAGACATGTTGCTTGAAATGCGGCTTTCTGGTGCCCTGCACGTGATGTCCAAGATGGGCTCATAGCGGCCCTTCGCTGCACCACCAAACGCTTAAAATCCTATCATTTTTTGGAAGCAGCCTAAGACGGTCGTTTTTGAGCACGCGGCTTTGGGCAAGGATTTCCGGAGCTCGTTGTATTGCAGCCATGCTTCGAAGGCCCACGCGAAAGCGCCGCGCTGATCACCGCTTTACCCGTCCGTGATCTCGGCTAAGCTCGCCGCATGGGGCATGTTACTTCGCTGTTCGTCCGCAAGATGGTCGCCGGTTCCGGACCAGGCATCGATGGCCAGGCTTATCTAAGGTCCGTCGGCATCGATCCCGATAGTGCCTGGGATCCCAAGCAGATGATCACCGACGAGGCCTATTACGCCATGTTGGAGGCGATCGCTCAGGAGATTGACGTCACCGACCTGCCGTTGCGCGTTGGCGACTCGATGCGCTGTGACGAGTACGGCGCTCTTGGTCTGGCCTGGAAGGCGGCGCCCACGCTGCGCGGTTCGTACAGGCGGGTCGAACGCTTTGCCCGCATCTGGACAAGTATCGTGGCCTACGAAATCCAGCCCGTTGACGACGGGATCCTCTGGATCGAGCACCGCACCGGGGAGCGGCAACTGGGGATGCGGCTATCGGTTGAAGCGGATATGGCGAGCGCGGTTTCGATCAGCCGCCAGGTATCGCCGGTGCCTTTCAGACCAACGGAGGTCCATTTTCAACACAGCGCCCCGAAGACGCTTAAACACCACGAAGCCTATTTTGAGTGTCCGGTTCACTTCGATGCAGAGCATGACGCATTGCTCATTTCCGATGAGGCGCTGGATCAGCCCAACAAGCTCGGCGATGAAGGTATCACGCAGTTCCTGCTGCCCCATCTTGAAGGCGAATTAAGCAAGCTGCGCTATGAGCCCTCGCTTGTCGACCTGACGAAAGAAGCCATCGCCAAAGCGCTCAGCGAAGGTCCGCCCAAGATGGAGGCCGTTGCGCGCGGCATGGGGTTCAGTGGGCGCTCGTTTCATCGCCGCCTGGCAGATCATGGCCTGACCTTTCAAATGCTGGCTGAAGAGACCCGCCGGGAGCTTGCGGAAGGCTTGTTGCGCGATGAGCAATATTCATTGGCCGATATCGCATTCCTGACAGGTTTCTCCGAGCAGAGCTCGTTTACCCGGGCTTTCAAGCGCTGGGTCGGCCACACGCCTGCAAGCTACCGCAAAGCACAAGCCGGACTATAGCTCCGCTCCGGCAACGCCCAACCTTGGCGAGGGATGTCAAAACACTGGCAAGACCGGTCAAGCCAGCACACCTCGCTGATGCCAGCATGCTCTCGTCGTTGAAACACAGATCTCAGTGAGGAGAATCCACATGATCGCATATCTTATCGCCAACATCACCGTTCGGAATGCCGAAAAAATGGAGGCCTACGCAGCAGCAGCCGGCCCGACCCTTACCGCGCACGGAGGAGAGTTTCTCGTTCATGGGCACCATGCAGAAACCCTTCTGGGGGATTGGGCCGCCCCCGGCATCGCTCTGGTGCGCTTCCCCAGCATTGATGCGGCGCGCTCTTGGTACAACTCGCCCGAGTACAAGGCCCTCACAGGTTTGCGGTCTTCTGCAGCCGAGATGGACTTCGCCCTTTTTGAGGCAGCTTGAAGCCAGCGGCCTCGCGCCCACTCCCCCCAAAAAACTTTGAAGGCGGCGCCGGACCTCCGGCGTCGCCTTTTTTGTTTTTGCGTTTGTGTCGGCGCCCGACGTTACGATTGGCGAGGGATGTCAAAACGCTGGCGAGACGGGTCAAGATCGTGAGCGGTCCGGTTCGCTACCCCTTGGTTGTCAAGCAAACCCCTTTGCAAACCAAGGAGCAAACCCATGACCACCACCGCCTCGAACCAACCCATCCTCGTCATCGGCGCCACCGGCAAAACCGGCTCGCGCGTTGCCTCCAGGCTTGAAGCTCTGGGCAATGACGTTCGCCGAGGCTCGCGGAGCTCTGTCACCCCGTTCGACTGGGAGGCCCCCGAGACCTGGACGCCTGCGCTTGAGGGCGCCGGCTCCGCCTACGTCACCTACTTTCCCGATCTTGCTTTCCCCGGCGCAGTCGAGAAGCTTGAGGCTCTCACCGTAACGGCGAAAGAAGCAGGCCTGAAGAAGCTCGTGCTGCTTTCAGGCCGCGGCGAGCACCACGCCAAGCTGGGCGAGGATGTCGTTAAGGCATCTGGCGTGCCCTTCACCATCGTGCGTGCCGCCTGGTTCGCGCAGAACTTCTCCGAAGGCTATCTGCGCGACCCGATCCTCGCCGGCATCCTACCTATGCCCGGTGGCGATATCCGTGAGCCCATCATCGATATCGATGACATCGCTGACGTTGCGGTCGCGGCACTGACCGAAGAGGGCCATGATGGCGAACTCTACGAAGTCACCGGACCGGAGTTGATGTCCTTCGCCGACATGGCGGGCGTTCTTTCCAAGGCCACCGGCCGCCCGATCCAGCACTTGCCCATCAGCTTTGAGGAATTCCACGCCAATGTCGCGAAGTCCGGCGGCACCTTCGTCGCCGATGTCTTCACCGGCATCGCCCGCGAAACGCTCGACGGCCGCAACGCCCACACAACCGATGGCGTTCAGCACGCCCTTGGCCGGTCGCCGCGCAGCTTTGCCGACTTCGCCGCCAAGGCAGCTGCAACGGGCGCCTGGTCCGTCGCGGCCTAGCCCGACGCTTTATCCCAAACATCAACCGGGGGGCTTCGGCCTCCCGAACACCTCCCTGCCCCAAACCGAAAGGATGTCTCCCATGTCCGGAACCTTCATTCTGTTCGCGCAAACCGCGATCCTCGCTTACGCTCTCATCGGGGGCGTGTTCCTCGCCTTTTCCGACTTCATCATGCGCTCGCTCGCGCGCACCTCAGGCACCGGCGGCGTCGAAGCCATGCAAGTGATCAACCGCGAAGTCTTTCGCTGGGTGTTCATGGTGCTGTTCATTGGCCTTGCGCCCGTCTCGATCGGCCTTGCGTTGTACGGTTTGACCGTCATTTCCGGCGGAACCGGCATCGTTCTC
>JANQJE010000287.1 GCA_028281795.1 Cohaesibacteraceae bacterium | reverse complement strand
GGCCATCTCGCCTATGACAGCGGCGAGTTCGAAACGGTGTTCCTTCGCCCCATCATGGCCAGTTCGTCCGATACCAGCCTGAGCGCCGACTTCGTTCTCCAGCCGATCTGAACAGCCTGAATCCCGGGCCGATGGGGAGAGTCGGCACAGCCTTGATCTGGGCCATGCTTGCCGTTGCCCTGGCCGTGCCCATAGCCGCTGCCGCAGCAAGTCCGTTGTTGGCATGGCGTCAGCCAGTCTACATCGTTGCCGGGTTCGCAGGAATCATCGCGCTCGCTCTCCTGCTCGTTCAGCCTCTCCTTGCCGGCGGACACATGCCCGGGCTGCGCGCCAGACTTAGGCTTCAGGTCCATCGCTGGGTCGGCGCGATGCTCGTGCTCGCTGTTGTGATCCATGTGGCGGCTTTGTGGATTACCAGCCCACCGGATGTCATCGACGCGCTTCTCTTTGTGTCACCGACGCCGTTCTCGCTCTGGGGTGTGTTGGCCATGTGGGCCGTCTTCGCTACGGCGCTTCTGGCGGTGCTGCGTCAGCGATTGCGTCTTTCATCAGGCACGTGGCGCCTTGGCCACACGGCACTTGCAGCGTTGATCGTATCGGGCAGCATAGCCCACGCCTTGTTGATCGAGGGCACGATGGAGACGCTGTCCAAAGTGCTGCTCTGCTTTCTGGTTCTCATTGCGACCGCCACAGTTGTTGCCAATGTCTGGCGAGGGACAGCAAGATCACGCCGGACATTCTGATCGACTGTCTCGGTGCCAGGCAGTGAGAACGCTCACTCCGCTTCAAGCAGCGCCCTGGCCGCTGCGCCCGCCGCTTCGATGTACTCGGGGTCGCGGTGCACCAGAACGGTGGAGAATGCCCCGTCCATCAAAAGCACGATCTGACGGGCGAGGGGATCGTGACGCGCAAAACCGGCCTCGCGCAGCGTGTCCGACAGCCAGGCCTCGAACGCCTTTTTGTGCGCCGCGCCGACCTTCATCGCCGGATGCCCCGGCATGTTGGCCAGTTCCGCAGCGGTCCTCAAAAACCCGCAACCTTTCCACTTTGGGTGCCGGGCGGCCTGCGCCAGGCTCAGGAACATCGCTTCGATCTTGTCGGCGGTGCCCCCGTCCGCCTCGTCGTACCATGTCCTGTACAGCGCCAGATTGGGCTGATCGCGTGAGGCCAGATAGGCCGCGATCAGATCGTCCTTGCTCCTGAAATGATAGTAGAGCGTTTTCTTGGTCAGGCCGGCTTTTTCAGCCACCGCATCCACGCTCACGGCGCGAATACCTTCGGCGTAGAACAACCGATTGGCGGCATTCAGAATGCGATCCTTGGCGGGCAAAGTCTGTGTCATCATCCAGAAATATACTAACCAGTGAGTGTACATCAATTTCGGCGCGGCCTAGCATCTCTCCACGAAACCCAAAACACAGGAGAGACGGACATGTCTGACGTGGTCACGTATGAAAAACGCGGCGCCATCGCCCTTTTGACGTTGAACCGGCCGGAAAAGCTGAATGCGCTGAACTACGCCGCCAACGACCGCCTGTTGGCGCTGCTCGACATGATTGAGGACGATCCGGCCATCGGCGCCATTGTGCTGACAGGGGCAGGGGACAGGGCGTTTTCAGCCGGGGGCGACATCCACGAATTCACCGCAACCATCAAGGCCGGCGTCAATCAGGCGGTGGAGGCGTTCTGCAAGCGGGGCCAGACGATGACGGCCCGTCTGGAAGCCTTTCCCAAACCGATCATCGCGGCGGTCAACGGCATTGCCTTTGGTGGCGGCTGTGAAATCACCGAGGCGGTGCATCTGGCGGTGGCCAGTGAGAAGGCGGTGTTCGCCAAACCCGAGATCAACATCGGCATTCCGCCGACTTTCGGTGGAACGCAGCGCCTGCCAAGGCTTGCCGGGCGCAAGCGGGCTCTGGAACTGCTGCTGACCGGCGACAGGTTTTCCCCGCAGCGCGCCTATGAGATGGGTCTGATCAACAAGGTCGTGCCGCACGACCGGCTTTTGCCGGAAGCGTTCGACTTCGCTGAACGCATCCTGCAGCACTCGCCGTTGGCTGTCGCGCGCATCATCACCGCCGTTACCCGCGGCATCAACACCACCATCGAGGAAGGGCTGCTGATCGAGCGCGAGCAGTTTGCCCTTATGGCCGTAACGCAAGATGCCGTCGAAGGGCTGGACGCCTGGATCGAACGGCGAAAGCCGACCTATCAGGGACGATGAGCGGTTAGTGGGTTAGCCGCGGATCGTGCTAGTATTGGCGGTTTGATGGGCACGGATGCGCAGGGGAGGGTGCACATGGACTTCAAGGGCGATGCAACCCCGTTGCGCGATGGGGGTGTCGAAACGGTGGCTGGCTACCTTGGCTGTGAGGTCGATGTTCTGCGCGCTGTCTGCGACACATGGCCTGGTCACGTCTTTCCTGCCATCAAAAGGGCCGTTCTGCCAGTCAGTGGAGGCCTTCACCTCACCTGAGCGTCGCCCGATCAAACGGCGCTGAAGAGCGACATCGGGCCCTTGGGCCGATCCACCGGACGACATCCAAGATCGGCAAGGCTCGCCCGGATAGCATCGTCCAGCGGGGTCGCCGGAACCGTGCCGAGCAGCGCTTTCAGACGGGTATCGTCGAGTCGCATCGGATAGCGCCAGACCGGCTCCATCTCCACCACCTCACGGGCGAACCCGCCGAAAAGCGACAACAGCCGCAACGCCCACCAGGGGAAGGCACGTTCGGGCACCGCGCGCCCAACGACGCGGCCGATCGCATCGCGCATCTGTGTACCGTCCGCGTCCCATGTGCCGGCGAATTGCAGACATTCAGCGGGACGAAGATCGTCCAGGTCGAGAAGCAGGGCGAACGTCTCGGCGAGGTCGGGAAGATAGGCATAGGCGTGCGGCACGCCTGGCGCGATGGAGGTGATGCGCGCCACCGGTTTGCCGGCGCGGATCATCGCATCGCCGAACCATGTGCTCCGAGCGCCGGGGCCATAAAAGTCGCCGGCGCGCAGGATGAGGCTCGGCACCTCCGGGGCAGCAGCTTTCAACCGCCGCTCCATCTCGACGCGGATGCGGCCCTTGCGCGAGCGGGCGTTCTGCGGCGTATCGGCGTCGATGACGGGCGTCAGGGTGGGATCGTAGTTGTAGACCGTGCCTGGCAGCACGATCCGCGCCCCGCCGGCCTCTCGGGCGGCGGCGATACTGTTATCGAGCATGGGCAGAACCAGCGTGTCCCAGTTCCGGTACCCCGGCGGGTTCACGCCATGGAAGATCACCGACGCGCCACGGGCGGCACGAACCACATCCGCCTCCACCATCGCGTCGCCTTGGATCCAGTCGATGGTATTCTGATCGTTTGGCATGTTCCGGGCGATGGCCTGCACGGTCCAGCCGCGCGCCAGAAGCGCCGCCGCGACGGCGCCGCCGATCTTGCCCGTCACGCCGAGGATAAGCGCTGTTCTGTTGGTGGTGTCCATGGTTCAGTCTCCTGTTGTGTTGGAGCGACCCTCGCACCGCCGAAGAACAAAGAAAATTGACAAACATTGATTAGCTGCTCATAGAAAATTTATGAGCAAATGGATCTCCTGGGATGATCAGCAGGCGTTCCTCGCGGTGCTGGAGGAGGGGAGCCTCTCCGGCGCCGCCCGACGGCTCGGCCTGTCGCAGCCAACCGCCCGCGCGCGGATCGAGGCGCTGGAAGCGGCCCTTGGCACCACTTTGTTCGTCCGCTCACCGGGTGGTCTTGTTCCGACCCGTGAGGGCGCAAGCCTCGGCGATTCCGCGCGCGCGATGGCGCGGGCTTCCGATGCCTTTGTACGCAACGCGACCGCGGGGGAGGATGTGAGCGGCATCGTGCGTTTGGGCGTTTCGGAGTTTGTCGGCGTCGAGGTTTTGCCGCGCATGCTTCTCGGCCTGCGCGAACGCCATCCCGACCTGGTGCTCGAAATCGCCCTGGCCAACACCGATGCCGCCTTGATGGAGCAGGAGGTCGATGTCGCTTTGCGCATGCATCCGCCACGCGAAAGCGCGCTGATCGCCCGCAAGGCAGGCGCGATCCCGCTGGGGCTCTTCGCGCATGAGGCCTATCTGGCGCGGCGCGGCACGCCTGCCACCCGCGCTGATCTCGCCGCTCATGACCTGATCGGTGCGGACAGGTCGCGCGCCGACCTCGATCTCACCGAAGCCTTGTTGCCCGAACTGCCGCGTTCCCGGTTCGTCGTCCGCACCGACAGCCATCCGGCCCAGTTCGCGGCCGCGCGAGCAGGACTCGGGATCGCGGCGGGGCAAGTGCCGGTCGGCGCCGCCGATCCGGTGCTACGGCGTGTCCTGCCTGATCTGTCCCTCGGCACGCTCGATATCTGGATCGTGACCCACGAGAACCTTCGCCGCATGCCACGCATCGATGCGGTGATCCGGCACCTGGCGAACGAGATCGAAGCCTATGTTAAGAGTGGGATGGATTGATCGCTTTACCGCCCAGGCGACACAGAAGAGAACGCGAAACGCGTCTAGTCTTCCCCGATGATTGTGTAGAGCGATGGGTTGATGCGCAGACCCGCGATAGGCGGGTCTCCATATGCCTAACTCCGGACGGTCGGAAATCTCCGCCGGGTCGTCCGTCGCATGACTGAGATTCAGTGTCGCCAGCGCGCCACTTACCAACAGGATAGGCCGTGGTCGGCAACGAACGTGCAGATCGCCGTAACGGCAGACGTTATCGAGGGGCTGGACGCCTGGATCGAACGGAGAAAGCCGACCTATCAGGGACGATGAGCGGTTAGCGGACCAGCCTCGGATCGTGCTAATGTTGGAGGTCTGGCGGGCACGGGTGCGCAGGGGAGGGTGCACATGGACTTCAAGGGCGATGCAACCCCGTTGCGCGATGGGGATGTCGAAACGGTGGCTGGCTACCTTGGCTGTGAGGTCGCCGTTCTGCGTGCCGTGATGCAGATCGAGTCGAGCGGCAAGGCCTTTCATTCCGATGGCCGCCCGATCATTCTCAACGAACCGCATGTGTTTTACCGCGAACTTCGCGCCGGGCCGCCGCGCGATCAGGCCGTTGCGGAGGGCCTTGCCTACAAGAAGTGGAAAACCAAGCCCTATCTGAAGACCCAGGCCGAGCGCTACGCCTGGCTTGATCAGGCCATTGCCATCGACCGGAGCGCGGCGCTGCGATCCTGCTCATGGGGCCTGGGTCAGGTTATGGGCTTCAACCACAAGACGTGCGGGTTCGACAGCGCCGAAGCATTCGTCAGGGCGATGATGCATTCCGAAGCGGCGCAGCTTTTCGTCATTGCCCGCTTCATCGTCGGCAACAAACTGCAAAAGCATCTGCGCAACAAGGACTGGGCGCCGTTCGCCAAAGGCTACAATGGCTCCGGCTACGCCACGCACGGCTACCACACCAAGCTGGCTCAGGCCTACAAGGCGCGTCCGGCAAGCGAGCGCGTCGTGCCGCCCGCACCTGACGAAGCGCAGCTCAACCTGCTTCTGGGCGGGCTTCTGGAAGGGGTGGATACCGATGTGATCCCTCAGCCTGGCCAGCCGGACCCACAACCAGGCGGTCCTGGAGAACCCGAAGCGCCACCGCCGGAACCGGGCGAACCGCCGGCCCCTCCGCCTGCGCATGAAGACAAGGAAGAACCCGAGCCGGATGCGCCGCCGGAAAAGCCAGGTTTCTTCCGCCGGATAACCGAGCAGATCAAAGCGTTTTTCGGCCAGTAAACGGGCACGGACGCGTCTGGACCGCGTTGCGCTTAGCAGGCGTCAATGTGAAGAAAGATTGGCTCCCCGAGTAGGACTCGAACCTACGACCCAGCGATTAACAGTCGCTTGCTCTACCAACTGAGCTATCGGGGATCACCTAAAGACCGGCGCTATACCAAAGGGTTCTCGGCTGCGCTAGCCCCAATCTCACCTTTGGGCGAGATGTGAAAAACTGGAGGCCTCGCCCGGAATCGAACCGGGGTGCAAGGATTTGCAGTCCTCTGCGTAACCACTCCGCCACGAGGCCTTGGGCCGCTCGGTTAGCAAGCGTGTTAAGCCCTTGCAAGTGCAAAGATTTGCTTACTTCAAGACAAATCGTGAGCAAGTGGCAGGATATCAAGATCAGCTGCGGAAAAAGCCTTGACCTTGCGGCACCGGTCGATGGGATGGCCGCGTACAAGCCCTGCGCCCATCAACCATCTTGCCATGCTCCCGCCCTGCTTGCATAAGGGCCATCTCCTGCACCTTCGGGCAACGCTGGTTTCAGCGTTCCCGACTCAAGGACCCTGCCAAGGACCCGACCATGCCGACAAGTGCCGCCACCATGACCGAACAACGCATCAAGATGGTCGACAACCAACTGCGCCCGTTCGACGTGTTTCAATATGATGTCCTGGCCGCTTTTCTGGAGGTACCGCGCGAGCTCTTCGTACCGCAGAACAAACGCGTGCTGGCCTATTCGGATGCCGAGATCGAGATCGCCGACGGCGATGTTTTCCGCCGCATGATCCGCCCGATGCATCTGGCCCGCATGGTTCAGTCCGCCGAGTTGACCCGCGATAGCGTCGTGCTCGATGTGGGGTGTCTGACGGGCTATTCTTCGGCGATTCTCTCTCGCCTGTGCGGCTCCGTCGTGGCGCTGGAAACCAGTGACGCAATGGTGCGCCGGGCGAGCGATGCTCTGGACGATGCCGACATCGACACGGTTGCCGTGCTGGAAGGCCCGCTGGCCGATGGTTATCCCTCCGAAGGTCCGTTCGATGCGATTCTGCTGGGTGGGGCTGTTGAAGAAGTGCCGGAAAAGCTGGTCGGCCAGTTGCGCGAAGACGGCGTGATCATTGCGCCTTTGGGCACCGGCGGGGCAGGCCGCGCGGTCAGTATCAAGCGCGATGGCGACGGCCACACCGTGGTGCCGCTGTTCAATTGCGCCGCGCCGCCTTTGCCCGGTTTTGAGCGCGAAGAAGCCTTCAGTTTCTGACATTTACAGCGGCCTGAAGCGGTCACTGGTCCGTCACAACAGTTGCTCATTTGCAGCACTTGGCTGCCAATCTGTGTGCATGTCAGGAGACGGCATCACAAAATGTAAGTACCGCTTGCATGCCCCTGACCTGAACCTTAACAAACCGTAAAGAATGCAAATCATCGCCCGTGCTAGGCGCGATGTTTCATGCACGAGGCAGTCAAAGACATGTGTGGGCAGGCGTAACTTCAATGAAAAGATCATGGCACGGCATCGCGTTGGCGGGATTGGCAAGCGCGGCTCTCGCGATGGGCGTACCGGTTGCAGGCGCTCAGGCGGAAACACTGGCCGGCGCTCTGGCGCGCGCTTACCAGCATAACCCCGAACTGAATGCGCAGCGTGCGGCCCTGCGGGCTACCGACGAAGGCGTGCCGCAGGCTCTGGCCGGCTACCGCCCCTCGGTCAATGCCGATGGCACGGTTACGGCCAGTGAGATCGAATCACGGCTCGATGGCGTCCCCAACAACAATTTCGGCACTATCACCTCCACATTCGGCGTCACCGTGGCGCAGCCGCTGTTCCGCGGGTTCCGTACACAGAACGCCGTGGCGCAGGCCGAGGCCGGTGTCGCTGCGAGCCGGGCCGGCCTTGCCAACACCGAGCAGGACATCTTCGTGTCGGCGACGCAGGCCTACATGGATGTTCTGGCGGACCGAGCGATCCTTCAGTTGCGACAGCAGAACGTCGCCTTCCTCAACGAACAGGTGCGCGCCGCGCAGGCCCGCTTCGATGTGGGAGAGGGGACACGCACCGACATCGCCCAGGCCAATGCACGTCGCGCATTTGCCCTGGCTCAGGTCAGTGCCGCACAGGCCTCGCTGACGGCTTCCAATGCCGTGTACCGCCAGATCATCGGTACCGATCCCGGCCAGCTTGTGACGCCGAGCCCGTTCACCAACGGCATTCCAAGCACATTGCAGGGCTCGCTGGACAACGCCTTGGCCACCCACCCGGCGATCGTCGCGGCCCGCTCGCAGATCGATGTGGCGCAAAGCGCTGTCGCCATCGCCGAGGGCGCTTTGTTGCCGTCGGTGGATCTGGAAGGTCGGGCTCAGCGGTCCTGGACCGATGGCGGCACCCAGGACGGCGGACCGAACGATACGCTGTCAGCCACTTTGCGTCTGTCGGTCCCCATATACCAGGGCGGTCGGACAACATCCCAGATTCGCGAGTCCATCGAAGTGCTAGGCCAGCGGCGTCTTGAGCTTGATGTCGCCCGTGAACAGGTGCGCGCCGCCATCTATTCGGCGTTTGGCGGGCTGGAAGCATCCCGTGCCCAGATCGAGGCATCCACGGCCCAGGTTGCAGCGGCCCAGGTTGCCCTGTCCGGCACCATCGAAGAACAGCGCGTCGGCCAGCGCACCACGCTGGATGTTCTGAACACGCAGGAAGAACTGATCGACGCCCGCATTTCAGAGGTCAACGCCCGCCGTGACCTCGCCGTGGCCTCATATTCCCTTGCTTCGGCACTGGGCCGCCTTTCGGCAGAATCCCTTGGTCTGCAGGTCGCGCGCTATGATCCGGTGGAACATTACGACGCCGTTCGTGACCGCTGGTACGGCCTGCGCACGCCCGATGGGCGCGGCGGCGTTCTGTTCGGCGACTGACCTCCGGTCATCCACAGCCGCGCACGTTAACGGCATGGTTAACGATTGCTTAAGCGCTTTCCCCCAGAAAAAACCTATGCGAGAGTCGTTTGACGGGCGCGGCGAAATGCGGCGCTATGCAATAATGCAGTCGAATCAAGTTGGTTTGTTGGGCGGCTCAACCAAACTGTGCTCGTTGCATGCAGAGCATCACGAGGTAAGCGCGACAGACCTGGATATGTTGAAAGCGGTGCGCAATGTCCAAGTCTAGCGCGAATGCCGAACCGTCGATGGAAGAGATCCTGGCGTCCATTCGCCAGATCATTTCTGACGACGATGAGAGTGCCGAGGCGGAACTGGACGAGGCTTCCGATCAGGAAGAGCCTGCTGAAGACAAAGACGCCGAGGACGCTAAAGACGAGGCTGAGGACGTGGCTGCGAAGAAAGATGCCGCTGAAGACGTCATGGAATCCGCTGGAGACGAGACAATCTCCGAAGCGGACTTGGATGCCCTGTTTGCCGATCCCGAGCCAGCCGCACCTGAGAAAAAGGAAGAAGAGCCGTCCGGCGATATCGATGAAGGCTTTGATGCCGTCGCTGTCGAGCCCGATCCTGAACCCGAGCCGGAACCTGAACCGGAGCCCGAGCCGGAAGAAGATGACGGCGACGTGCTTGATCTTGGAGCGCTTCCGGAGGTGGCCGATGAGCCATTCGATGCACCGGAAGACCTGGACTTTGCCGATCCATCGCCTGCACCCGAGCCCGAACCGGAGCCTGTAGTGCACCAGGCACTACCTCCTGCGGCCGGTCTTCTGTCACAGGAGACCGACAGTGCCGTCTCGGCGGCCTTTGCCAATCTGGCCAACACCATGCTGTCGGGCAATGCCCGCACGTTGGAAGACCTGGTTCAGGATATGCTCCGCCCGATGCTGAAAGCCTGGCTGGACGAAAACCTGCCGACCATGGTGGAGAAGATGGTGCGCGAAGAGATCGAGCGCGTTGCCCGCCGCGGCCCTCGTACGTAGGCGGTTCTCGGCATCACCGGCTTCTCCCGGCAGCCTTGCACGCTCCGTTTCATTTGACTTCCCCGGTTCGGGCGTTCGGCTCGACCGTGCCGTCGCGTCAGGATGGTCAGTTGACAGCCATGCTGCACTGAGCCTTTAACGGGCATTACCGGGCTGCGGCCCTGAACTCCCAACTGACCTTTGCGAACTGTGACCGCCATGACGATGGAAACCACCTTCGTGCCCGCCGACCTTGAGGCGCGCATCACCGACACCTGGACCAGTGCCAATGCCTTTGCCGCCGGTGCCGGCGCCAGGGAAGATGCCGACAGCTACACTATCGTCATCCCGCCGCCCAACGTCACCGGTTCGCTGCACATCGGTCACGCTCTCAACAACACGCTTCAGGACATCCTGATCCGCCGCAAGCGCATGCAGGGCTACGATGTGCTCTGGCAGCCGGGCATGGACCATGCCGGAATTGCCACCCAGATGGTGGTCGAGCGCGATCTTGCCGAGCGCCAGATTCAGCGCCGCAACCTGACCCGGGACGAGTTCCTCAACCATGTCTGGTCGTGGAAGAACGAGTCTGGCGGCACCATCATCAACCAGCTTAAACGCCTTGGAGCATCCTGTGACTGGTCGCGTGAGCGCTTCACTATGGATGACGGCCTGTCGAAGGCCGTGCTCAAGGTCTTTGTCCAGCTGCACCGCGAGGGGCTGGTCTACAAGGACAAGCGCCTGGTGAACTGGGACCCGCAGTTCGAGACCGCGATTTCCGATCTTGAGGTCGAGAACATCGAGGTCGATGGCCATATGTGGCATTTCAAATACCCGCTCGAAGGCGGTGCAACCTATGAGTATGTCGAGAAAGACGAGGACGGGAACGTCACGCTGCGTGAGACACGGGATTACATCTCCATCGCCACCACGCGCCCCGAAACCATGCTCGGCGATGGTGCGGTTGCCGTTCATCCATCGGATGAGCGTTATGCTCCAATTATCGGAAAGCTATGTGAAATTCCGGTTGGGCCGAAAGAGCATCGCCGCCTCATCCCGATCATCACCGATGATTACCCCGATCCGGATTTCGGGTCCGGCGCAGTGAAGATCACCGGGGCCCACGACTTCAACGACTATCAGGTCGCCCGCCGCAACCACATTCCGCTCTACCGCCTGATGGATACCAAGGGCGGCATGCGTGACGACGGCGAGCCCTATGCCCGCGAGGCGGAAAAGGCCATGGCCATCGTCAAGGCGGGCGGTGAGCCGGACAAGAACGAGGTCGACGCCATCAATCTTGTGCCGGACGAGTATCGCGGCATGGATCGCTTCGAGGCGCGCAAAAAGGTCATCGCGGACATCGATGCCGAAGGCCTGATGATCGAAGTCGAGGACAAGCGCATCATGCAGCCCTTCGGGGACCGCTCGAAGGTGGTCATCGAGCCGATGCTGACCGACCAGTGGTATGTCGATGCCAAGACGCTGGCCAAGCCTGCCATCGAAGCGGTGCGCGAAGGGCGGACCAGCTTCGTTCCGAAAAACTGGGAGAAGACCTATTTCGAGTGGATGGAGAACATCGAGCCCTGGTGCATTTCGCGCCAGCTCTGGTGGGGCCATCGGATTCCGGCCTGGTATGGCCCGGATGACCACATCTTCGTCGCTGAGGATGAAGAGGTCGCTCTCGATATGGCCGTCCAGCACTATCTGGCGCATGAAGGGCCGTGGAAGGCCTGGGTCGAAGAAAAGATGAACGATTTCAAGCCCGGAGAGATCCTCCGGCGCGACCCGGACGTTCTCGACACGTGGTTTTCCTCCGCGCTTTGGCCGTTCTCCACCCTTGGCTGGCCGGATGAAACGCCGGAGCTTGCCCGCTATTACCAGACCGACGTTCTGGTGACGGCGTTCGATATCATCTTCTTCTGGGTCGCCCGGATGATGATGATGGGCGTCCACTTCATGAAAGACGGGCACGGCAAGCCGGTAGAGCCGTTCCATACAGTTTATATTCACGCGCTGGTGCGGGACGAGCATGGGCAGAAGATGTCCAAGTCCAAGGGCAATGTGCTCGATCCGCTGGTGCTGATCGACGAGTATGGCGCGGATGCGCTGCGCTTCACGTTGGCCGCAATGGCTGCGCAGGGCAGGGAGATCAAGCTCGCCACGCAGCGCATCGTCGGTTACCGCAACTTCGCAACCAAGCTCTGGAATGCGGTGCGCTTTGCTCAGATGAGCGGCGCGGAGCACAAGACCGATTTCGATCCGGCCAATGTGAGGGAACCGGTCAACCAGTGGATTCTCACCGAAGCGAGCCGCGCGATTGCAGAGATCGATGAGGCGCTCGATGGCTACCGGTTCAACGATGCAGCCGCATCGGCGTACCGGTTCACCTGGAACCTCTTTTGCGACTGGTATCTGGAGCTGCTGAAACCGACGCTCAACGGCCCGGATGGTCCGGCCAAGGACGAGGCGCGCGCCACGATGGCCTATGTCATCGATACAATCCTGGCGCTTCTGCATCCATTCATGCCCTTCATCACCGAACAGCTGTGGTCCGAAACCGAGGGCGCCGCTGGCCGCCGCAACGTGCTTGCCTTGTCACCGTGGCCGGACCTGTCGTTCGAGAGCGAGGCGGCGGCTGCCGATCTCAACTGGGTGATCGAACTGATCACGCAGACCCGCTCGGTCCGTTCGGAGATGAACATTCCGCCAAGCGCCAGACTGACCGCCGTTTTGGTCGGCGCGTCGGAGGCAACCAAAGCCCGGCTCGCCTCACAGGGGCCTGTGCTTGAACGCGTCGGGCGCTTCGAGGCCATCGCCCTGGCTGACAGCGCGCCGGACGGTTCGATCCAGCAGGTTGTGGGCGAAGCCACGCTCTGCCTGCAGCTTGGCGATGTTATCGATCTGGACGCCGAGCGCGCGCGTCTGGCCAAGGAGATCGAGCGGCTCGATGGCGAGATCGCCCGCATCGACAAGAAGCTCGGCAACGAGAACTTCACCGCCCGCGCGCCGGAGGAGGTGGTGCAGGGCGAGCGCGACAAGCGCTCCGGTTACGAAGCTGAGAAGGTGAAGGTGGGCCAGGCTCTCGAGCGGTTGGGCTGAGCGTCCAGCGAAGCCCAGAGCCAAGAAGAATGCCGGTTGGGCTGAACTCCCTAAGCGGTCGGGCCGTAGGCTCGGAGCGTAGAGCAACTGATCAAGTTCAAGTGAGGCCCAGAGCTAACAGGAATGCCGGTTGGGCTATCCCGGCAGTGCGGCAAGCAGTTTCCCGGCATCGATGCCCAAACCGGGGCGGTCAGGAAGCGTGAAGAGTCCATTGGCGACAGGGCGCCCCCCGATGTTGGCAACATCGTTGAACCAGGTGT
>JANQJE010000270.1 GCA_028281795.1 Cohaesibacteraceae bacterium | reverse complement strand
TCTTCGCGGATCGGATCGATCGGCGGGTTGGTCACCTGCGCGAAGTTCTGTTTGAAATAGGTGTAGAGCAGCTTCGACTTGTCAGAGAGGGCCGAAAGCGGTGTGTCGGTACCCATCGACCCGAGCGCTTCCTGGCCGGTGATCGCCATCGGCGCGAGCAGCAGCTTCAGATCTTCCTGAGTGTAACCAAAGGCCTGCTGACGGTCGAGCAACGAAACATCAGCACGCGAGGGGCGCGCTTCGACGGGTTTCAGATCTTCCAGCACGATCTGTGTGTTTTCGACCCATTGGCGATAGGGGTTGGCGGTGGCAAGTTCGTGTTTGATATTTTCATCAGACACGATGCGCTGGCCTTCAAGGTCGACCAGCAGCATTTTGCCGGGCTGAAGGCGCCACTTTTCGACGATCTTCTCCTCCGGCACGGCCAGCGTACCGGCTTCGGACGCCATCAGAATATCGCCATTGTCGGTGACGAGATAGCGCGCCGGGCGAAGGCCGTTGCGATCGAGCGTTGCGCCGATCATGCGGCCGTCGGTGAATGCCACGGCGGCTGGTCCGTCCCAGGGTTCCATCAAAGCGGCGTGGTACTCGTAAAACGCCTTGCGTTCAGCATCCATGACCTGATTGCCGGACCAAGCCTCCGGCACCAGCATCATGACCGCGTGGTGCATCTGGTAGCCGCCCATGAACAGGAACTCCAGCGCGTTGTCGAAACAGGCCGTGTCCGACTGGCCTTCGTAGGAGATCGGCCAGATCTTGGAGATGTCGTTGCCGAAGGCTTCGGAATCGACCGACGCCTGACGTGCAGCCATCCAGTTCACGTTGCCGCGCAGCGTGTTGATCTCGCCATTGTGTGCAACCATCCGGTAGGGGTGCGCGAGTTTCCAGGATGGAAAGGTGTTGGTCGAGAAGCGCTGGTGAACGAGGGCCAGCGACGAGGTGAAGCGCTCGTCCGTCAGATCCTTGAAATAGGCCCCAAGCTGATAGGCCAGGAACATGCCTTTGTAGACGATGGTGCGTGAGGACAGCGAGACAATGTAGAATTGTTCGCCATGGGCAATGCCGCCATAAATGGTGTTGGAGATCACCTTACGCAGAACGTACAAACGGCGCTCGAAATCATCGCCGGGTGGTGTGGCGGGGCCGCGCTTGATGAAAATCTGGCGATGCACCGGCTCGGAGGCTTTGATGTCGTCTGCCTGCGACAGACATGCATTGTCGACCGGTACGGTGCGCCAGCCCAGAACCTCCTGCCCTTCGGCGGCGATGACGTTTTCCATCACCTCTTCGCAGCGCGCCCGCAGGGCATCGTCCTGCGGCATAAAGATGAAGCCGACCGCATAGTCGTTCGGATCGTCCGGCAGGTTGACACCATCTTCAGCTAGAACCGCGCGGAAGAAGGCATCTGGCTTCTGCAACAGCATGCCTGCGCCATCGCCCATAAGCGGGTCGGCGCCAACCGCGCCCCGGTGGGTGAGGTTTTCCAGAATCTGCAGACCGTCACGCACGATACGGTGTGAGTTTTCGCCTTTCATATTGGCGATAAAGCCGACACCGCAGGCGTCTTTCTCATGGCTTGGGCTGTAAAGGCCCTCTGCTGCCGCGCGAGCACGCATGTCGGATTTGGCCATCGGTTTGGCGGCCGCTTCGGAAGTCGGTTTGGGAGCTTCGAGCGTGTCGATCAACGTCACTTTGTTGGGCCCTAGAGTATTCTCCATGGGTCTTGTCCCTTCCTATCAGCCGCCGCTTTTGCTCGGTGCGAGCGAAAACCGCAGAAGCGTAGGTCGCAGGCCGGGTCGCACCTTTGTGCGGCTCGTTGGTCTGCGCCAACTGTTTCCTTGTTACGCCAAGACCGCCATCATATGGCGGAAGGCTTCAGTCGCTTGGGATCGTCCGTCGCTATCCCGTTGGGTTCCGAAGGCGAAGCCCCGGAGAGCGTTGCGGTGACATGGCCTGCCATGCGGCCTGCCGTCAAGCGCTCATGCATGCCCTGTCTTATTCGGCAGAGCACAGCCTGTTGGACCAAGGGCCGCTCCATAAAATAGGACAACAACCCTGACCTTTCGAGCCGGTTCCTTGCCAGAAACTTACCCGGTGCTCAAGCCGCAAAATAGCGCAGCCGCAGGAAAATATGTCCTCTGCGGCAAAAATTGAAATATTATTGCGTTTTCCCCTTCTATAATTATAAGACTTCACTGTTTTGCTGGATCACGCACCCGTGAAGTCTGATCACATTTGCGCACTGACGCGTGAGATAACGGTGCGCTAAACTTCCTTGCTTTGTCATTTCCCCTTTATCATGGCTTTCGGCATCACTGTCGTCGAGAAGCAGCGATGCTTTCTCCCTTCACCTCACCAGGTTGATCGTCATGATCGGCCACCCCATCGATAGTGTCTTGAAAGGACAATTTCCCATGAGCATTTCTCGCCGCGCTGTTAACACCGCTGTCATCGCCGCTGCCGTTGCTGGTGTTGCTGCTTCCGTTACCGCAACCGTGCCTGCCCACGCCCAGGCTCAGGAAAAGTGCTACGGCATCTCGCTTGCTGGCGCGAATGATTGTGCTGCTGGCCCAGGCACCACCTGTGCAGGCACGTCCACCGTCGATTACCAGGGCAATGCCTGGACATTTGTTGAAGCCGGTACCTGCGAACAGTATGGTTCAGCTTCCAACATGAGCGACGATCTCTATCTCCCGGATGGCCGCATGGGCTCCCTGGAAGAACTGGATCGCGATCTGCCGGCATAACCCTCTGGCCGGTTCGACCTGGCCGGGTGGGGCAACTCACCCGGCACTTTGCCATTGTTTCAAGGTACACCATGTCACCTCTGTCCAAACGCCCGATGATCACTGACGCCCAGGCCGGTGTTGGCTTCAAGCATGAGCATGCGTCCGATGTGTTCGGCCAAGACCATGGCGTGGCTTGGTTTGAGGTGCATCCTGAAAACTACATGGGCGAGGGCGGTATGCCGCATCGCCTGCTGACCGATCTGCGCGAGCGGTTCGGCTTGTCGCTGCATGGCGTCGGATTGTCGATCGGCGGGCAGAAGCCGCTCGACAAAGACCATCTGGCGCGTCTCGTGGCTCTCAACGAGCGGTATGAACCGGATCTTTTTCCGAGCATCTGGCATGGTCCAGCCATGATGAAGGTTACCTGAACGATCTGCTGCCGCTGCCTTACACCCAGGCGACGCTGGACCTGGTGGCCGAC
>JANQJE010000267.1 GCA_028281795.1 Cohaesibacteraceae bacterium | reverse complement strand
ATCGACGGCTTACTACCTCACCGATCGGCTGGCGCCCTGCTCGGTAAACGTGACGCGTCTCGCCCACGGTGTGCCGGTGGGTGGCGAACTGGACTATCTCGACGAAGGCACCCTTGCAGCAGCCATGCGCGCCCGGACGCAGATCGAGGGTTAGCGCGCGCTCACGCCACTGGCGTACTCAGGCGTGAGGGCATTTTTAGTCATTCGACACCGAGCGCGGGCGCAGGTCCAACTGCAGCCAGGGAAGGCCTCGGTCAGGAAAAGAAACCGATGGCACCGTTCCAATGCGATGTGCCCCAACTTTCTCATAGAAACCTGCTGCATAAGGATCTGCCTCGATCATCATGCGCGTCGCACCGGCGTCCGTACTCTTGGCAACGGCCCATTGGAAAAGTCGCCCGCCGTAACCTTTTCCGATATGGGTCGGTTCTATGAACAGCATCATGAGTTCGGCTGTCCGTTCTTTGATTTCAACTTGCACGAATCCGATGGGCTTATTGCCGACGTAACCCACAGCGATCTGGCCAGGTTCGGCAGCGTCAATGTTGGCGACAAACTCGTTCCGACAGGCCTCGACGAACGCTTCAGTATAGCCCCAATAGGCTTTGGACCGTAGGGCCAGCTCCGTCAGTACCGGTAGATCGGACGGGCATGCGTGTCTCAGAAGCATGACCTAAGTCACAACCCTGTCAACGACATAGAGGCCCATATTGGCGTAGTCGAAGATAAGCGAGATGACGAGTGTCACCAAAATCAGGGAGAGAAGGACACGGGGCGCCATGCGCTGATTTCCGGCACGCAACAGTAGGACGGCATAGACCACCCATGGAGTCCAGAAAGGGATGTGGGCGGTCCCAAGCAGTTTTGAGTAGCCTTGAAGGGCGAACAGCCACTCCATCGTAAGCCCGGCCGCCACCGACGCCGCCAGCAACGACAGACCCGCCACGCGTGATTCTCTCCAGACCATGAGCAAGACGGCTCCACCCAGAGCAGCAACCGTCAGCCACATAACCCAGAACTGAACTCCGGCAGGTTGGAGAGCAATTGCGCTTTGAAGGTCCATGACAGACTTTCCCTTTTTCACTTGTATGCACGGTGCATACATCATTTGTCTGTTGATGTATATGCATGACGCATATAAGTTTGCTGAATGACGGATCAGAGACTTGAAAACATCCTTGGCGCGCTATCCCTTTGCCTTGCTGATGAACTGATGTTGGGAGCGCAGACATCGCTGCCGGACAATCTGTCTGCCCCGGCAGCAGCGATCACGCTGATCGGACATTGTCCCGGACTGACGATCCGCCATCTGAGCGGAGCCTTGCGCTTGTCCCATCCGGGAACAGTTCGACTGGTTGACCGGCTGGTAGCCGATGGCGTTGTCGTACGGAAACGTTCAGAAGAAGATCGGCGCGCAGCAGCCTTGTTCCTCACTGATCGTGGACAAGACATCAATGTCGCAGTGTTGGATCGGCGTGGTGGTGTCTTGGCGAGCAAACTTGCTATTTTATCCGACAATGAACGCTCTGCGCTGTCAGAAATCGTGAGCAAGCTCTTGCGCAGTCTTCTGGAGAGCCCGGAGCATGCGCTTCAGATTTGCCGCTTGTGCGATGACGAGGCCTGCAAAGACTGCCCCGTCGAAGCGGAGATATGTTTCCGCTCCATCTGACTTGCGTAAGGTGGCGGTCATGCAGATCCGAATTCTTGGGCATGGGTCGCGGACCTTGCCTGAAATGGCGTCGCAACACCCTATGCAAAGAACGGATCGTCCGCGTCTTTCAGTTCGCAGGCATTGCCATCCGGGTCGATGAACGTGCCGACCGTTCCCCAGTCGTAGGTTTTGACAGCAACGCGAACGCCCCGCTTTTCGAGCCATGCGGCGGTGGCCTCCACATCCTGCACATTGAAGCGCAGCATGGTCGGGTTTTCGGTGTTCGGTTTGCGCTGAAGCGGCGTGTCCCTGTTCGCATGACCGCCGGTCTCGATCATCAGATAGCCGTCACCGAACCGCAGACAGACCAAACCCGGCTTTTCATACCAGACCGGAAGACCCAGCGTGTCGCGGTAGAAGGCAAGGCAGGCGTCAAAGCGCTTGGTGCCCAGAATGATGCCGTAGCACCGGGTCATATCGGCAAGGCTGGTGATCTCCGACATCGCTTGCCCGCATCTACTCTCCGGCCAGGGGCAGCTTGGGGGCGTCTTCCTGCTCCAAAGCGTCGGGTTCAATCTCGCCGGAGCCGACGTCGAGATTGCCGATCTTGTCGCCGCGCTTGGCGATCTTGCCCGTTGAGGTCTGAATCTGCTCGATATCGCGTTGCGCCTGACCGAAATGCGTGGCGAGCTTCGCCACCCTGTCGTCGAGGCGCGCGATATCGTCCACCAGACGCCCAACCTCATCCTGGATCAGGTGCGCCTGTTCGCGCAGCCGCGCATCGCGCAGCACCGCCTGCACCACCTGAATGGACAGGGTGAGCAGAGACGGCGAGACGATGACCACGCGCTGGCGCGCCGCCTTTTGCACCACATCGTCGAAACGCTCGTGCAGATCAGCAAAGATGCTCTCCGAGGGCACGAACATAAATGCCGTCTCATGGGTCTCGCCGGGCAGGAAATATTTCCCCGTGATATCGCCGACATGTTTGCCGACATCCTGACGGAAGCGCTGCGCGGCCTGCTGTGCCAGCCGGTCGTCCGGCGCATCGCGAAAAGCATTCCAGCCTTCCAGCGGAAACTTCGCATCGATCACCAGGCTGGGTGCGCCATTCGGCAGATAGACAACGCAGTCGGGCCGCTTGCCGTTGGTCAGCGTGTGTTGAAACGAGTAGGAACCGCGCGGCAGGGCATCCTGTACGATGGCTTCCATGCGTCCCTGGCCGAAGGCGCCGCGCGTCTGCTTGTCGGCAAGGATCGACTGAAGCTCCACCACGCCCTGGCTCAACTCGGTGATGTTCTTTTGCGCCGTGTCGATGGCGGCCAGCCGCTCATGCAACGTGCGCAGGGTCTCGTGCGTCTGGTTTGTCTGCTGGTTCATCGACTGGCCGATGCGGTGTCCGAGCCCGTCCATCCTCTCCGACATGACGCGGGCCAGCTCCGCCTGCCGGTTGCCGAGCATCTCCGTCATCGACTGCACACGGCCCGTGAGTTCCGCCTGTGTGCCCGCCATGGTGGTAAGCTGGGAGGTGAGGTCCGCCTTCTCAGCCTCTGCACGTGCCGCAATCTCCGCTGTCCGCCGTTTCATCCGGTTTGTCACCACAGCGATCCAGACAAGTGGCAGCGCGATCACTCCGCAGAAGATGGCGGCAAGCATCGCCAGCGTGACCGGCGTGCCCTGAAAGGAGAACAGGACGGAGGAGAAATCGAGGTCCAAAACAGGAATCCAGGGTCGAATCGGGTCCGTTACAACTTTAGATCAAAGCACGAACAAACACCATGCTCGCGCCCGGTGGAGCCAACTCAACCTTGACCCGCCAAGCCCTGCCGCTTAAGTGCCGTGGCATGGCATTGCGAGAGATTTTGGTCATCCCCGACAAGCGGTTGCGCGAGGTGTCGAAGCCCGTCACGGAGATCAGCGATGAGGTGCGCACGCTGGTCGCGGACATGTACGAGACGATGTACGACGCACCGGGCATCGGTCTGGCTGCGATCCAGGTGGGTGTGCCTTTACGCGTGGTCGTGACCGATTGTTCGCCGCGCGAGGATGAAGCCGAGCCGCTGACGCTGATCAATCCGGAAATCCTGGAGCTCTCCGGCGAAGATGTACCGTATGAAGAGGGATGCCTGTCGATCCCCGAGTTCTACGATGAGGTCATCCGCCCGGCCAACGCGCGCGTGCGCTACATGGACATTGAAGGCGAGACGCACGAAATCGACGTCACCGGCCTGCTCTCCACCTGCATTCAGCATGAGGTGGATCATCTCGATGGCAAGCTCTTCATCGACTATCTGTCGACTCTGAAACGCTCGCGGGTGATGGCGAAGTTCAGAAAACAAGCCCGGTTGCGCGAGAAGGCCGCTGCTTCCGCCTAGCCGTTTCAGTGTCCGGTCAAAACGCCCTGTTCACGTGAGGCTGATCCAGAGGGTCGGCGTTTTCGTCGGGCGCGATCTCCGTCGTATCGTCAGGCACATCCACCGGTTCGTAGGGCCGAATGCGCGCCTCGATGCGCGGCCAGTCCCCGTCGCGCAACTGAGCGATGTCGTAGGCTGCCTGCAGCTTGAGCCAGAGTTCCGGCTTGGTATCGAAATAGGTCGCCAGCCGCATCGCGGTATCGGCCGTAACCGCGCGATTGCCGGCAACAAGCGCTGCAATCCGGCTCACAGGCACGTCCAGATCGCGCGCCAGGCGGTTCTGGCTGATGCCAAGGGGTTTCAGAAACTCCTCAAGCAACAGCACGCCGGGGTGAATACCAGTTTGACGAGTGCTCATGCCAATACCCCATTCCTTGGGCCGGTATAGCACAAAAGGAATGCTCGCGCCGTTACCAAAGAATTAAGGTTAACACCAGCGTATCCACGCCACTGCCAAGGGCCGTTACTCCGCAGCGGTCAACACGGTTTCATCGAATGCGGCGGCGATCAGTTCGCGCGTGTAAGATTCTTTTGGGGCCTCGAAGATCGCCTTGCGCGTTCCGCTCTCCACCACCTTTCCATCCTTCATCACAAGGATGCGGTGCGACAGAGCACGCACGACTTTCAGATCGTGGCTGATAAAGAGATAGGCCAGATTGTGCTTCACCTGAATATCGCGCAGAAGCTCCACCACCTGTGCCTGCACGCTCATATCCAGCGCTGAGGTTGGCTCGTCGAGCAGGATCACACGGGGTTTGAGCACCAGTGCACGGGCAATGGAAATGCGCTGACGTTGGCCGCCGGAGAACTCGTGTGGGTAGCGAAAGCGTGTTTCCGGATCGAGACCCACCTCCTCAAGTGCACGGATGATTTCCCGGTCGCGCTCTTCAAACCCCATCTTGGGATGATGGATGAGAAGGCCTTCTTCAATGATGTCGGACACGGACATGCGCGGCGACAATGACCCGAACGGGTCCTGAAACACGACCTGAAGATCGGAGCGCAGCGGTCGCATCTGCTTGGCGCCATAGGTGGTGATCTCGGTGTCTTTGAATCGAATCGTCCCCTTGGACTCGGTCAACCGCAGAAGCGCCAGCCCTAGCGTCGTCTTGCCGGAGCCGGACTCACCCACAATGCCGAGCGTCTCGCCCTGACGGATGGTCAGGTCGACGCCGTCCACCGCTTTGATGTGGTCGACCGTCCGGCGCAGAAGGCCTTTCTTCACAGGGAACCAGACCTTCAGATCATCTGCGGACAGCGAGATATCGCTTTCCTCAGGCGTTGAGGATGGCGCGCCGGAGGGTTCGGTTGAGATCAGCATCTGCGTGTAGGGGTGCTCAGGTTTGGCGAAAACGTCGGCGACTGGGCCGTGTTCCACGATCTCGCCGCCTTGCATCACGTTGACCCGTTTGGCGAGCCGCCGGACGATGCCAAGGTCATGGGTGATGAACAGCATCGCCATGCCCAACTCCTGCTGGAGCTCCACCAAGAGCCGCAGGATCTGCGCCTGCACGGTCACATCGAGCGCCGTCGTCGGTTCATCGGCAATCAGAAGTTTCGGCGTGTTGGCAAGGGCCATGGCGATCATCACGCGCTGACGCTGGCCGCCGGACAGTTGATGCGGATAGCTTTTCAGCCTGCTTTCCGGGTCTCTAATGCCAACGCGGTCCAGAAGCTCCAGCGTGCGGGCACGGGCGGCCTCATCGCGCAGGCCCTGGTGAACCTTAAGCACCTCGCCGACCTGCCGCTCCACCGTGTGCAGCGGATTGAGTGAGGACATCGGCTCCTGAAAGATCATCGAGATCTCGTTGCCGCGCACCGAGCGCAGCGTCTTGTCGTCCGCGCCCAGAAGCTCCCGGCCGTCAAACCGGACGGATCCGGAGGGATGCGAGGCGGCCGGATAAGGCAGCAGTTGCAGAACCGAGAGCGCGGAAACCGACTTGCCCGAGCCGGACTCCCCGACCAGTGCCACGGTCTCTCCGGGCGCCACGTCGAAGGAGACGTCCTGCACGACGGTGTTGACGGTATCGCCCGAACGGAAGGCGACGGAGAGATCGCGCACAGAGAGCAGAGGCGTGGTCATCTAGCCCTCCACCTTGCGCGGATCGAACGCATCGCGCACCGCTTCACCGACAAAGATCAGAAGCGACAGCATGATCGAGATCGTCATGAAGCCGGTAAGGCCGAGCCAGGGCGCGTTGCGGTTCTCCTTGCCCTGCGCCAGCAGTTCACCCAGCGAGGGTGCGTCGCCCTGGAGGCCGAGGCCGAGGAAGTCGAGCGCCGTAAGCGTCGTGATCGAACCGGAAAGAATGAACGGCAGGAAGGTGATCGTTGCGACCATCGCATTGGGCAGGATGTGGCGGAACATGATCCGCATATCGCCGAGCCCGAGAGCCCGGGCCGCGCGCACATACTCCAGATTGCGCCCGCGCAGGAACTCCGCTCGCACCAGACCGACCAGCGCCACCCAGCTGAACAGAAGAAGGATGAAGAGCAGCGTCCAGAAGCCCGGCACGAAGAAAGCCGAAAAGATCAGAAGCAGATAAAGCGAAGGGATCGATGTCCAGATTTCGATGAACCGCTGGAAGAGAAGATCCGTCCAGCCGCCGAAATAACCCTGCACAGCACCGGCGGCGATGCCGATGACCGATGAAATGAGCGTCAGCGTCAGGCCGAAAAGCACCGACAGGCGAAAACCGTAGATCAGACGGGCGGCGACATCGCGTCCCTGATCGTCCGTCCCCAGCCAGTGCCACCCGCCTGGCCCGCAGAAGGTATCCTCGGTGCCATCCGGCAGATTCCCGCACGCGACCTCATCTTCCAGCATCCAGGTTGGTGCAATCGGATAAGGCAGGTTGGAAGCATAGGAACGGGTTGTGTGATCGTAACGGATCGGCGCGTGCAACATCCAGCCGTTGGCGTTGATCTCCTCGCGAATGAACGGATCGTAGTAGCGGGTCACTGCATAGAACCCGCCGAACTTTTCTTCCGGATAGTCAACGAGGACCGGAAACAGCAGTTCGCCCTTGTAGGAGACGATGAGCGGGCGCTCGTTGGCGACCAGTTCAGCAAACAGGGTCAGGACGAAGAGCGCGAGGAAAATCCAGAGCGACCACCATCCGCGTCCATTGGCCTTGAAGTTGGCAAGACGGCGCTGGTTGAGCGGCGACAGCCCCTTGCGCTTCATCTGCACCGGCTGTGCATCGGCTGCCGCCGGATGTTCAGCCTCGCCGGGGAGGACGTCTGTTGGGGTGCGCGCATCCATCTGGCTCAGGTCCTGCGCGCTTCGAAGTCGATGCGGGGGTCTACCCACATGTAGACAAGGTCGGACAGGAGGGCGACGATCAGGCCCATGAGTGAGAAGATATAGAGCGTGCCGAACACGACCGGGTAGTCGCGTCCGAAAATGCTTTCAAAGCCCAGAAGACCGAGCCCGTCGAGCGAGAAGATCGTTTCGATCAGAAGCGAGCCAGTGAAAAAGGCCGAGATGAACGCGCCGGGAAACCCGGCGATGATGATCAGCATTGCGTTGCGGAACACATGACCATAGAGAACCGTGCGCTCGTCCAGACCCTTGGCTCGCGCCGTGATGACGTATTGTTTGCGGATTTCGTCGAGGAACGAGTTTTTGGTGAGCAGCGTCGTGGTGGCGAAGGCACCGACGGCCATGGCGATCAACGGCAGGGTGAGGTGCCAGAAATAATCGAGGATTTTCTCCCACCAGGACAGCTCGTGCCAGTTCTCTGATGTGAGCCCCGTCAACGGGAACAGGTCCCAGAACGACCCGCCGGCGAACAGCACGATCAGCAGGATCGCGAACAGAAAGCCCGGTATCGCATAGCCGACGATGACGACGGCGCTTGTCCACACATCGAAGCGGCTGCCGTCTTTCACGGCTTTTCGGATGCCCAGTGGAATGGAAATGCCGTAGGAGAGCAGGGTCATCCAAAGGCCCAGGGATATCGAGACCGGCAACTTCTCGATGATGAGGTCGATCACTTCCACATCGCGGAAATAGCTCTCGCCGAAATCGAAGCGGGCATAGTTCCAGATCATCAGCCCAAAGCGTTCCAGCGGCGGCTTGTCGAAACCGAACTGCCGTTCAAGCTCGGCGATGAACTCCGGGTCGAGTCCCTGCGCGCCGCGGTAAACGCCGGATGCCTCCTCTCCGCTGCTGGCGCTCTGCTCCTGGCCGGAGAAATCACCGGTTCCGCCCGTGAAGCGGGCCGTGACACCGACATCGGTGCCCTGAAGCTGGGCGATGACACGCTCGATCGGACCACCGGGCGCAAACTGAACGACGAGAAACGACAGCGCCATGATGCCCAAGATCGTGGGTATCATAAGAAGAACGCGTCGGACGATGTAGGCGAGCATGGAGCGTTATGGCCTCATCTAGCTTTCGATCCACCAGTGGGTTTCGACTGGCAGCTCATAGCGCGGCTTGGTGTCCGGGTAGCGGATGTCGCTCGCCAGTGCCATCCAGTGAGTCGCCTTGAACCAGTTGGGAACCCAGTAATGTCCGACCCGCAGAACGCGGTCGATGGCGCGCATGATCGTATAAAGCTCTTCGCGTGAGGTTGCCTGTGCTGCCTGCTCGATCAATGCATCGATGGCCGGGTCGGCAACGCCTGCCAGGTTGAAGGAGCCGGGCACGTCGGCGAATTCCGACCCGAAAATGGAGCGCAGGCTGGCGCCCGGGGTCAGCGTGAAAGCGTAACGCCGACCGGCGAGGTCGAAGTCGAAATCATTCAGGCGCGACTGATACTGCGCACCGTCCACCGTGCGTGAAGTGGCGGCGATGCCCAACCGTATCAGATTCTGGATGTAAGGATTCACGATCCGCTCGAAGCTCGCCGAGCGCAGCAGGAACTCGATCGTCATCTGCTCTCCATCGGCGTTCACGCGTCGCCCGCTCTCAAGCGTCCACCCGGCTTCGTTCAGCAGGCGATTGGCTTCCCGCTGCAGGGATCTGTCTGATCCCGATCCGTCGGAGACCGGTGGGACGTAAGGCTCTTGGAAAACCTCTGGCGGCAGTTCTGTGCGGAAGGGCTCCAGCAGCGCAAGCTCGTCCGCGTCCGGCAGGCCTTCAGCCTTGTAAGGCGCATTTTCGAACATCGACTGGGTACGTTGATAAAGGCCGAAAAAGAGCCGTTCGTTCGACCATTCGAAGTCGAACAGCAGCCCAATTGCCTGACGTACCCGGGGATCGGAGAACTTGGCCCGGCGCGTGTTGAAGAAAAAGCCCTGCGCTCCTGCTGGCCGGCCATCGGACAGCTCGGTCTGTACCACATCACCCGACACCACGCTTGGGAACGTGTATTCGGTCGCCCAGACACGGGCGATGAACTCTTGACGGACATTCATCTCACCGGCCTTGAAGGCTTCGAACGCGACATCACGGTCACGGAACATCGGAATACGGATGCGATCGAAATTGTACTGGCCACGGTTCACCGGGAGGTCGGCACCCCAATAGTCGTCCACGCGGTCATAGGTGATGAAGCGTCCGGCCTCGAACGCGCCGACCTTGTAAGGGCCGGACCCCAAAATCGGTTCAAGCGTGGAGGCCCCAAATTCCTTGCCCTCGAACCAGCTCGCACTGAACACTGGAAGGCCAGCCACCGCCAGGTGCAGATCCCGAGGACGCCCCGGCTGGAAGGTTACGCGGACTATATCTTCACTCAGCGCCTCAGCCGTTTCCAGTGCGTCGAGCAGATTGACGAGGTTGGGGTGTCCTTCCATTTTCAACGTCATCATGGACCAGGCGACGTCGGCGGCGGTGACTGGTGACCCGTCGTGGAAACGCGCACCGGATCGCAGCTTGAAATCGAACGTCAGCCCATCGTCTGAAAACTCCGCCCATTCAGCGAGCATACCGTAGAGCGCATCGGCTTCATCGCCGGTGGTCTTCATCAAGGTATCGAACGTGATTTCAAGACGCTGTGGCGCGTCACCGCGCAGCACGAAAGGGTTCAACGTGTTGAAGGTTTGGTGGTTCTGATTGAACAGCCAACTGCCCGGCTGAAAGGAAAGGGTTCCGCCCTTCGGGGCATTGGGGTTGACGTGCGGAAACATCTCAAAATCGGGCTCAAGAGCCAGCTCTCCGAATGATGAGAGCCCGTGGCTGCGAGTAACGGCGCTTTGAGCGAAAGCCGAAAGGGGTAGTGCGGCTGCGCCCGCCAGAACGCTTGCCCCTTTCAAAACGGTGCGGCGTGTGACGTTCCGCGCGATAATGGCAGGCGTTTTGAGAGTCATTGGCCAGCCTCTCCGGTCACCGCTGCTCGTTCTGCATCATACCACCAGACAGTGGGGAAACCGATGGAATAGGTTGGCAGGTTCTCCGGTCGGTCGAACCGGTCCCAGCGGGCAACACGAGCCGATTGAACACCCCATCCGGGGATCACATAATGGTTCCACAACAACACCCGATCCATCGCGCGGGTAGCAGCTTCGAGCGCCTCGCGATCCTCGGCGAAAATGATCTTCTCGATCAGCGCGTCAACGGCCTCATTCTCGATCCCGGCATAGTTGCGGCTGCCTTCCACGGTGGCGGAGTCCGATCCGAAAAAGGCACGTTGCTCATTGCCCGGCGATGTGGACTGAACCCAGGCCTGATAGATCATATCGAAATCGCGCGAACGCTCGCGATTGGTATACTGCGAGGAATCCACGGTCCGGATCACAAGCTCGATGCCGACCAGCTCAAGCGATTGAGCCAACTGGTTGGAGGATGGCTCCTGGGTCGGACCATTAAGAAGAAGCTCCACGACCACAGGTGCGCCGGACGCATCGCGCATCACCCGGCGTGTCGGATCGGAGCGCAGCCCGATGGCAACGAGAATGCGGTGCAGGAAGCCACTGCCGGCCTGTTCGGGATCGACCTCGTCACGGACGGTCCAGCCACCCATCTCGAACAGCTCCAGTGCGGTACGGATGTTTTCCCGTCGCGCTTCCGGGCTGCCGTTGGTGGGGTTGAAATAGGCGGTGGTAAAGACCTCTTCGGGGATATCGATTCCCTCATCGCGCAACCCTTCCAGGAGCGCCAGTTCCTCGCCCTCCGGCAGACCGGTGCTCGCCAGCCCGTCAATGCCGGTGAAGTAGCTGTCGAACTGGTTGTAGGTGTTGAAAAAGATGGCCCGGTTCAACTCCTGAAAATCGAAAACATAGTTGAAGGCGCGCCGTATATTGCGGTCGGCGAAGAGCGGTCGCTGCGTGTTGAACACGAAGCCGACCATCAAGCCCACCCGGCGATAAGGTTCCTGGAACTCTTCAAGAACGATGCGGCCATCATTGACAGCCGGGATGTCGTACCCCGTCGCCCAGTTGCGTGCGCGGTTCTCGATCCGGAAGTCGTAAGCGTCGGCTTTGAAGGCTTCAAAGGTGACATCGCTGTCGCGATAATAATCGTATTCGACGGTATCGAAATTGTGCTGCCCCACATTGACGTTGAGATCGGCGGCCCAATAGTCGTCCACCCGTTCATAGCGGATGCTGCGTCCGGGAATGACCTCGCCGATGCGGTACGGTCCCGAGCCAAGCGGCGGCTCAAGAGTGCCCCGCGAAATGTCGCGCTGGTTGCCATCGGCGTCCGTGCCTGTCCACCAGTGTTCAGGAACGATGACCAGCTGGCCGACGATTTTTGGCAGCTCACGGTTGCCCGGCTCATCGAAGGTGAAGGTCACCTCGCGCTCGCCTGTGATCTGGGCGCTGACAACGTGGCTATAATAGGCTGCCTGCTGCGGATTGTGCTCAACCAGGGTTTCGAAGGAAAACACAACATCGCTGGCACTGATCGGCACGCCGTCGTGCCAAGTCGCGCCTTCACGCAGGCGATAGGTAACGGAGGAATAGTCGTCCGGGTAGCTCAACGCCTCGGCCAACAGGCCATAATCCGTTGCGAGCTCATCAAGTGAGGGCGTCATCAGCGTGTCGTAGATAAGCCCGAGGCCGAGCGGTGCTTCGCCGCGGGGCGGCACGAAGTTGAGACTGTCGAAGGACCCAAGATCAGCCAGCCGGACAGATCCGCCTTGGGGTGCCTCGGTGTTCACGTAATCGAAATGCGCAAAGCCTTGCGGGTATTTCGGGTCGAAGTCGTTGAGTGTGGCGGCATGATGCCATACACGCGTATCATCCGTTGTTTCAACATTATCGGTGTTTTCCGCTTCAATCTCCCCGGTCCCGGTCGTTTGAGCAAAGGCGGGGGTGAAGCCCGAAACAATCAGACCGCACGCAAGGGCAAGCGGAACGACAGAAGATTTGGCAGCGAAAAGCAGGTCTGAACGACAGGCAGAAAACACGAGGCGGCACCTATAGGGCGTTGACTTCCGGGTTTGCATTGAGCGGTACAGGCTGGCGGTTTGGTGCCGCTGTCCCGCAGACTTCATGATTCGAAACCAAACGTGAGCGTGAATATGGCGCAGTTACGGCGCGGCGGCGAGCGCAGGCACCCATCACGCGAAGGTGAATGCCCGCGACCGTTTGCGATCGGACACCAGTCAAGAAAAACGCCGGGCATCAACCCGGCGCCAAAAGACATGAACTGTCGTTGCTCTTACTGCGTTGCTGTGATCGTGGAGAGATCGATCGGTTCAGCCTGCAGGCTGTTGAGGTAAGCAAGGATATCGGCGCGATCTTCCACGTCGCGCACGCCGGCAAAGCCCATGGTTGTTCCCTCAAGATAGCCACGCGGATTTGCAATGAAGCCGTCGAGCTCTTCAAAACCCCAGACTTCACCAGCCGCACCAACGGCCATCATGGCGTCGGAATAGTTGAAGCCTTCCACAGCGCCTTTTGCGCGGTTCACCACGCCCCACATGTGCGGGCCGACCCCGTCGGCACCACCTTCTTCAAATGTATGGCAGGAAGCGCACCGGCGCACCGCGCTTTCGCCGGCTGCAACGTCGGCGGTTGCCAGAAGGTCAAGAACCGAGACCATCTCTTCCTCGACCTCTTCGCTGGCAACTTCCACTTCGGGAACGTCGATGGAGTAACCGGCCACTTCAGGCTCTTCAATGTAATACACATAGTCGGCCACGAAACTGATGAGCATAACGACCAGTACCGATCCAAGCAGTGCGCCCACGATCTTGTTAAGCTCAAAACCATCCATGTCGAAAAATCCCAATCCAAGCTAAGCCCGAGTGCGTCCCGAACGCGTCAGCGCCCGTGATTGGTCGCGGTGATAACCCCATAACCCATCACCTTGCAATAAGTTCGAAGGGATGACAGGGGGGACTTGCGACCATTTGCCCAACGCTATGCCGTCCAAACCGTTACCATCCTGCGAAAGCCCGCAATCATGCGCGAAATGCCCGCCAACGCTTTGGTTCTAATTCCCGCCCGCATGGCCTCGACACGCCTGCCCGGAAAGCCGCTGGCCATGATCGGGGACAAGCCGATGATTGTTCATGTGGTCGATTGCGCACGTCGGGCCGGACTGGGTGAACCGGTGGTGGCGACAGATGCGCCGGAAATCGCTGACGCCGTGCACGCTCATGGTGGCAAGGCGGTCATGACCCGGGCCGATCACCCGTCCGGCTCGGACAGAATCTTTGAAGCTCTGCAAACGCTTGATCGGGACGGCGACATCGAGATCATCGTCAATGTGCAGGGCGATCTCCCCACGCTCGATCCGGCGATCATCCGCGATGCCGCTGCTCTGATGGACGACCCGGACGTCGACATTGCGACGTTGGCGACGGTCATCGACAATGAAACGGACAGGCTTGATCCCAATGTGCCGAAAGTCGTCGGCACCCCCTTGGACGAGCGTCGTCTCCGCGCGCTCTACTTCAGCCGTGCGACAGCACCTTATGGAGAAGGTCCGCTCTACTTCCACATCGGGTTGTACGTCTATCGCCGCCGCGCTCTGAAACGTTTCGTCGGTCTGCCGCAATCGACATTGGAAAAACGCGAGCGTCTGGAACAGCTGCGTGCTTTGGAGGCCGGGATGCGCATCGATGTTGCCATCGTTGACGGTGTTCCTCTGGGCGTTGATACTCCGGCCCATCTTGAAGAGGCTCGCCGTCAGATCGTCGGCGCGGCCCGTCCTACCGAAAGCTGACCTGTATAATGCGTATCGTTTTTCAGGGCGAACCTGGCGCCAACTCGCACATCGCTTGCGTCGAAGCCTATCCCGAAGCTGAACCCCTGCCGTGTCCGACCTTTGAGGACGCCTTTGCGCTTATCGAGGAAGGTTCCGCCGATCTCGGCATGATCCCGATCGAGAACTCGGTCGCCGGCCGCGTGGCGGACATCCACCACCTGCTGCCGACATCGCCGTTGCATATCACCGGCGAACACTTCCTGCCGATCCATCATCAACTCGTGGCAGTGAAGGGCACGACCCTGGACCAGGTGAAAAGTGCGCAAAGCCATGTGATGGCGCTCGGTCAGTGCCGCAAGTTTCTGCGCGAACACAGGCTGAACGCTGTTGTCGGTGCAGACACAGCCGGTTCGGCCCGGCAGATCTCCCAACGCGGTGACCCGGCGCAGGCGGCCATTGCGTCGTCTCTGGCCGCTGAGGTTTACGGGCTGGATGTTCTGGCAAGCGACATTGAGGACGAGGCGCACAACACGACCCGCTTCATCACGCTTGCGCGCGACCCAATACCGGTCAAGGCGGGCAACGGTCCCACCGTAACGGCTTTCGTTTTTCGTGTACGCAACGTGTCGGCTGCCCTTTTCAAGGCGCTCTCGGGTTTCGCCACCAACTCGGTGAACATGACGAAGCTGGAAAGCTATCAGACTGGCGGGCAGTTTTTTGCTTCGCAATTCTACGCCGAGATCGATGGTCATCCGGACGAAAAGCATGTGGCGCTGGCTATGGAAGAGTTGGAGTTTTTCTCTGCCGAATTGCGCGTTTTGGGCACGTTCGCGGCGCATCCCTACCGGGCCTACATTCTAGAGCCGGAGGAAAACCGCGCTCTGCGTCCCTCGCCGGGTGTCTGAGGGGTGAGCACCATGGATTTGGGTAAAGTTGTTCTGACGGTTGGTGATTGGTCGCCGGGTGGTTGGATCGAACATCTGGAACGGTATGTCTCCCGAGAGGATGTGATCTTTTCAGACGGTGTCACGCCGCCGGAGCCGGACATCTGCGCGCAGGTGAAATATGCGGTCGCATGGAAAACGCCGGACGGTTTCTTCAGCCACTTTCCCAACCTTGAAGCGGTGCTTTCGACCGGGGCTGGCGTGGATCATCTGGCCAGACGGCCCGATCTCGCTCCAGGCGTGGCCATCATCCGCGTCATCGATCCCGACCTCACGGGCCGCGTCACGGCATGGACGGTCATGAACGTCATCGCGCATCACCGCCAGGCTCTTGCTTATCTGGATGCGCAACGCGACGCCCAATGGCGCCCGTTGCCGCAGTCTTCGGCGCCAGATGTGCGGGTCGGGTTGCTCGGGTATGGCGAGTTGGGTCAGTCGGCAGCGAAAGTGCTTGGACTTCTGGGATACGATCTTGCCGGATGGGCGCGCACGCCCAAACCCGATGCGGACATAGCGGTTTTTGCAGGCTGGGATGATCTCGATGCGTTTCTTGCGCGCACTGACATTCTTGTCTGTCTCCTGCCTCTCACCGACGCGACGCGCGGCATCCTCAACAGTGACCTCTTCGGAAAACTGGCCCAGGACGGCATCACTGGTGGGCCATTCGTGATCAACGGCGGGCGTGGCGGCCATCAGATCGAGAGCGATCTGCTGGAAGCTCTGACGAATGGAACGCTGAAAGGCGCGTCCATCGATGTGTTCGAGGAAGAACCACTGCCTTCTGACAATCCGTTGTGGCGTGCACCCAACATCCTCATTACACCGCATACCGCAGGTATGAGCGCGCCCGAGGCTCTGCTTGGCAACATGGTCCAAAACCTTATTGCGTTTGCGTCCGGCGAGACTCTGGACAACATCGTCGACCGCGAAGCGGGCTATTGATTGAGCCGTTTAAACGTTCGCGCCGGTCCAACCCGCGTTTCCACTTCGGTGAGCGGCTCCGCCACTGTCGACATCGCGTAGGCGTTTGCGTGGAACAGCGTGTCGCTGTCCACCATGATACCGACATGCCCGGGCCAGAAAGCCAGATCGCCACGCTTTAAACCATCCGTTCGGTCAAAAAACTTGCCGACACCGGCTTCCTGCATATCACTGTCGCGCGGGCAGCCAATGCCCGCCTGCTGAAGCGCCACTTGTACCAGCGCTGAACAATCCAATCCCAACGCTGAGCGCCCACCCCAGACATAAGGCGTTTCTGCGAACTGCATGGCGGTTTTCACCCAGTCCGCAGACCGGCTTGCGATGGGAATAAGATGATGGGCCGGGATGGCTCCCGCATCCGTTTGAGAAAAAGCCGCAGAGGATGCTTCGATGCTGATGGACGGTTCAATGACCCGTACGCGCGCGCCCATGGGAATAGGGCCGTCACCGAGCACCTTAATGCTTGTGTTCGTTGCGCGAGTCAGCGGCACAGCGACCAGGTGTGTGGCGTCTTTGTCATCGGCCGCGACGAGATCGAGCGCACTGATCCATCCGACATAGCCATCGGTCAGCAACTGCCCCCAGGCCCAGTAACCTTCGGTCTGGTAGACCATAAAGATCTCGCCGAACAACGCTTGCGAGGTTCGGGCCTCGCCCATCTGATCGCTCAGGATATCGCTGATCGGCACAGTCACGCGATGCAGGGATCCTTCAACGAACGTTTCTGCCGTCACCTGGCCTTCCAGTGCTTTGGCTGCGACGTCGCTTTTGTAGGGATGCAAACGCGGATCGAGCATTTGGTTCATCAACGCAGGTCTCCGGCGTGACCTACGATTGTCTCGGCAAGCGCCTCGACATAAAGCGCGCCATCAACCGTGCGCTGAATGACAACGTTCCGACGGTCGGCTTCATCGCGTTTGCGGCTGACCAAACCCATTGCTCCCATCGTATCGAGCGCGCGTGTGATCACAGGTTTCGTAACGTCAAGTTTGGCGGCGAGGCCGCGAACCGTATGGGGCGGGGTTTCCAGATAGATGGTGAGCAGGATCAGCATTTGCCGTTCGGTCAGATCGCCGACATCCCCGCGTACCCGCGCAAGGGCAACGTCGTGCCAGAGCCGCAACGCCCGTTGCGGCGTGAAACCTGATCGAAGTGACGCTATCCCGCCAAGGGCCACAGTAAAGACCGCCTAATTGTTTCGGGGGCGCAATTGATACGGCAGAACAGGAGGTTGAATCAATCCATCTGGGGATATCGTCTGGCGATAAGGTTAAAAAGCGCGCGGATTGTCTGCGCCTCACCGCCTTCCGGGCGCCCGGGACGGGTCGATGGCGTCCAACCGTAAATGTCGAAATGCACCCAGCTTTTCGCCTTTTCGACAAAGCGCCGCAGGAAAAGCGCTGCCGTGATCGCACCGGCGAAAGGCATATTGCCCGTGTTGGAGATATCGCCCACTTTGCCCGCGATTGCGCTGTCGTATCGATCCCAAAGCGGCATCCGCCACACTGGATCGTCGTGCTCGGTTGCAGCTTCCTGGATAGCATGGGCCAAAGCCTCGTCATCGGTGAAGAAGGGAGGAAGGTCCGGCCCAAGCGCAACGCGCGCGGCTCCCGTGAGCGTTGCCATGTCGATCAACATGTCAGGCTCTTCTTCGTCAGCAAGCGCAAGCGCATCGGCAAGGACAAGGCGGCCCTCGGCGTCCGTGTTGCCGATTTCGACGGACAGGCCTTTGCGGCTGGTCAGAACATCGCTGGGGCGGAAGGCTTGCGAAGCAATGGCGTTCTCTACCGCCGGTATCAGCACACGCAGGCGAACCGGCAGTTCCGATTGCATGATCATCAGCGCCAGCCCAAGGACGGCTGCGGCACCTCCCATATCCTTCTTCATCAAGCTCATGGAGTTGCCGGGCTTGATGTTGAGACCGCCACTGTCGAAGCACACGCCTTTGCCGACAAGCGTGAGTTTCGGCGCGTCGTCGCCACCCCCGCTCCATGTGATATCGACGAGACGAGGTGCTTGCTTTGCGGCCGCTCCAACGGTGTGGATCATCGGAAAAGGGTTGTCCGGATCAAGAAGATCATCGCCGACAGTGACGCGTGCCTGTGCTCCAAAAGCCTCCGCCAGTCCCGTTGCGCTGGCTGCGAGGGCTTCCGGCCCAAGTATATTGGCAGGTGTGTTGATCAGATCGCGGCCGAAGATGACGCCGCGCGCCTGAACCAGAGCACGCTCCCGCGCCGGGTGTGATGTGGCAAGGCGTACCGGGCCTCGTCTGGACGGTTTGAAGGCGGTGAACGTGTAGGAGCCCAAAAGAAAGGCAGTGAGCGCGGTTTCCGCATTGGCAAGCTCGCTCTCCAGCAGGTACGTGCCGGCGGGTAACTGACCCGGTAGTGCTCCCAGGGTGAATCCCGGATCCGACTTACCCTCGCCGTTGGCGCTGGTGCCGACCAGCACGGCCAGCATGGCGCCGGCACCATCCGGCAGGACCAGGACCTGACCACTCTTGCCCTCGAAGCCCTGCACCTTTGCCCAGTTGTCCAGAGCAACGCCATGATCGGGAACGGCGGCTTTGGCCTCATCAAGGGATGTCACGCAGAAGAGCGGAATGGGCTGATCATCGCCAGCAAGGTTTTCACGGGTTGGGAGCAGCGCACCCAGCGCATCAAAATCGGGGAGGGGTACGGACAAGAGAAGCCTCGATCGGTGGACGGCAAGTGACGCATCAAGGCGCTGATATCCGTCGGGTTTAAAGGTTCATTAGGGTTAACCGAGTATTGCTTGAAGGCATCGAGTGGCAAGAGCACGCGGTGTTTTAGCGGTCCTTGCCGATGCTTTTTGCGCGTTGCTTGCCTTGTGGGGCAGCGCGTCTCAGTCAAGGAACCGTGCATCATGAGTACGCACGCTCAAAGTCTCCCGACCCTACATGCTTCGAAGTCTCCGCGCCGTCTGCGCACGCTCGCGCGTCTTGCACTTGTCGGGACGGTGCTTGTGCTGGCGGGCTGCGGAACGTCGTCGATGTCATCGACCCATGGTGTCGCTGTGGAAGGGCGTGCTGAATTGATGTCCGACGGGCAACTGCGCCAGGCAGCCGGTCAATGGGAGCGCCGCTATGAGCGCAATCCGGAAGACCGCACCGCCGCTTTGAACTTTGCAGCAGCCCTGCGGGGCCTTGGTCGCCACGACCAGGCCGGGGCCGTCTTGCGTCGTGCCGTC
>JANQJE010000189.1 GCA_028281795.1 Cohaesibacteraceae bacterium | reverse complement strand
GGAACAGATCGCCCGCACCGGCAAGGCGCGTGCCGCCATCCGTCGCGCCACGCGCCAGGCGGTCCGCAGCCAATATCTCGGTCTTGGCAAGGAAGTGGTTCAACGCGCGTTTGAACGCGTCGGCAAAAGCTTCGATGCATCGGCCATCGAATCGGTGCTGCCGAAACTGGCGCACAAGACCGTCGACGATGTCTTCACGGCCGTCGGCCGGGGCGGGCTAGCCTCGCGCTCGGTGCTGGCCGCTGTGCATCCCGAAGCACAGGAGATCGAACCCGGCCCCGCACCGACAGCGGATGAAGGATGGTTCGGCCTGTCGGAAATGACAGCGCTGCAGTTCCGTATCCCCGGTGAGAAGGCCGAGACCTTCCATTCCGGCAAGGAGGGCAAGGAAAAGCGGGCACCCGTTCGCGGTCTGGAGAAATCGATGCCTGTGCGCTTTTCCGCCGACGAACCTCCCATACCCGGCGACCGGATCGTCGGCATCGTCACACCGGGCGAAGGGGTCACGGTTTACCCCATTCACGCTGCGGCTCTTGCGGAATTCGAGAACGAACCGGAACGCTGGCTTGACGTGCGTTGGGACATCGACCCGGCCGAAAGCCAGCTTTTCGCTGCCAAGATCCAGGCGACGGCGCTCAACGAGCCCGGGTCCCTGGCGAGGGTGGCGACCATCATCGCCGATCATGGCGGCAATATCGAGAACCTGATCATGACGCGCCGCGGAGCGGACTTTCACGACATGCTCATCGAGCTTCAGGTCCGCGACGCGAAGCACCTGCACCGCATCCTGGCGCAACTCCGCGCAAGTCCGGTGCTGAGTGCCGCCGAACGCGCCGATGGTTGAATAGCCTATGCGCTTGCTCTCGGCGGATCAGGGCGTTAGGTCCGGTTTCAAAGGACATTTCAAAGACAGGGGTATGGCATGAACGGAACCATCATGAGCAGTGAGGAGGTGCTTGATGTGTTCCGGTCGGAGGATGCCATTCTCGACGGCCACTTCATTCTGTCCTCCGGACTGCACAGTCCGGTCTTCCTGCAGAAGGCACTGGTCTACCGTTCTCCGGCGAAAACCGAAAAACTTTGCCGGGCGCTGGCCGACAAGGTGCGTAACAGCGACCTGGGGCAGATTGATTGCATCATTGCACCGGCTATGGGCGCCATCGTCCCGGGCTATGAGACGGCGCGGCATCTGGATGTCCCTTACATGTGGGTTGAGCGTGAGGATGGTCGGTTCGCCCTGCGTCGGGGCTTCACGCTGGACCAAGGTGCGCGCGTCCTGATCGTCGAAGATATCATCACCACGGGTCTTTCGGTCGGTGAGGCTGCAACCGCTATCCGTATTCTGGGTGGCGATGTCGTGGGTTGCGCCTGCATCATCGACCGATCCGCCGGCAAGGCCGACATTGGCATGCCGCTTGTTGCGCTCGCAGAATATGAGGTGCCGGCTTATCCCGCCGATCAGCTTCCCGACACGCTGAAGGCCATTCCCGCATACAAGCCTGGGTCGCGGGGGCTGGCATAGCGCTGCGATGCTGTTCAAACGCCGCTCCTCTCCCCCCTGGTACGCCAAGGCCCGCACAATGGCATGGCCGACACGCAGTTTTGCGCGCTCGGCGCAGTACTTCGTCAAGCGGGTTCTGCGCGTCAACGCGACGCCCTATGCCATCGCCATGGGTGTGGCGTGTGGCGCATTCGTCTCGTTCACGCCGCTGCTCGGTCTGCATTTCATCCTGGCCTTCGCCTTCGCCTACCTGCTGCGCGCCAACATTCTGGCAGCCATGCTTGGCACAGCGGTTGGCAACCCGCTGACCTTTCCTTTCATCTGGGCGGTTACCTACCGGGTGGGACGCGTCATCCTTGGCCAACCGGTGCCTTCCAATGCCGAACCGGCGCTCGACGGACCCAGCGCCTACACCGTTGAAGCGCTCACAGGATTCTTTGAACGGACCTGGCCTGTGATCGAACCGATGCTGGTCGGTGCAATACCGCTCGGCCTAACAGCCGCCGTTGGCTGCTATTTTGTGACCTATGCCGCGGTCTTGGGCTACCAGACGGCGCGTGCAGCCAAATGTCTTGCCCGGGAAAAAGCGTTGGCGCGTGATGAAGAAAGTGCCGAGGCCTCCGTCACGACGGAGCGTGCATGATCATCGGTCTGGGCAGTGACCTGTGCGACATCCGGCGCGTTGATTCGACACTGGAACGTTTTGGCAAGCGCTTTACCCATCGGGTGTTCACCGAACTGGAACGCGCCAAGTCCGATGGCCGCAAGCAGCGTGCGGCCTCCTACGCCAAACGGTTCGCCGCCAAGGAGGCGTGCGCCAAGGCCTTGGGCACCGGCCTTCGGCATGGTGTCTTCTGGCGTGACATGGGGGTTGAAAACTTACGGTCCGGTGCTCCGACCATGGTGCTGACGGGCGGCGCGAAGGCCCGGCTCTCAAGCCTTACCCCAAATGGCCATACACCCTCGATCCACCTGTCGATCACCGACGACTATCCCTATGCTCAGGCGTTCGTCATCATCGAGGCGCTGCCTGACAGATAGCTGCCATCAAGGCCAATGCGCCACGATTGCGGCGCAATTCATTGACAAACGCGACCGCAAATGGGGCGTGATGGTTGACTTGTGCGGCCTGACCTCTGACATGAGCACAACACGCAACGCGCGCAACGCGGATCGAACGAGAAGGCAAGCAACCTTATGCTGGAGGATGTTCCAGGCGACGATGTTCCAGGCGACGATGTCCCAGGACAGGAGCCGGTAAAGAAGAAGAGCGAGCTGTGGGACACGGTGATCGTTCTGCTGCAGGCCTTTGCAATCGCGCTTGTTATAAGGACTTTCCTGTTTCAGCCGTTCGTCATCCCGTCCAGTTCGATGGTCGGAACGCTGTTGATCGGGGATTATCTGTTCGCCAACAAGTTCGCTTACGGTTTCTCGCAGCACTCCTTGCCGTTCAGCCCCGACATCTACGATGGCCGTATTCTGGGTTCGGACCCCGAACGCGGAGATGTCGCCGTGTTCAAACTGCCTGCGGACGGATCCACCGACTACATCAAACGCGTCATCGGCCTTCCTGGCGATACCGTCGAAGTCCGCGCCGGTATCGTCTTCATCAACGGCGAAGAAATCCCACGTGAGCGCATCGAGGATTTCGTCCACCCCGAAACCGGCGAACGCGTCCCGCAATATCGTGAAACGTTGCCCAATGGCGTGAGCTATCAGGTGCTGGATCTGATCGACAATTCCATGCTCGACAACTCTCCTCAGCCTTTCATCGTGCCTGAAGGGCACTACTTCATGATGGGCGACAATCGCGACAACTCCTCCGACAGCCGCACCGCGCTGGTCGGTTATGTGCCGCTGGAAAACTTTGTCGGTCGCGCCGATCTCATTTTCTTCTCAATCGCCGAAGGATCCGCACCCTGGCAGGTCTGGCGCTGGCCGTCCGATGCTCGCTTTGACCGGATGTTTGATGGCATCTAGGCCTGTCGAAACGACCCTCGGCCATCGCTTTGCCGATACCGGACTGCTTCAGCGCGCTCTGACCCATGCAAGCTATGGCGGGGGACAGAGCGACACAACACAGACCTATCAGCGTTTGGAGTTTTTGGGTGATCGTGTGCTGGCCCTTGTGATTGCCGACGCCCTCACACAACGTTTCCCGAATGCCGACGAGGGAGAACTGGCCCGCAGGCTGAACCATCTGGTGCGTGCTGAGACCTGTGCAGCCATCGCCAAACGGATCGGTCTGGATCGGCACGTGCGCACTGATGATCTTGACGTGACCAAACCGACCAGGGCGGCACGCGCCGTGCTGGCAGACGTCTGCGAAGCGCTCATCGCCGCAATGTATCTGGATGGTGGTATCGATCCGGCCAGACGTTTCATCCTGACCCATTGGCGGCCCGTTATGGACGAGGAAGGTGCGAACCGGCGCGATCCGAAAACGGCTTTGCAGGAATGGGCGCACGCTCGCCGCAAAGCGACGCCGACGTATGGTGAAGTGGGCCGCGAAGGCCCCGACCATGCTCCGGTCTTCAAGATCAAGGTGATGATCGAAGGGTTGGAGCCCATGGAAGCGGCCGGCAAATCGAAACGTGATGCACAGCAGGCGGCCGCCAAAGCCATGCTCGTGCGCGAAGGCGTATGGAAAGACGATGAATGACGGATCGGCCTGAACAGGAGGCAATGCGTGCGGGCTTTGTCGCGCTTATGGGCCCCACGAATGCCGGCAAATCGACCCTCCTTAATCGGTTGGTTGGCTCCAAGGTGGCGATCGTGTCGCACAAGGTCCAGACAACCCGGGCGCTCGTCCGCGGCATTGCCATCTTTGAGGAAACGCAGGTCGTTTTTGTCGATACGCCGGGTCTCTTCAAACCTAAGCGTCGTCTGGACCGCGCGATGGTGGACACAGCCTGGTCCGGCGCGAGGGACGCTGAATGCGTCTGTTTCGTCATCGATGCGCGCAAGGGATTATCGGACATCGTCGAAGATGCCCTGTTGCAACTACGGGACGTCCATCAGCCGAAATGGCTGGTACTGAACAAGATCGACGACATGGATCAGTCCGAGCTTCTTCCGTTGATTGCCGCGATCAACGAGAAGCTGCCATTCGATGAAACGTTTCCCGTGTCGGCGCTGACGGGCGAGGGGTGCGATGTGTTCATCGAGGCGCTGCGCCGCACGATGAAACCCGGTCCCTGGCTCTACCCGGAAGATCAGCTTTCCGACGTACCCATGCGCATGCTGGCGGCTGAGCTGACACGTGAGAAGCTTTACGAGCGTTTGCACGAAGAACTGCCCTATGTGTCCCACGTGGTGACCGAAGACTGGAAAACGACGCCGAAGGGACATCGCATCGAACAGACCATCTATGTCGAGCGCGACAGTCAGAAGAAGATCGTGCTCGGCAAGGGCGGACAGACGATCAAGTGGATTTCGATGAACGCCCGCAAGGCGATCAGCAAGGCTGTCGATGCGCCGGTGCATCTGTTCCTGTTTGTGAAGGTGAGGCCCAATTGGGCGTCCGATCCGGAGCGCTACAATGAGATGGGGCTGGACTTTCCCGCCCAATAGGGCAGGTTTGCCGCCATGGAATGGACGTCAAGCGCCACCGTTCTCGGCCACAAGAAACACGGCGAATCCAACCTCATCCTTGAGGTGATGACGCGTGAGCGTGGCCGTCATCTCGGTCTTGTGCGCGGCGGCCGGTCGCGCCGTATGGCGGCGCTTCTGCAGGTTGGCAACACGCTGTCCGTGACATGGCGTGCGCGGCTGGATGAGCATCTTGGCCTTTTTCAGGTCGATGGTGAAACGCTGCGCGGTGCCCAATTGATGGAACAGCCTGTTGCGCTCATCGCCGTGCAGCTCTGCGCTGCCCATCTGCGTCTGCTGCCGGAACGCGATCCGCATGCCCGCTTGCACGACATGCTGGCCCTGATCCTTGATCATCATGGTGAACCACACACCGTTGCAGCGCTCGTCGCGCGGTTCGAAGTGCTGCTGCTGGAGGAACTTGGCTTTGGCCTTGATCTCAGCAAATGCGCCGGCAGCGGTGCGCGGACCGGTCTGGTCTATGTGTCGCCCAAATCCGGTTGTGCCGTGAGCGCCGAGGCCGGCGCGCCATACAAGACCAGGCTTCTGACCCTGCCGCCATTTCTGGTTGGTTCCATGGACGATGTGACAGCCGAGCAGATTGTCGATGCATTCCAGCTCACCAGTTTCTTCCTGGAGCGCAATGTATGGGGACCGCGTGCCGTCCAGCCCCCCGATGGCCGCAGCGCACTTATCCGTCGTGTGTCGGGACAATCTGCACAGCCGCTTGCCGCTTCATCTTGATGCACTGATCCCCCTTCGGTACGTCGTGGGGCATGAGCGACCAGATGATTCGGCCCCCTGGTAGTGGCGATGATGACGGCATTGAGGCAGTCGACCTCGAAGCCGCGTTGCGCGAGCGCTACCTGGCCTATGCCCTTTCGACGATCACACAGCGTGCGCTGCCCGATGTGCGCGACGGGCTGAAGCCCGTCCACCGCCGCCTGTTGTATGCGATGCGCCAACTGCGCCTTGACCCCAATCAGGGTTTCAAGAAGTCCGCCCGCGTGGTCGGCGATGTGATCGGTAAATACCACCCGCATGGCGACCAGTCTGTCTACGATGCCCTTGTGCGGCTCGCACAGGATTTCGCCGTCCGCTACCCGCTGGTCGAAGGGCAGGGCAATTTCGGCAACATCGACGGCGATAGCGCCGCGGCCATGCGTTACACCGAAGCGCGGATGACCGATGTTGCAACGCGTCTGCTCGACGGCATCGATGAAGATGCCGTCGATTTCCGCGAAACCTACGACGGGTCGGAAGAAGAGCCGGTGGTTCTGCCGTCGGACTTCCCTAACCTGCTGGCCAATGGATCGACCGGTATCGCAGTTGGCATGGCAACGTCCGTCCCGCCGCACAATGTCGCCGAGCTCTGCGATGCCTCGCTCGCGCTTATCGACAATCGCTCGATGGAAACCGCAGATCTTGTCAAACTGGTGCCGGGACCGGATTTTCCGACAGGCGGTATTCTGGTTGAAGACGAGGCAAGCCGTATCCAGGCCTATGAAACCGGCCGTGGTGGCTTTCGCGTTCGCGCCCGCTGGACCAAGGAGGATCAGGGCCGTGGTACATGGGCGGTGGTGATCACCGAGATTCCCTATCAGGTGGTGAAAAGTCGCCTAGTGGAACGTATCGCCGATTTGCTTCTCGCCAAGAAACTGCCGCTGCTTGGCGATGTGCGCGATGAATCGGCTGAGGACATGAGGCTGGTCCTTGAGCCGAAAAACCGCAATGTCGATCCTGAATTGATGATGGAATCGCTGTTCCGGCTGACCGAACTGGAATCGCGCATCTCCCTCAACATGAACGTGCTCGACGGCGGCCTGACGCCGCGCGTCATGGGTCTGCGCGAGGTTCTGGTCGCCTGGCTCGATCACCGGCGCGAAGTTCTGCTGCGCCGCTCCAACTTCCGACTCGGCAAGATCGCCGCACGGCTGGAGCTTCTTGAAGGCTACATCATTGCCTACCTCAATCTGGATGAGGTTATCCGCATCATCCGCGAGGAGGATGAGCCGAAACAGGAACTGATGAAGGCCTTCGAGCTTAACGAGACGCAGGCCGATGCCATCCTCAACATGCGCCTGCGCGCTTTGCGCAAGCTTGAAGAGATGGAAATCCGCAAGGAACGCGAAGCCCTGCTGGAAGAGCAGGCCGGGCTGGAGGCTTTGGTCGGTTCCAAGGCGCGCCAATGGACACGCATCGGCAAGGATATCAAAGCGCTGCGCAAAGCCTACGATCCAGAGAGCGAGCTTGGCCGCCGCCGCACGACATTCGGAGCTGCGCCCGATCGTGATCTTGGCGAGATCGACGCCGCGATGGTCGAGCGTGAGCCGATCACCGTGGTCCTGTCACAGAAGGGATGGGTGCGCGCGCTTAAAGGTCACAATGCCGACCTTTCAAGGCTCGATTTCAAGCAGGGCGACCGGCTGAAGCTGACCCTTGAAGCGATGACGACCGACAAGCTGGTGGCCGTTTCGACGGGTGGGCGGGTGTTCACCATCGGCGCGGACAAGCTTCCCGGTGGCCGCGGTCACGGCGATCCGCTGCGCATCATGGTCGATCTGGATGCCGGACAGGATATCGTCGCTCTCTTCGTGCACGATCCCGGGCGGAAGCTTCTGCTGGTCAACACCCAGGGCTATGGGTTCATTGCGCCGGAGGCGGACATCGTTGCCAACACCCGCAAAGGCAAGCAGGTGATGAACGTGTCCGAGCCTGTCGAACTGCAGATGGCGGTGCCGGTCGAAGGCGATATGATTGCGATCATTGGCGAGAACCGCAAACTGCTCCTGTTCCCGGCTGCGCAGGTTGCTGAAATGGGACGCGGCAAGGGCGTGCGTCTGCAGCGCTACAAGGATGGTGGTGTCAGCGATGTGACGACGTTCAAGGCCGAGGAGGGTCTGACGTGGGCCGACAGCGCAGGACGCCAGTACAACCGGTCCATGGATGAGATGGCGGAGTGGCGCGGTGAACGTGCGCAGGCCGGACGCATGGCCCCTCAGGGCTTCCCGCGCGGCAACAAGTTCAATCCATAACTCCGGTGCTTACGGATGATTGGTTTGTTGAGGCTTTGCGAGCAAGAAACGGCTGCCCAAAGCGGTCGTTCCACCTAACAACGTGACACCTCCGAAAGTGCGAATAGTGCTGGTAGGTGGAACGGAGCGTGGGCGCCCGCCAAAAACTAAGTCTTGGCGATCTTCCACCCGCTAGGCGTCAGATGCTCCTGCGGTTTGAAGCGCGCCTTGTAGGCCATCTTCTGTGACCCTTCGACCAGATAGCCGAGATAGAGATAAGGCAGGCCGCGTTTGCGCGCGCGCTCGATGTGGTCGAGGATCATGAAGGTTCCAAGCGAGCGGCTGTCCATCGCCGGATTGGGATCGAAAAACGAGTACACCATCGACAGCCCGTCAGCCAGTTGATCGGTCAGGCAAAGGCCGATCAGCGGGCCGCCATCGAGCCCTGCCAGAGCACCGGGCATCCGCTGCCGATAGCTGACGATCTGTGTATCGATGTGGCTGTCTTCGATCATCATGGCGTAGTCGAGCACGCTCATCTGCGCCATACCGCCATCTTCATGGCGCGCATCCAGATAGTCGCGGAACAGCGAATACTGCTCCGAAGAGGCTTTGTTCTCTTCATCCCGGCCAATGATATCGCGGTTGCGCTGAACGATACGCTTCATCGATCGGGTCGGCTGAAACTCGTCGACCCGCACCCGCACCGATATGCACGCCTGGCATCCCTCACAGGCGGGGCGATAGGCAATGTTTTGTGAGCGCCGGAAGCCGCCTGCCGAAAGCATCGTGTGAAGATCGGGTGCGGCGGAGCCGACCAGATGGGTGAATATCTTCCGCTCCCGCATGCCAGGAAGATAAGGGCAGGGGGACGACGCCGTCAGATAGAAGGTGGGAGTATCAAGCGGATGCTTGGTCATTCAAATCCGATCAGGGACAACGAACATCAACGTTTCGCGACAGTTTACAGATTAAAATACCAGGGCGCCAGCACCGTAAAAGCCATCCAGTAGATGAGAACAAGCGGCGCGCCGGACTTCACATAGTCCGAAAAGCTGTAATGTCCGGGGCCCATCACCAGCAGATTGGTCTGATAGCCTATGGGCGTTGCAAACGAGCAGTTGGCTGCCAGCAGGACCGCCATGACAAAGGGCTCGGGTGGAAGCGACAGGTCGGATGCCAGTTGCAGCGCGATCGGCGTGAACAGCACAGCGGTCGCATTGTTCGAAAGCACGTTGGTGAGGATGGCGACAGACAGAAAGAAAGCTGAGAGAATCCCGGTCGGCCCTGCATCGGCGGCCAGCATCATCACACCGGCCGCAATGGCCCTGTCGCCCCCTGTCACCTGAAGCGAAGCCCCCATGGCAAGCGCCGTGCCGATCATCATGAAGATGCGCGGGTCGATGGCGCGCGTTGCCTGACGGATGTTGAGACAGCCGCTGGCCACCATCGCGAAAGCGGCGGCCACGGTCGCAACCATCAGGTCCATGACACCGAAAATGACCAGAAGGATCGCCAGCGCGAAAAATCCGATCGCCAGGGGAGCCCGCTTGCGGTTGCCGATCTCGGCCCGCGTTTCCTCCAGGATCAGAAGTTCGCGCTGGCCGCGCAGTTTTTCCAGACCGTCATCTGTGCTGGCAAGCAGAAACACATCGCCTGCCTCAAGACGCAAGGCATCAAGCGCCACCCGCGGCATACGTGCGCGCCGTTCTATGCCGAGCAGCTTGTGGTCTGCGCCAAGATAGGTGGAGATCACATCGATGCTCTGGCCGACGAACCGGGCACCGGGCGCTAGCATGGCTTCGCTGGCATTGACCGAGAGCACGCCGCGCCGCTCGGTGTCGTCCGCCTTTGCAGAAGCGATGAAGGCCTTCACCAGTTCATCGCGCTTGGCAGCGACGACGACCGTGTCGCCCGGGCGCAGTTCCAGATCATCAAACGGTGGCAGATAGAGCCGAGGGCCGCGGCGAACCGATCGAATGGTAATGTCCTTCAACTCGGTGAACATGCCATGGCTCGAGCGCGCACCGACCAGAGTATGGCCTTCGACCAATTGTTGTTCGGCGATGAACTGCTTGCCGCGAAAGCTTGTCAGCGGTGTCGCGCTGTCCCCCTGCCGCAGCCCGTTGGGCAGCGCCCAGAGCAGATAGGGCAGGACCGCAAGGACCAGCAGAAGGGCGAAGGCTGTCTGATCGAAGAACCCCAGCATATAGCCGGTTGTGCGCTCGGCGGTGGAGGCGACGAGAAGATTGGTCGAGGACCCGATAAGCGTTGTCGTACCGCCAAGAATGCTGGCAAAGGACAGGGGAATGAGAAAAGGGCGTACACCGCCGGGCAGCTTTGCCGCCATGGCCCCGATGACCGGCAACAGCATGACCACCACCGGCGTGTTGTTGAGAAAGGCGCTCGAGGCACCCGCCGCGAGAATGATCAGCATGACAGCGAGCACTTCACGCCTGCCGCCGATCCGTTGAGCGAGGCGGGCAACCGGTGCCAGCGCGTCGGTTTGAAACAGGGCCTGCCCGATAACCAGCAAGGCCAAGATGGTAAAGAGAACCGGGCTGGCAAACCCGTTGAGCAGGAAGGAAGGATCGATGGCGCCTTGCAGGACGGCCAGACCGATCGGCACACCGAAAGACTCGACCAACATGGGCGCCAGCATCGGCAGAACGGAAAAGACCAGCAAAAGAGCTGCCATAATGCCCAGCGAGACGAACTCGATAGACCAGCGGTCGGACGCGTAAGCGATGATGCCGAGCCCGATCACCGCATAAACCATCCAGACATCAAGTCCGATCAAAGGCAAAACCCTCGCGCCGCAAACTGCCTGACAGAGCATGCGGCGAGAGAGACGTGTTAGCAACCGGCTTTCTTCGCCGGGCTGTGGATCGGGCCGTTCGGCCTCGAAACGGGCCTGACCCTAGAGGCCCTAGCCGCGGAGCATGGAGACACGGCGTGGGCTGTTGATCACGACGGTCCCCAGGATGACATCGTGCAGACAGCGTTTGGTCGACGAGAAAAGGCTCGCGCCGAGAATGATCATCAACAGCAGGCCCGTGCCGGCCGAGAAATAGAAGAAAAGAGCGTGAACGATGGCGAGCAGACCGTACATCGGTGCGCCGTGCCAGAGCCGCATTTCAATGCCCATGGCCTGCATGCCCGGGGTCGCGGATTTCGGGCCGCCCAGCGTGAGCCCGATATAGGCGATAGCGACCAAGGGTAGCAGAATAGGGTATAGGAACCAGGCTAAGCCCAATGTCGGCAGGCCCAGAATACCGATCACAACGGCTGCGATGGTCACAAAGACCGCCAGTACGAACAGATCGAGAAAGAACGCGAGAATGCGCCGGGTCCGCACACCATCGAACAACCAGGGCTGCGTGACCGGATCGAAGGCGAAGCGATCCTGACGCGGATCGCTGCCATCGAGCGGCAGGATCGGCGGGCGTGGCGATGAGGCGGTGGTCATGGTTCCACTTTCTGCTTGATGTCGTGCCGTCCAGACGTGGGAACGCACCGCGCGCGCTTCAAGCGGCGGGCGAAGCAGCTCGCTCTATTTTGCCAGTTTTGCGGCGATCTCTGGTGCAAAATAGGTCAGGATGCCATCGGCACCGGCACGTTTGAACGCGATCAGGCTCTCCATCATCGCCTTATCGCGATCGATCCAGCCATTGGCTGCGGCCGCTTCGATCATCGCGAACTCGCCGGACACCTGATAGACCGTGGTCGGGACGGCGAACGTGCTTTTCACCCGATGCACGATGTCGAGATAGGGCATGCCCGGCTTGACCATCACCACATCGGCGCCCTCTGCAATGTCCAGTTCGACCTCGTGCTCGGCCTCCTGCCCGTTGGCGGGGTCCATCTGATAGGTCCGCTTGTCGCCCTTCAGCATGCCGGATGCACCGACCGCATCGCGGAACGGACCGTAGAAGGCCGAGGCATATTTGGCGGCATATGCCATGATCGGAAGGTCGGTATGGCCGCTTTCATCAAGGCTGGTGCGGATCGCGCCGATCCGTCCATCCATCATGTCCGATGGAGCGATCATGTCCGATCCGGCATCGGCCAGCGTACGCGCCTGCAAAACCAGTTGCGCCACCGATGCGTCGTTGTCGATGGAGTGATCGTTGCCACCGAAGACGCCGTCATGGCCATGGCTGGTGTAGGGATCGAGCGCGACATCGGTGATGAGGCCGACATCGACGCCGGCCGCCTTGATGGCACGCACGGCTGTGCATACCAGATTGTTGACGTTCAGCGCTTCGCTGCCGGTTTCATCGCGCAGCTCTGGATCGGTGTTGGGAAAGAGCGCCAACGCCCGGATGCCCAACTCTTCGGCCCGCTTGGCCGTATCGACCGCCAGATCGGGCGAAACGCGCGAAACACCGGGCATCGACGGCACAGGCTCTCGTTTCTGCACACCATCGGTCAGAAAGATGGGCCATATCAGATCATTGATCGTCAACACGCTTTCCCGCGTCAGGTCGCGTAACCATGGTTGCAGCCGCCGCCGCCGCATGCGCCGCCCATCGGTCGCCTGTTCCACCAGACCGCGCGCTGTCTGCTTGTCCATGGATGCTTGCCTGTTGTTTGTGATGGTTCATGCGTTTGCTAGCAGCGCAAACGGGGTATCGCAATGTGGCCGATCACGGAGGACCCGGTACGGCCCACAGCATCCCTTGCCCGGCCCCGATCCATTCGGCATAACCGGTCGATCATGACACCATCCACACCGCCGCGCCCCATCGAACCCATCCGGGTCACACCGACCCGGAAAGAGCGCCTGGACCCGGTCGAGCGCTGGTTCGTCGTGGTGTTGCGGATCATCGCGTTTGTGCTGATCGCCCGTGCTCTTCTTGGCTGGTTTGTTCTCACGGGCCTGTTCATGTTGCCTGAGACGATCGGCGTGGTGTCGTTGAGTGCCGATATGCGTCTGGGCCTCACCGCAATCATGGCGACGATCAGCATCATTGCCGGTGTCGGGCTTTGGTTGCTCGCGCCTTGGGGTGCGGTTCTCTGGCTCAGTCTCGTCGCAGTCGATGCCTTGCTGTTTTTTCTGTTTCCCGAACTGGGCCTGAGCAACAACACGATCGTGCTGATGAATGGCGCCATGATCACGATTTATCTGGGCATGCTGCTGCAGGTCCGCCGCCACGCGCGAAACAAACTCAACCACTAAGAACCATGGTCGCGGATCCACGACGTAAACGGTCTCTCACCATTGCTGGTTAGGCATTTCTGATCTGAATTGGTGAACAGGTTCTTGCACCAATATCAGAAGAAATATGAAATTAATCAAACACTTTAAGCGACGTTTTAGAGCTCACTGTTAGGGTCATGCCATCACCGGAGACAACATCCGGACAAAACAGTGAGGCTGACCAATGACCAAGACCAGTGCTGCGATGGCCACCTATCTGGCCGATCAGGACGAAGAGCAGGGGATTGAGCCCCTTTATATGGAAGCGCTCCATCTTGTGGAGCGTCTGCATCGCCGCCTCCTTGATGTGATCAAGGATGAATTCGACCGCCAGGGTCGTTCGGACATCAACTCCGTTCAGGCGTTGCTGTTGTTCAACATCGGCGATTCGGAGCTGACGGCTGGCGAGCTGCGCACACGTGGCTACTATCTCGGCTCCAACGTATCGTACAATCTGAAGAAGCTGGTTGACCTCGGCTTTGTCTCCCACCAGCGCTCGCGTATGGACCGCCGCTCGGTCCGCGTGAGCCTGACCGAGAAGGGCAAAGAGATCGCCAAGATCGTTGGCGACCTGTACCAGCGCCATCTTCTGTCGATTGAAAAAGTTGGCGGCCTGGGCTCCGACGAGTTCAAATCGCTCAACAAGTCGCTGCATCGCCTTGAGCGTTTCTGGACCGACCAGATTCTCTATCGCCTCTAAGGGGCTGACGACCGGGCTTGCCTGGTTGACATTTCGCTAACCAAAACCCCGCATCATTGTCCGGCGATGATGCGGGGTTTTGTGTGTTTTTTTTACCGCACCCACGCGCAAAGCAGCCCACCGTTCGTCCTGTGGATGACGAACCACAAAAGGGCCACATTGCATTGGCGTCACGATTGCCAATGTATAGCAACACGCGCATTTGCCTGCCGGGCGAGGATAGCGCACCAGACACTTGTACCCGTGGGACGCCGGAATGACATCGAATTCTCGCAACAGCTCGTTGAAAACACGCCGTCAGATTCTGGCTGCAGGCCTTGGACTTGGCGCCTCGGCGCTCGCCATGCGCGCTGCCCATGCGCAGCAGTCCGCACTCGACGCTCTTCTTGACCAGCGCCTGCGAGATCACCGTTCCGGTTGGGGAGACAGTTTCGATTCGACCGCTCAGGGTCAGGCACCCATCACCTCGCCGGAACCGATGTTTTCCCCGGCCAGCGCCATCAATTTGGAGACGGCGCTGCGTCAGCACAGTGACATGATGAACCGTGGTGGCTGGCCGACCGTGCCGGGCACCACGCAACTGCGCCTCGGCGTGCGTCATGCCAACGTCCAGCCGCTGCGCGAACGTCTGGTCATGTCCGGTGATTTGTCGCAACAGTGGGGCATCTCCGACATCTTCGACAGTTATGTCGATTCCGCTGTGCGCCGGTTCCAGGCACGCCATGGCCTCATCGTCGACGGCGTGATGGGCCCTGAGGGTTTTGCGGCCATGAACGTGCCCATCGGCCTTCGTGTCCGCCAGATGGAAACCAATCTCGTGCGCATTCGCTCCATGGGTGATCTGGTTCGCGGTGACCGTTATGTGATGGTCAACATTCCGGCCGCAGCGCTTGAGGCGATCAACACCGGAACCGTCACAACGCGCCATACAGCCATTGTCGGCAAGGTCGATCGTCAGACCCCGATCCTCGACAGCCGTATTCACGAGTTGAACTTCAATCCGTTCTGGACGGTTCCCGTCTCCATCATTCGCCGCGACCTAATTCCGGTGATGCAGGAGAACCCGCAATATCTCGCCGAGAACAACATCCGCATCTTCAACTGGGGCGGCGGGGAAGAACTGCTGCCAACGCAGATCGACTGGAACACCGAAGAGGCTACCCAGTATATGTTCCGGCAGGACCCCGGCGAGATCAACTCGCTTGGCTCGGTGAAGATCAACTTTCACAACCAGCATCAGGTGTATCTGCACGACACGCCCTCCAAGTCCCTGTTCGGTGAGGACTATCGCTTCCTCTCGTCGGGCTGCGTGCGCGTCCAGAACATTCGTGAACTCGTCACGTGGCTGCTCGCCGATACCGAAGGCTGGTCGCGCCAGCGCATCGATCAGGTCATCCAGACCGGTGAGCGGCTCGACGTGCGCATCGAAAACCCGGCACCGCTCTACATCAACTATGTCACAGCCTGGGCAGCGTCGGACGGCACCGTGAACTTCCGCGAGGACATCTACAATCGCGATGGTTTGCCGACGCTCGCTTCGAACGGATAGGCAGAAGGCGACACGATGAGGGGTGAAATCTATCTTGAAATCATCCCCGTCGACAAAGCGCTCCGTGTAACGGCAATCGATGCGGATTCCGGGTTGGAGGTCGTTTTCACCGCTCCCAACTACACGGCACGCGAACGTCTTGAGGAAGTGGCAGCGAACAAGCTCCAGGCGCGCATCGAGCGCGAACGGGCAGCTCAAGCCGAGTCGGGAGCCGCCGACGCTCCACCCGAACGCGGCAAGCTCGTCTGAACTTTCCCAACCCGGTTATCTTGCGGTCTTTTCACGCGCCATTGGCGTGTTGGATAGCACGCGGCTATGTGCTAACCGCACAGTCTGCCCGATACCCGCGCAATTTGCGCGCGCTTTCGACATCGCACGCAAACTCCATCCTTCAGGGGACAGATTTTCATGGCCATGACCGATCACGACGCCGAAGCGTTGTACCCCACCTTTTTCACCGACGATCTTGCCACGACCGATCCGGATCTTGCTGCCGCGATCAAAGGCGAACTCGGCCGTCAGCAGCATGAGATCGAACTGATCGCCTCGGAAAACATAGTCTCGCGCGCTGTGATGGAAGCGCAGGGCTCGGTCATGACCAACAAATACGCCGAAGGCTATCCGGGGCGCCGTTATTATGGCGGGTGCCACTTCGTTGATATTGCAGAGAAACTGGCAATCGAACGGGCCTGTAAACTGTTCGATTGCGGTTTCGCCAATGTCCAGCCGAACTCCGGCTCGCAGGCCAATCAGGCCGTGATGCTGGCCCTTGCCAAGCCGGGTGATACGATTCTCGGCATGAGTCTCGATGCCGGTGGTCATTTGACACACGGTGCGCCGCCGAATCTGTCGGGCAAGTGGTTCAACGCCGTTCAGTATGGCGTGCGCAAGGAAGATGGCCTGCTGGATTACGATCAGGTGGAACGGTTGGCTCATGAGCACAAGCCGACGATCATCATCGCCGGTGGCTCTGCCTATTCACGCCAGTTCGATTTTGCCCGTTTCCGCGCTATCGCTGATTCCGTTGATGCGATTCTCATGGTGGACATGGCACACTTTGCCGGTCTTGTGGCCGGTGGTCAGCACCCCAGCCCGTTCCCGCACGCTCATGTTGCCACGACGACGACGCACAAAACTCTGCGCGGTCCACGTGGTGGCATGGTGCTCACCGACGATGCCGACATCGCCAAGAAGATCAACTCGGCTGTCTTTCCCGGCCTTCAGGGCGGTCCGTTGATGCATGTGATTGCCGCTAAGGCTGTGGCATTCGCTGAGGCTCTGCGTCCGGAATTCAGGATTTACGCCAGGAATGTTGTCGAGAACGCGCGCGCACTGGCGGATACATTGAAAAGCCATGGCTACGATATCGTTTCCGGCGGCACGGAAAACCATATCGTGTTGGTGGATCTGCGGCCGAAGAGCCTGACCGGCAAAGTCTCGGAGAAGGCTTTGGAGCGGGCCGGGATCACCTGCAACAAAAACGGTGTACCGTTCGACCCGCAAAAGCCTTTCGTGACATCCGGTGTGCGTCTTGGCTCGCCCGCCTGCACGACACGCGGGTTCGGCATTGCCGAGTTCCAGGAGGTCGGCCACCTAATCGCTGAGGTTCTTGACGTGCTGTCGCAGAAGGGCACCGACGAAGATTCACTTGTCGAAAAGACAGTGCATCAGAAAGTCGTCACGCTGACGGACCGCTTCCCGATCTATACGGATCTTGGTTAGGAAGGCCCGCTGAAGCCCTATGCGCTGCCCCTTCTGTCAGAGCCTGAACACGCACGTCAAAGATTCACGCCCCGCTGAAGACAATGCGGTGATCCGTCGTCGGCGCGTGTGTGGCGATTGCGGCGGCCGGTTCACAACGTTTGAGCGTGTTCAACTGCGTGAGCTCACGGTTGTGAAACGCGACGCCACCCGGCAGGTTTTCGACCGCGATAAGCTTTTGCGATCGGTACGCATTGCTGCGCGGAAACGCCCGCTGGCTGACGAGCAGTTGGAGCGCCTGGTCTCCGGCATTGTGCGTCAGTTGGAAAGCTCCGGTGAGACCGACATCGCCTCCGACCAGATCGGCCTTCTGGTCATGGATGCCCTGAAGGGGCTGGATGATGTGGCTTATGTGCGTTTCGCATCCGTCTACAAGGACTTCCGTGAAGCGCGCGACTTTGAAGAGTTCGTCGAGGAACTGGCCAATGCGTCCGGTATCGCGGCGAAACAAGCACCTGTCGATGAGTGATTGCCTGCAGGCGTCCTATGCACACTGAACCTCCATCCGAACAGGACAGGCGCTTTCTGTCTGCCGCCATCCGTGTCGGGCGCTATCAACTTGGCCGTGCCCGGCCCAATCCGGCTGTCGGCTGTCTGATCGTGAACGCAGGCAGGGTCGTCGGTATCGGCGCAACCGGAAACGGCGGCCGCCCACATGGCGAAACAATTGCCTTGGCCGACGCTGGCAAGGCTGCCAGGGGTGCGACGGCGTATGTCTCGCTGGAACCGTGCAACCACTACGGCAAGACCGGTCCGTGTACCGAAGCGTTGATCGAAGCTGGCGTGGCACGTGTCGTCATCGCGCTTGGCGATCCCGATCCGCGCGTGTCCGGCTCGGGTGCCGCCAGACTGCGCGACGCAGGTCTCGACGTTCCTTTTGAACCATTCGCCGACATTCGTTCACTGGCACAGGCTGCCCATCGTGGTCACATCACCCGGATGTGCAAGGGGCGTCCGCACGTCATCCTGAAGCTGGCACTCAGTGCCGATGGCGGCATAGGCCGGGAAGGGCAAGGCGAGGGACAAGGCCAGGTGGCCATCACGGGGCCCTTGACCAACCGTCTGATGCATGGGCTGCGTTCGCGCATGGATGCCATAGCCATAGGGGCGGGCACCTACCGTGCCGATCATCCCAAACTCACCGTTCGTCTGCCAGGATTGGAGGACCGCTCGCCGCAGCGCGTTGTTCTGGGCAGGGCCGACGCACCCGAAGGCTTTATCCACTTTCCGGGGACCGACCTTGAGGTCAGTCTTCGAGCCTTGAGCGAACAGGGTACAACGCAAGTGCTTGTCGAAGGGGGGGCGAAGATTGCGCAAAGCCTTCTGCGGGAAGGGCTTGTCGATGAACTCGTGCTGCTGCAAGGCAAGGACGCAATCGGGAAGGGCGCTATAACGCCGTTTCCGGCCAACCCGTTCGACAGCCTTGTCGACGCCGGTCTGGAAGGCTGGACCGTCCGCGCCAAACGGGCTCTTGAACCGGACCGGATGATGGTCCTCGCCCCACCTGCATAGGAGCTGCCATGTTCACCGGTATCGTGACTGCCATAGGCACCGTCGAAGCGGTGGACACGATGGCGGAAGACAAGCGTTTCATCATACAGTCCCCTTATGACGCGCAGACCATCGATCTGGGAGCATCCATTGCTCATGATGGCGCATGCCTGACCGTAACCACGTTGGACCCAACACCGGCCGGGGCGCGTTACACAATCGATGCGTCGAGTGAAACACTCCGCCTGACGACGCTTGGGTCATGGGAGTCCGGTAGCCAGATCAATCTGGAACGCTCGCTGAAACTGGGCGACGAAATGGGCGGCCATCTCGTGACGGGGCACGTTGACGGCATGGCCACGATCGTCAGGCGTGAGGACGGTGAGAACACGTCGCTGTTCGAGATTGAGGCGCCGGAGGCACTGGCCAGGTTCATTGCCAAAAAGGGGTCTGTCTGCCTTCAAGGCACATCATTGACCGTGAACAGTGTTGACGGCAATCGTTTTACCTTGATGTTAATCCCGCACACACTGGCCGTCACCACATGGGGGGAACGGAAAGTGGGCGATGCCATGAACCTCGAAATCGATCTGATGGCCCGTTATGCCGAGCGTTTGATGGGGAACGGTTAGAGCATGTCTTGCTTAGATTGAATCGTTTGACCTGCGGCTTGGCGATCTTTTGCGCGCCCACTTCGTCAAAATCCTCGCACGATGCGCGGCATCGCGCTGTGGTCTTTTCCTTGTAGGACACGCAAAACCTCGTCCATCAAATCGCTCCAATCTAAGCAAGACATGCTCTGGCGCTTCCCCGTAAAAGGCGTATAAGCGGCGCGCACTTTCCCCCTTTTGCTGTTAGCCCGGATACCCGATGCCTCATTTTCTGATCGCCGAAGCCCGTTTCTATACCGATCTGGCCGACGAACTCGCGGCAGGTGCCGTTGAGGTTCTCGAAGCCGACGGTCATACCTATGAGCGCGTCTCCGTGCCCGGCGCGCTGGAAATTCCGGCCGCTGTTCTGGCAGGTCATAAGGGCAAGACAGCTTTTGATGGCTATATCGCGCTCGGTGTGGTGATCCGTGGCGAGACCTCGCACTACGACATAGTGGCCGGAGAGTCGTCTCGTGCGTTGATGGATCTGATGTTGGAACCCGGTCTTGCCATCGGCAACGGCATTCAGACCGTTGAAAACAGTGATCAGGCATGGGCGCGGGCCCGTCGCAGCGAGAAGAACAAGGGCGGCGGTGCCGCCAGAGCGGCGATTGCGTTGGTTGACGTCCAGCAAGCGATGGGCGTCTGACCGTGCCAAGCAAGATCGCCCATGCCGGAACGCCCAAGCCCGCCAATGCACGTGGCGTGGCGCGTCTTGTTGCCGTGCAGGCGCTCTACCAGATGGATGTCGGCGGAACGACACTGCCGCAGGCATTGTCCGAGTTCGAGCTGTTTCGTCTTGCTGAAGAATTCGATGGGTGGGCGTATCGCCCCGCCGACAATGGCTACTTCCGCCATCTGGTGACCGGGGTAGTCGAGAGCCAGAAAGTCCTCGACCCGGCGATCCATGCTGCCTTGCCCGACGGCTGGCCATTGACCCGCCTCGACACGCTGCTCCGCGCCATTCTGCGAACAGCGGCCTTTGAAATCATGAAGCGTCAGGACATCCCGGCGCCTGTGATCCTCAACGAGTATCTGGATGTCGCGCGTGCATTTTATGATGATCAGGAGGTCCGGCTCACCAATGGCGTTCTGAACGCGTTGACCAAGCGTTTTCGGAGTTGACCAATCACCGTGCGCGCTTTGGCGCATAAGCGTTTTCCGACATGGACGCGCAGCATGTGCCGCGCGATACCGGTACCATGACGATGACCACCACAGATGCCGTTGACACTCATGATGACACGCGTGCGCGCCGCAACGCGCTCGTGCTCGCGGTCGCACAATCTCTCGGCGGCGCCAACGCCTCCATCGTGATCGCAACAGCCGGTCTGGCCGGTGGCTATGTGCTTTCGGCGAACAACGCAGCTTTCGCAACGATCCCGGTTTCCCTGTTCGTTCTCGGTACGGCGTGCTTCACCCTGCCGGCGCAGAAGATCATGGGACGGGTGGGGCGTCGTCCGGTGTTTATCAGCGCAGCGATTCTGGGTGTTCTTGCCGGTCTGATCTCCATGCAGGCCGTCTTGGTTGGCGCATTTTGGATGTTGTGCGCCGGCACATTCTTCTCCGGGATAATGGGCGCGGTTGTGCATTCCTATCGTTTTGCTGCAGCCGACACCGCGTCTCCGGCGTTCCGGCCCAAGGCGATCAGTTGGGTTCTTGCCGGTGGTGTTGCCTCCGGCCTGATCGGGCCGCAGGTCGTGATCGCATTCAACGATTTCTTTGATCCTATTCTCTTTGCCGGTGCTTTCTTGGGGCAGGCCGGACTTGCCGCACTGTCCATTTTGGTGGTGAGCTTCGTCAATCTGCCCAAGCCCGTTGTTCATACGCCTGCCGCCAGGGCGCGGATTCGTCCGTTGCGGGAAATCGCAGCCCAGCCGCGCTTCCAGGCTGCGCTTTTGAGCGCAATCGTCGCCTACGTCCTGGTGGCATTGGCCATGACCGCGGCCCCCATTGCCA